>JALYZO010000186.1 GCA_030945745.1 Actinomycetota bacterium
CTGCTGGCTTGGTGAACACGTAGTCGGTGTCGACCCATGCCGCCGCCGAGAGGCGTTCCTCAGCTTGCAACGACCGCTGGGCTCGAAGGACCTTGACGAGCCCGTTGTCGAGGTCGATGGTCCGCACGGCGTCGCGGCTCTTGCCGGTGGAGGCGACCAGATCGTGGCCCAAGGTCGACACGAAGTCGACCACCCGGACGTGGCGGCGATCGAGGTCGACGCTCGACCACCGCAGCCACACCAGCTCCCCGACCCGGAGGCCGGCACCGAGCAGGAAGGCCCAGATCGGCCACGTCCGATCCCCCTCCATCAGCCCCAGGAACTGCCGGGCCTGCTCCGGGCTCCAGTGCCGCGGGATCGAGCGAGGCCCCCGAGGGCGGGGAGCACCGAGGAGCGGGTTGACGGCCACCATGCCCGCGGCTACTGCCAGCTTGAACGCTCCCGCCAGCGGCGCCCTGGCCAGGCGGACCGAATTGGCCGACAGTGGCTTGCCGGCCTTGGTCCCCCCACCCTTGGTCAGCTTGCGCTGCCACGCCAGCACGGCCTCGGGGCTGACGTCACGCACCCGCTTGCTCCCGAGATGGGGGCGGATGTAGTCGTCGGTGGCATGGCGGTAGTCGAAGCGAGTCTTGGCGGACAGCCGACCGTCGGCGTCCAGACCGTCGAGGTACAGGTCCATCAGCTCGTCGACCGTCGTCCCTGCGGGGGTGACCTTCAGCTGACCCCGGTCGCGCTGGGCGAGCAGGTCCCGCCGGGCCCGGCCCGCCTCCGTGGCCGTCCGGAAGCCCCGCTTGGTGATCTGGTCCCGCCGTCCGGTCAAGGGGTCCCGGCCGAGCGTCACCTTCAGGTACCAGCCTCCCCGACTGTCCTGATACACGCCTTCGGGCTTCGTGGGCACCGCCGCACCTCCGTGAGAACCGCTTTGGTTCTCACTAGGTTCTCACAGGCCGCCCGCCGCCTCAAGCATCTCAACCAAAAAGCCTCTGACCTGGGCTCTTCTGGTGCGCTCGGAGGGATTCGAACCCCCAACCTTCTGATCCGTAGTCAGATGCTCTATCCGTTGAGCTACGAGCGCCCGTGGGCTGGCCCAGTGTAGTGGGCGGGCGGGGAGCGGCCGCGTTCGGAAATGGGTCAGTTTGACTCCCGGCGTTCAGTCACTGGCCGCCCCGGCTCGACGGGGCGCGCTACGGGCAGCCACGCCTCGGTGAGATCCCGCGCCTCGTCCATCAGCCGGCGCCCGTGACGAAACGAGAAGGGGGATACGCCGTCGGTGGGAGGAACCGGGAGCACGAACACCTCGTGGCGGTCGGCGCAGGCCACGATCTCGCTCTCCCGGGCGTTGCCGAACATCATCCCCAACGAGCGCACTGCCACATCACGCGCCCCCCGGGGTCGGCCCGGACGGACCGGGCCCAAGGTGGGCAGGACGTAGATGCGATCCGCCCCGGCCGCGGCCAGGGGAGCGATGGGGACGTCGGCGGCCATGCCCCCGTCCACCAGCATCTTGCCGTCGATCTCCACGGGCGGGAAGATCCCCGGCACCGCGCACGACGCCACCAATGCCGCCAGGAGGTCCCCCCGACGGAGGAGCTCTGCCCTCCCGGTGGCCAGGTCCGTGGCCGCCACGATGAGCGGGATACGAGCCTCCTCGATGCGCAGACAGGGCAGGGAATCGGCCAGCCAGCGCCGCAACGACCGGTCGCTGACGGTGTGATCCCGCCGTCCGAGGGCGCCCAGCACGGCGGTCACCGGCGACAGCGGGAAGATCTCCCGCCGGCTCACCCTCAACCACAGCTCGCGCAGGACCGCTGCCCCCCGCCGGGTCGGATCGGCAGCCATCCAGGCGGCGTTGAGCGAACCGGCGGAGGTGCCGACGATCAGGTCCGGCCCCTGGCCGGCGGCCATCAGGGCATCGATCTGGCCCACCTGGACGGAGGCCAGGCTGGCCCCTCCGGGCAGCACCCATCCGATCGTCATGGTCACCCTCCTCTGCCGTCACCCTGCGGGACGCCGACGTTACCTGCCGGTGGCTGGCGTGGACGTCGACGACGTGTTCGGTGTCGGAGCGGTGGTCATGAAGGTGACCGTCTTGGTGGTCACGGGGGTGGGCGAACCAGGCGGCGGGGTCACCGTCACCGTCAAGGTGACGACGGCACCGGGCTGCGGGTTGAGCGGACCGAGCTGGGCGTTGTAGGCGGCGCCCGGCGGCAGGCTGATGACCTGCTTGAACACGGCGTTGCCGGCCGACGGGGAGATCGATGCCTGCACGCTCAACAGGTTCTCACGCTCCGTGCCGGTGTTGGCCGCCACCACCGACACCGACACCTGGTTGGTGGGGATCAGCACTAGGACCCCGCCGGCGGTGTTCAACGGCGATGGGTTGAGCAGCACCTGAGCAATGGTGACCTGGTGGACCGGCAGTCCCGCGCTGGCGTTGCGCAGGCTGGCAAGGAAGACCTGGAGGTTGCCGGCGTCGTACTGGGTGGGGTCGCTGACCCACGACGACGACGGAGCCTTGACGCCCACCGACGGCAGGCGCTGGGCGAACAGCTGGTAGGCGCGATCGGAGATCTGGAAGTCCCGGCCGACAGCGGTCAGGGCGCCCACCTGGGAATCGCCGCCGGAGGGGGCGTCATTGGCCAACCCCTTGGTGAGCGCCTGGGCCATCGATGCCGCGGCCTGGGAACGCACCAGCAGGCAGGCCTCCAGCAACCCGGCGGCTCCCACGAGCTGATCCGGGACTTGCAGGGCGCTGAGTTGGCGGTAGCTGTCCTTGGCCGCTGTCGCCGCCTGGCCGACCTGGGTGGTGATCGACGACGCCGACGTGTTGACACCCGACATGCGGAGGCGCTGGAGCTCCTGGCCCTGGGTCGTCGACGCCTCGATGATGGGCAGCACCCTGTCCACCCACGCCGACGCAGCCATGCGGGGAGCCACCGTCGGTGACCGGGATTTCAGGGACGCGTCGATGACCAGCACGACGAGGGTGATGATGATCCCGGCGGCCAAGAGCCTCCGGCCCCCATCACGACGTGGGGAACGGCCGGCGAGCGCCATAGCGGGATCACAACCTACTCACCACGGGCCCCACCCTCCCCGCGGCCGACCTCGACGCCCTGGGCACCGATACGGTTCCGGTCTGATCCGGTGATTGCCGGACCCGCCGCTCTGGGGAGAAGCCCGCCATGCCCATCCAGCCGGTCCGGATCTCCCAAACCGACGAGTGGCAGGCCCTCGTGGCCCACCACCGCCTGATCTCCGCCACCCACCTGCGGGATCTCTTCGCCGCCGACGCCAGCCGAGGTGATTCCCTGACCGTCGACGCCGCCGATCTCCACCTGGACTACTCCAAGAATCGGCTGACCGCTGAGACGGTGCGACTGCTGGTGGCCGTGGCCCGCCGCGCCGGGCTGGCCGAGCGGATCGAGGCCATGTGGGCCGGCGAGCACATCAACGTCACCGAGGACCGCGCTGTCCTCCACGTGGCCCTGCGGGCCCCGGCCGACCAGGAGACCGTGGCCGACGGGCGCGACGTGGTCCCCGACGTGCACGAGGTGCTGGACCGCATGGGCCGCTTCGCCGACGCCGTGCGCAGCGGGACGTGGACGGGCCACACCGGCAAGCGCATCGCCAACGTGGTCAACATCGGCATCGGCGGCTCCGACCTGGGCCCGGCCATGGCCCATGACGCCCTGGTCCCCTTCAGCGACCGATCCCTGACCTGCCGGTTCGTGTCCAACGTGGACGGCAACGACATCTGGGAGGCCACGGCCGACCTCGACCCGTCCGAGACGCTGTTCATCGTGGCGTCCAAGACCTTCACCACCACCGAGACCATGACCAACGCCAGCTCAGCGCGCTCGTGGCTCCTGGCCGCCCTGGGTGACGACGCCGCGGTCGCCAGGCACTTCGTGGCCGTGTCCACCAACGCCGCCAAGGTGGCCGACTTCGGGATCGACACCAACAACATGTTCGGCTTCTGGGACTGGGTCGGCGGCCGCTACTCCTACGACTCGGCCATCGGGCTGTCGCTGATGATCGCCATCGGCCCTGCGCAGTTCACCGAGATGCTCGAGGGCTTCCACGCCATCGACGAGCACGTGCGCACCACCCCCTTCGAGCGCAACCTCCCGGTCCTGCTCGGCCTCATCGGCGTCTGGTACAACAACCTGTTCGGAGCCGAGACCCAAGCGATACTCCCCTACAACCACTACCTGTCCCGGTTCCCCGCCTACCTCCAGCAGCTGGACATGGAGAGCAACGGCAAGTCGGTGACCCTCGACGGCCAGCCCGTCGACCTGCACACCGGTCCCATCGTGTGGGGCACGCCGGGGACCAACGGCCAGCACGCCTACTACCAGCTCATCCATCAGGGCACCCGGCTGATCCCCGCCGACTTCATCGGCTTCATCCGCTCCCACCACCGCGTCGGCACCCACCAGGACCTGCTCATGGCCAACTTCTTCGCCCAGACCGAGGCCCTGGCGTTCGGCAAGGCTGCGGACCAGGTGCGCGCCGAGGGCGTCGCCGAGGCTCAGGTCGCCGCCCGGACCTTCGCCGGCAACCATCCGACCAACACCCTCCTGGCCGACGAGCTGACCCCCCGGATCCTGGGCGAGCTGGTCGCCACCTACGAGCACAAGGTCCTCACCCAAGGCGTCATCTGGGGCATCGACAGCTTCGACCAGTGGGGGGTGGAGCTGGGCAAGGCCCTGGCGCAGCGGATCGTGGGCCAGCTGACCTCGGAGTTCGAGCCGGGCCTCGACCACGACAGCTCCACCACCGCCCTCATCCGCCGGTATCGCCACGAGCGCCGGCAGTAGCGACCCGGGAGCGAAGAGCCGGGCCTACGAGCCAGGACGGTCGTGGATGGGCCCGGTGCGATCCCTCAGCGGGCGACCCTCACGCCCGCAGCGCACGGCAAGGATCTCGGCGCTGATGGCCAGCGCCACCTCGGGCGCACTCCGGCCCCCGAGGTCCAGGCCGATGGGGCGGTGTATCCGGGCCGCCTCGTCGTCGCCCACCCCGTCCTCCGCCAGCCGCTCGAGGCGGCGGGACTGCGTACGGCGGGACCCCATGGCCCCCACGTAGGGCACCCCGCTGTCCAGCGCCAACCGGAGGGCGGGAACGTCGAGCCGCGGGTCGTGGCTGACCACGATGACCGCCCCCGACGAGCCGGCCCACGCCAACGCTCCAGACAGGGCGGCCAGCTCTTGCACGGGCCGCGTCTCCCAGCCGAGCAGGGCGGCCTGGGCAGCGATGGCCCCGACCAGATCGCCGTGGCCGACCACCACCAGGCGGGGGGCCGGCACCCAACTCTCGATGAGGACGATCCCGGCGCCGTCCTCCACCCGCCGGGTGGTGCTCTGCCCGCCATGCATCAAGGCGACGGCCTCGGCGGCCAGCGGGTCGGCCTCGCCGACGGCCAGTGAGCCCGACCAGCGTCCGTCGGCGGTCACGGCCATGGACGCCGGCCCGGCGGTCGGACCCTCGATCCGGGTGATGAGGGCGGCCGGCGCCCGGCGGACCAGCGCGGACCACAGGGCGGCAGGGATGGACGAGGCGGCCTGGAGGAGGACGTCCGCGCTCCCCCCGCATGACATCCCCGCCTCGATGACGTCCGCCCCGTGGATCTCCACGGTGACGGTGTCGAGGCCGGGCTCGGCACCGGCGGCCAGCAACTCGGCGCTGCGTCGAGCGATGCTGTCGGAACCGGGGCGCCCCAGGATGGCGCCATGGCGTACCCCGTCGGCGTCCACGGCGATGAGCTCCTCGCCCGGCCACGTGGAGAACCCGGAGATGGCGGTGACCCGCCCGACGATGGCCGGGTGCGCCTCCGCCAGCCAACCGGCTACGGCGGCCAGGGAATCGGGTTCGGGAGCGTCAGGCATCGCCGCCGAGCATAAGCCCGGTCCCCGCCCCCGGCGCCGGCCCGGGGCACCCGAGCGGTCACTACGCTCCAGCGACTGTGCCTTCCTACCGCATCAGTCAGGCCGCCCAGCTGCTCGGGGTCAGCCCCGACACGGTTCGGCGTTGGGCAGACAGCGGCCGCTTGGCCGTGGAGCGTGACCGCGCCGGCCGGCGCACGGTGGCCGGTGAGGACCTCGCCGCCCTGGCGTCATCGCTGGCCGACGACCCCGACGTCGGCGTCATGGCCGGCCACTCGGCGCGCAACCGCCTGACGGGCATCGTCACCAAGGTCACCAAGGACAAGGTGATGGCCCAGGTGGAGCTGGCCGCCGGGCCATTCCGGGTGGTGTCGCTGATGAGCCGGGAAGCAGCCGATCAACTGGGCCTGGCCCCCGGGGTGCTGGCCGTGGCCTCCGTCAAGGCCACCAACGTCACCGTCGAGCTGCCCGCCCCGAGCTGAGAGGTGGGTGTCGCTCGGCAGCCGCCTGGCGGACCCACGAGGGTTCAGGACAGGGGTATGACGGGCAGCACCGTCTTCCTCCAGGTGGCGTTGAGCACGCCGGCGAACGACGCGTACCACGCCGCCGCGGCGGTGGCGATGCCGACGTAGCCGCCGGCGTGGATGATGCTCTTGTTGGTGTTGAGCGTGCCGATGCAGAGCAGCACGAAGGTCACGAACAGCGTGAGGAACACCAAAGCCACGGCCACGCTGACCCGCAGCGAGGCGATGAGCATGTAGCCGGTGAAGATGGCCCACGCCAGGAGGAACAGGCCCGTCGCCTTGTAGGCGTCGCCGGTGGGCAGGCCCGGGACCACGAACTTCACGTACGCCGCGAAGGCCAACCAGAAGGCTCCGAACGACGTGAAGGCCAGCGCCCCGAAGGTGTTGCGGTTGCGGAACTCCCACATGCCGGCGGCGAACTGTGACAGGCCCCCGTAGAACAGCGCCAGGGGGAGCACGACCGCCTCCAGCTTGGGATCGTGGATGATGTTGGCGTTGAACACCGACAGGACGAAGGTGGTCATGGCGAAGGCGCCCAGACCGAGGGGCGCCGGATCGGCGATGGGTGAGGGCAGGGCCGGTCCGGGCCTGGCACCCGCGTCGGCAGAGGTGTCGGTGGCAATGGTCATGTCTGGACCTCCTGGTGACAGGTGTGGATGAGCCTCCGGGAGGCCGCAGCCCGTGGGCCCCCTTTCACCCCACTCCAGACCGATCCCCCCCGGTACGTGGACCCTATCGGGATTGACCGATCGTCAGTCGTGTGGAGCGTGCTCGTGGTCGATGTGGCCGACCGGCTCCAGTTGGAACGTCGAGTGCTCGACGTCGAAGTGGCCGGCCAGGCAGGCCTGCATCTCGTCGAGTACCCGCGGAGCCAGCCCGTCGGCGAAGCATGCCTCGTTGACCACCACGTGGGCAGAGATCGCAGGAAGGTCGCTGGTCACCACCCAGGCGTGCAGGTCGTGCACGGAGGCCACCTCCGGGAGGCCCAGGAGGTGGGCCCGGACCACGTCGAGGTCCACCCCTTCGGGGGTCCCCTCCAGCAGGATCACCGCCGAGGCGCGCAGCAGGCCCCACGCCGCCCGGACCATGAGCACGACGGCCACCAGGGAGGCCACGGCGTCGGCCCGATCGAAGCCGGTGGCCAGGATGACGATCCCGGCGACGAGCGTGGCTGCGAACGCCCACAGGTCGGTGACCAGGTGGGCGAAGGCGGCGGCGATGTTCAGGCTCGAGCGGTCGGCGCGGCGGAGCGCCAAGGTGGCGGCGGCATTGATCACCACACCGGCGGCGGCCACCACGACCAGGGCGGCACCGTCCACGCTGCTCGGGTGGATGATGCGGCGAATGGCCTCGAAGGTGATGAGGGCGGCCACCACGACCAGGGTCAGGCCGTTGAGGGCGGCGGAGAGGATCTCGACCCGCTTGAAGCCCCAGGTCATGGTGGTGCTGGCCGGCCGTGTGGCCAAGCGGGCCGCCCAGATGGACATCGCGAGGGCTCCGGCATCGGTGAGCATGTGGCCGGCATCGGCCAGGAGGGCCAGCGATCCGGAGAGTGCAGCGACCGCCACCTCGGCCACCATGAAACCGACGATCAGGGCCAGGGCCACGCTCAGGTAGCGCAGGTCACCTTCGCGGCCGGCGCCGTGATGGTGGGCGTGGCTGGGGGCCATTGGTAGGAACCTACTGGAGCCCTGTTGTGCGAGCCCTGTTGTGCGCCAGGAGGCGCTCCGGCCTTCAGCGCCCGCCCTGACCGGCCTGCTGGCGGAGCAGGTCACGGATCTCGGCCAGCAGCACGACGTCGTCGGTGGGAGGCGGGAGCTCGTCGACAGGCACCTGGCCCCGGGCCCGCCGCTCGGCCAGCCTGTTGAGGGGCAGGACCACGAAGAAGTAGATGGCGGCGGCCACGGCTGCGAACGTGATGAGGTTGTTGATCAGATCCCCGTAGGGGAACCTGCTCTTGTGGATGGTGAAGGTCAGGTTGCCGAAGTCGGGCTTGCCGACGATGGCGGCGATGAGTGGGGTGAGGATGTCGGCCACCAGGGCCTTGACCACGGCGCCGAAGGCGGCGCCGATGACGACGGCAACGGCGAGCTCCACCACGTTGCCCCGCAGGATGAACTCCTTGAAACCCTTCATGACATTCGACATCCCTTCTCGTTCTCGTGGACGTGAGGATTATTGCGGTCCGAATCGCCGCAAACAAGGCTTTCACGAAGACTCACGCCGGCGTGGCCCCGGCCTCCGAACGGGTCAGGGCCACGGCGGCCGCGACGACCACGGTCAGGCCCAGGCCGGCGCCGACCAGGGCGGGCAGAGCGTGGCGCACCTGCTCGTCGTAGACGACGACGCCGATGACCAGGCTGGCCAGAGGGTCGAGGGTGGTGATGGCCGGGAGGCTGGAGCGGAGGGGGCCGGCGGCGAAGGCCAACTGGTTGAGCAGCAGCCCGACGGCCCCGGCGCCGACGAGGAGGTACAGCGGCCAGCCTCCGAGGAGGGCGCCCAGACCATGGGGGAGGGCATCGGTTGTCCCCTTCAACGCCGCCGCCGTGGCCGCGAAGCTGATGCCTGCGCCCGCCCCGAGCATGACCGCCGATGCGGAGCCGCGCAGGCGGTGGCCGACGATGGCACAGGTGGCCATCGTTGCGGCCACGGCCACCACGGCGACGACCACCGGGCCGTGGTCGGCGGGTGAGCTCGCCGGGGAGCCGGGGGTGGCGGCCACCAGGAACAGGATCAGCCCGCCGGCCAGGGCGGCGGCCATGACCATCTCGTTGCGGGCCGGCGGTCGCCGGTCCAGCCAGGCGCGCATCGGCAGGGCGAAGACCACGCTGGTGACCAGCACCGGCTGCACCAGGGTCAGCGGTCCCTGGTTGAGGGCCAGGGCGTGAAGGCCCAGGCCGAACACATCGGCCAGGGACCCGGCCAGCCAGCTGGGATGGCGCAGGGTGTCCCACATGAAACGGCCGACCCCGCGAGGGTGGAAACCGGTGAACGCCGGGTTTGCGCCGGCGCTGCGGTGCTGCAGGGCGGCACCGGCGGCGAAGAAGGCGGCAGCAGCTAGGGCACTGAGGACTGCGACGACCACCTCATCCGCCGGCGGCGACGAAGATGACCATGAAGATGCCGAAGATCACGCAGTAGAGCCCGAACGGGGTCAGCGTCCGGTTCTGGAAGAACCGGGTGAGGAACCGTACGGCGAACAGCGAGGCGGCGAAGGTGACGACCGCCCCGGCGATGATCTGCCCGCGGACACCGGCACCGAGGGGTCCGGTGAGGTCGCCGATCTTGAGGAGTCCTGCGGCCAGGATCACCGGGGTGGACAGCAGGAAGGCGAACTTGGCGGCGTCCTGGTTGTCCAGGCCTCGGACCAGGCCGGCCACCATGGTGATCCCGTCGCGGCTGATCCCGGCGATCAGGGCGAAGCACTGCACGACGCCGATCAGCAGGGCCTCGCGGTAAGGCATCCGGGCCAGGCTGGGCGCGATCCCGTCGTCGGTCTCCACCGTCGGCGCCGACCCTGAGCGGGAGGAGGCGACCGACGCCGAGTGCAGGCGTGAACGCCGGTGCGCCCCCGACGGCGAGCTCCTGCGGACCCGTTGACCGAGGAGGAGGATGACCCCGTTGATAGCCAGGAAGACGGCCGCCGAGGACGGCTTGGCCAGCAGGGTACGCACCTTGTGCTCGAGGAGCAGGCCGGCGATCCCCACCGGGATGGTGGCGATGATGATCAGCCACGCCAGGCGTTCGGCCGACGTCTCCGCTCTGCGCTTGGCCACGCTGGTGAAGAAGCCCGTGATGATGCGGACCCAGTCCCGCCAGAAGAACCCCAGGAGCGCGAAGGCGTTGGCCACGTGCAGGGCGACGATGAACGCCAGCCAGAACGACTCGGAGGAGTCCTGGCTCTTGACCAGGTCGTGCCAGCCGAACAGCTCGGGGATGAGCACCGAGTGGCCCAGGCTGGACACCGGGAACAGCTCGGTGATCCCCTGCACGAACCCGATGACGACGGCCTGGACCCAGGTCAGGTGGGTGGGGGTGGTGACGTGTGCGGCGCCGGTGACGGCATGGGCCAGCAGCATCAGGCCACCGCACGGTCCGTGCGACGCCGCTGGATGACCCAACGGGCAATCACGGCGACGACGATGAGGCCGATGACCACGGTCACATACGTCAGGTCGGACGACACGGTCCTCCAGTTCTTCGCCACCGCGTCACCGATCAGGGCCAGGGCGAAGGTCCACGGCAGGCTCCCGGCCAGGGTCAGCACGCTGAAGCGCAGCGGGCGCATCTTGGCGATGCCGGCCGGGAGGCTGATGAACGTGCGGATCACCGGCAGGACACGTCCGATGAACACGGCGGCGTCACCGCGTCGCTCGAAGAACCGCTCGGCGCGGTCGAGGTCGTGGGGGCGGATGAGGATGCGCCGGCCCCAGTGCTCGATCAACGGCCGGCCGCCCCGACGGCCCACCTCGTAGGCGATCAGCGAGCCGATCAGGTTGCCGGCGGCGCCGGCCAGCGCCACTACGACCACGTTGAGGTGAGGTTGGACACCGCTGATCTTGAGACCACCGGCCAGGGCCCCACCAAAGAGCATGATGGCCTCGCTGGGGATGGGGATGCAGGCGGACTCAAGGATCATGAGGACCAGGACGGCCAGATAGCCGTGGGACACGATCTGGGTGGTGACGAAATGCTCCATGCGCTCTCCGGTCGCTGGCCGACCTGATGACGGTAGACGCCCGGGATGTGAGGAAGATGTGCACGACGCCCTCACCTGTGCTCACATGCGGCTCACATGTCCGTCGGCCAGGCTCTCCGGGTGAGCAGGCACAGGCCATGAGGGTGCTGGTGGTGGAGGACGAGGTGCGCATGGCCGCTCTGCTCAAGCGCGGGCTGGAGGAGGAGGGCTACGCCGTCGACATCGCCGCCAACGGCAACGACGGGCTGTGGTTGGCTGGGGAGCACGACTACGACGCCCTCCTCGTCGACGCCATGCTCCCGGGGATCGACGGCTTCGAGTTGTGCTCACGCCTGCGCGTCTCGGGCACGTGGGCCCCGGTGGTGATGTTGACGGCCCGCGACGCCGTCGAGGACCGGGTGCGAGGCCTCGACGCCGGCGCCGACGACTACCTGACCAAGCCGTTCGCCTTCGCCGAGCTGCTGGCCCGCCTGCGGGCCCTGATGCGCCGCGGCAGCGCGGAGCGTCCCAGCGTGCTCACCGTAGGCGACCTTTGCCTCGATCCCGCCACCCGGCGGGTGTCGAGAGCCGACACGGACGTGGAGCTGACAGCCAAGGAGTTCGCCCTCCTGGAGCTGCTCATGCGCCACCCCGGCCAGGTCCTGTCGCGCGATCGGATCCTCGAGCACGTATGGGACTTTGCCTACGTGGCCGGAAGCAACGTGGTCGATCAGTACGTCGGCTACCTCCGGCGCAAGTTGGACCGGCCGTTCGCCCGGACGGACATCGAGACGGTGCGGGGAGCCGGCTACCGCCTCCGCTCCCCCACCGCCAGCTCCCGGTGACCGTGGTCCCGGGCGGGTCGCGCAGGCGCCAGGCGCTGTTCTCGGCACCCGGTGGCGTGCGCCGGCACCTGACCCGTGGCCCACGCAGTGTCCGTGCCCGGTTGGTGGCCACCTACACGGTGGTGGCGGTGGTGCTGGCGTCGATCGGCTTGGCGCTGTTCACCGTGCTCGTGCACCGCAGCCTGCGCGGCTCGCTGGACGCGTCGCTGCAGACCCGGGCCGCTCCGGTCATCGCTGCCGTCGGCAGCACCGACCTCCCCGATCTCACCACCCTGGTGGGCAACCGCGGGGTGCCCAGCCTCGCCACACCGCCCCGGGCCATCGACGCCGTGACCTTCGTGCTCCGCCCGGGGGGGACGGTGGCCGCCGAGCAGCCCGCCCGAGTGCCCGGATCCCTGTTCGACCGGAGCCGGGCGAACATGCCACGCTCAGGGTCGAGGCTGCTCACCACAACCGTCGACGGCGAGCACCTGCGCGTCCTGCTGAGCGCCGTGTCGCGCCCCGATGGGGTCTGGGTCGTCGGTGTCGGGGCCGACCTGACTGCGGTGACCAGGACCGCCGAGGAGGCCATCCGCCAACTCCTCGTGGCCGTCCCCGTCTTCATCCTTCTCGCCGCCCTGGGCGCCTGGTTGCTGTCGGGGGCGGCGCTGCGGCCGGTGGAGCGGATGCGCGCCGACGCCGAGACCATCGGGGAGCGGGACCTCGGCACCCGCATCTCGGTGCCGGGCACCGCCGATGAGCTGGCCCGGCTGGCCCGCACGTTCAACGCCCTCTTGGACCGCCTCCGGCGCTCCGTCGACCGGCAGCGGGACCTGGTGGCCGACGCCGGCCACGAGTTGCGCACGCCGCTTGCCGTCCTGCGCACCGAGCTGGAGCTGGCCGACCGACCCGTCCGCAGCCGGGGGGAGCTGGCCGACGCCATCACCCACGCCCGCTCCGAGGTAGAGCGCCTGACCCGCCTGGCCGAGGACCTGTTGTTCCTGGCCCGGGCGGATGGGGCCGCCCGCACGGTGCAGCCATCCGAGGTCGACGTCGTCGGTGTCGGGGCCGACCTGACTGCGGTGACCA
>JALYZO010000217.1 GCA_030945745.1 Actinomycetota bacterium
ATCGAGGTCCGAGGTCGGGTCGGGGGGCTGGGGCGGGTCGGGGGGCTGGGGCGGGTCGGGGGCGATTCCGAGGGGAGCATGGCGAACTGTGTGACGAAAGAGTGCAAGGGTGAACTCTTTCGTCACACAGTTCGAGTCTCGAGGCCGACGAGGCCCGCCGCGACGAGTGGTCTTCCACAGCTCGGAGCCGGGAAAGCGCCGGCCGCTTCCCACTCGTCAACATGGGGCTGGATCTCCCTGTCCACAACCCCCCCGCACCAACGGGCCAAACTCGTCGTGCTCCTCGGTGAACTGCATGGGGCCTGAAGCTATCCGTTCCGGGTGGAGGCGTCGGGCGCCAACAGCCGGGTGGTGAAGAAGGTGGCCTGGTCGTTGGCGATCTGTTTTGCCCTCGCCGGCTGGAACGGGTCCGGAGTGGTCGACCGGGTAGTGGTCGCCCTGGCCGACCCACACGGGCCAGGGTCAGGGCGAAGCCGTGGGCCATGACCACCGCCGGGCCCGAGGTCCGTTCCCCTCCGGTCGGTGGATGCACCCAGGTGGCGATCCGGCCGCCCCGGACTTGAACGTTTCGTCGCTGCGATGCATCGTTCCCTCAACGCTCACCGATGGTCGTGGGGTCCGCCGGCCATCGATGCTTGGGGTAGCGACCGGCCATCTCCCTACGGACCTGCTCCCAGGACCCGGCCCAGAACCCGGGAAGATCGGCGGTGACCTGCAGGGGTCGTCCGGCCGGGGAGAGGACCTCGACGACCACCGCGACCCGTCCGTCGAGCACTCGGGGATGGCGGGTGGTGCCGAAGAGGTCCTGGGCCCGGGCCCGCAGCCGAGGGGTGCCATCGGCATAGTCGAGGGTCACCGACCGACCCGAGACCAGTCGCACGGCAGTGGGGACGAGCGCCTCGAGGCGCCCGGCGGCGGCACCGAGGCGGCGGCGCAGAACCGTGGTCATGTCCACCCGGGCCAATCCGGAGCGGCCCGTGGCCCGGGTCAGGCGAGGCACCAGCCAAGCGTCGAGGTCGGTCAGGAGAGCGCCATCGGAGCAGTCCGGCCACCCGGCGGGATCGTGGCTTTGGGCGAACCCCGCACGCTGCTGCAGGGACCGGGCCACGCCACTCCAGCCAAGTTGGTCGAGGCCACGTTGGGCAATGACCTCGACCAGCGCGGTGACCGTCTCGGCTCCGGGGGTGGGCGTCGTCACCGCCGACGACAGGATCAGGCTGTCGAGGGTACGGACGCGCCGGGCCCGCAGATCGTCGCGCTCGACATCCCAGAAGACCTCGGTGCGCTCCACCACCGCCGGTCCCCCGGTGGCCTCCACGTCGGCGGGGTCGATGGCCGCCGCCAGGCGGACGGCTCGATCGGCACCGATGCCGACGGCCGGCGACCCCCGACCGGCAGCCCCGCCGGCGTCGAGCACGACCACGAACGCCTCCTGGCCGAGCGGGTCGCCGGGCGCCAGGCGCAGCCCGGTGCCGCCTCGCAGGCGCAACCGTCCGTCGCCTCGGGTCTGGGCCAGGCGGTCCGGATAACCCCGCGCGGCCAACGCCCCGGCCCGGGACACGTCGACCGGCCCGTCCGAGGCGCCGACCCGGGCCGCCAGGCGCCCGGCTCGCCGGCGGACGTGTTGGCGGCGGTCATCCCCGCGATTCGCCCCCACCGTCACTGCGGTGATGACCTCGGCCACGTCTGTGCTGTCTGATGTCCGACTGCCTGACGTTGGGCGCCCGGCGCCCCCGACGTCCACCACGGCGGCCAGCACGCAGGCCAGCCATCGGTCCGCTTCGGACGCGGAGGCGACGATGGCCGCCAGGCGCGGATGGGCGCCGAGGTGAACCATGCGCTGGCCCAGGGCGGTAACGGTCCGGGGATCATCGGCCCGCAGGGCGCCCAGCTCGACCAGCAGGGTACGGGCCCGGGACAGGGTCGCCGCAGGTGGCGGGTCCAACCAGGCCAGTGCGTCGGGATCTGCTCCCCATGTGGCCAGCTCCAGGGCCAAGCCGGTCAGGTCGACCGTGGCCATCTCCGGGTCGGGCCACGCCCGGCGGGCCCGATGCTCGCCTCGGGCCCACAGGCGGTAGGCCACGCCGGGCCCCGTCCGTCCCGCCCGGCCGGCCCGCTGTTCTGCGGACGCCACCGACGCCGGCCCGGTGTGCAGGCGGGTGAGACCGGTGCCCGGATCGAATCGCGGGCTGCGGGCCAGGCCGGCGTCGACCACGATGGTCACGCCCTCCACGGTCAGGCTGGTCTCCGCCAGGTCGGTGGACAGCACCACCTTGCGGTGACCGGGACCGGCGGGGGAGAGGGCCCTGTCCTGCTGGGCGGCCGGCAACGTTCCATGGAGCGGCCACACCTCGACCGCAGCGTCGGTGGCACCGCTCAAGGCGTGGGCCACCCGGGTGATCTCGGCCACACCGGGGAGGAAGGCCAGCACGTCGCCAGAGGGGTGGTCGGCCAGGGCGGCGATGATGACCCGGGCCACCATGTCGGCAGCGGTTGTGGGGGCCGGCGGTGGTTGCCAGCGGACTTCCACCGGGTGCAGGCGACCCCGGCTGATGACGATCGGCGCCGGCGCGGCGTCGGCATCGGTGAGGATGGCAGCCACACCGGCGGCGTCGATGGTGGCCGACATGACCAGGAGGCGCAGATCGGGGCGCAGGCCGCGCTGCACGTCGAGGCACAGGGCCAGGCCCAGGTCGCTCTCCAGGTGGCGCTCATGGAACTCGTCGAAGATGACCAGCCCGATGCCCTCCAGCTCCGGGTCGCTCTGCACCCGCCGGGTCATGATCCCTTCGGTGACCACCTCGATGCGGGTGGCGGGGCCCACCCGGCGGTCCTCACCCGTCCGGTAGCCGACCGTGGCCCCGACCTCCTGGCCGAGCAGGGTGGCCATACGTTGGGCCGCCGCCCGTGCCACCACCCGGCGGGGTTGGAGCACGACCGTCCTGGACCCAGCCAACCACTCCTCGTCGGCCAGCCGCAAGGGCACCACCGTCGTCTTGCCAGCGCCCGGCTCGGCGACGAGCACGGCGTTGCCACCCCCCGCCAACGCCACCCGCAGGTCGCCGACGACGTCCTCGACCGGTAACCCGGTCGGGTCCAGGCTCAGGCGTCTCGGCACCGTCCCAGTGTGGCCTTCCGGTTGGGTCGGTGTCCGCTACCGGAGCGTGCCAAGATGCGCTGCGATAGAACCAGCCCCAGGGGATGCACATGCAAGGTCTGATGCAGGACCACCCGCTCATCTTGGACATGGCCTTCAACCGGGCGGAGAAGCTGTGGTCCGCCAAGCACCTGGCCACCGCCGCCGGCGAGCGGGGGCAGGTGACAACGACCACCTATGGGGCGTGGGCGGAGCGAACCCGCCGTCTCGGTGGGGCTCTCGACACGCTCGGCATCTCCGCCGATGGGCGGGTGGGGACGTTCTGCTGGAACACCACCCGCCACCTGGAGCTGTACTTCGCGGTTCCCTGCACCGGACGAGTCCTCCACACCCTCAACATCCGCCTGTTCGACGACCAGATCACCTTCGTGGCCAACCACGCCGCCGACGAGGCCATCTTCTGCGACCGCAGCCTGCTGGGCCTTCTGTGGCCGCTCATCGACACCATGCCCGGCGTGCGCCACGTGGTGGTCATCGACGATGGGGAGGGCGACATCCCCACCGACGAGCGGATCATCGACCACGAGGCACTGATTGCTGGCGCCGAAGCACATCCCTTCGGCGTGGTCACCGACGAGAACCGGGCGGCGTCGATGTGCTACACCAGCGGCACGACCGGCAACCCCAAGGGCGTTGTGTACTCCCACCGCTCGATCATGCTGCATGCCATGTGCGCCATGATGGTCGACACCCTGGCGATCAGCGAGAGCGATCGCATCCTCCCGGTGGTCCCCATGTTCCACGCCAACGCCTGGGGTCTGTGCCAGGCGGGGGTGTTCGCCGGTTCGGAGATGGTCTTCCCCGGGCGTGACCTGTCGCCTGAGGCCATCGCCGAGCTCGTCGTCACCCAGCGGGCAACCTTTGCCGGCGGCGTGCCCACCGTGTGGATGGGTGCCCGGCCGCTGCTGGCGGGCCGGGACCTGTCCAGCCTGCGGTCCATCCTGTGCGGGGGCTCCGCGGTGCCCAAGGTTCTGGCCGAGGCCTACCGGACCGAGTTCGGGGTGGAGATCCTCCAGGCGTGGGGCATGACCGAGACGAGCCCCATCGCCTCGATCGCCCGGGTGCGATCCAACCGGACCGACCTCTCCGATGACGAGCTGGCCAACCTCCGGGCCACCCAGGGCATGCCTGTCCCCGGCGTCGAGGTGCGCATCGCCGACCCCGAAGCCAGCCGGGTCCTGCTCTGGGACGGCGAGGCGCGCGGCGAGGTCCAGGTCCGGGGCCCTTGGTGCGCCGCCGACTACTACGACGATCCTCGCTCCGTGGACTCGTTCACCGATGACGGCTGGCTGCGCACCGGGGACGTGGCCACCATCAGCCCCGACGGCTACATCCGTCTGGTCGACCGGACCAAGGACGTGATCAAGTCAGGCGGCGAGTGGATCTCCTCGGTGGACCTGGAGAACGAGCTGATGGCGCACCCGGCCATCGCCGAGGCCGCTGTCGTGGCCATCCCGCACGAGAAGTGGCAGGAGCGCCCCCTGGCCTGCGTCGTCGTCAAGCCCGACCGGACCCTGACGAAGGAGGATGTCCTCGAGTTCCTCAAGCCCCGGGTGGCGAAGTGGTGGCTGCCTGACGACGTGGTGTTCATCGACGAGGTCCCCCGGACGTCGGTCGGGAAGTTCTCCAAGAGGGAGCTGCGCGACCGGTTCGCTGGCGAGTACCCCAAGGCCCAGCCGGACAAATCCGCAGATCAGTGACCGATCTTCTCGCCTGGCACCCGAGGAGGCGGCGTACGTGATCGACAACAGCGATGCCACCGGTTCCGGCAACGTCCTCAAGCGGCAACTCAGGGCCGACCTGGCCGCCGCTCCGCAGTGAAACCGTCGGGCCGCCAGACCGTGCTCGTCCACGGCGACCAGGTGGCGGTCGTGGTCGAGGTGGGAGGCGGCCTGCGCACCTACCGCGTCGGCGGTCGCCAGATCCTCGACGGCTACGGACCGGACGAGCTGTGCGCTTCCGGACGGGGTCAGCCGCTCATCCCCTGGCCCAACCGCCTGGCGGGCGGCCACTACACCTTCGAGGGGCAGCCTTACCAGGCGTCCATCGATGAGGTGACGGCCGGCAATGCCATCCACGGCGTGACCCGCTGGCAGTCCTGGGACGTGTCCCAGACCGGGGAGGCAGAGGCGGTGATGAGCCTGGAACTGCGGCCGACGCCGGGCTATCCGTTCAGCCTCCACGTGGTCATCCGCTACACCCTCGACGATGCCGGGTTGACCGTCACCACCACGGCCGGCAATCACGGCACCGGTGCGTGTCCCTGGGCGTTGGGCTTCCACCCCTACCTGGCGGCCTTCGGCGGCCTGGTGGACGACCTCGAGCTGCAAGCCCCGGGCCGCGTCCGCTACCTTGCCGACGCTCGCGGCATCCCGACCGGCCGGGATCCGGTCGGCGGTGCGTGGGACTTCCGGGCCGGCCGGACGATCGGCGGGCTTCACCTCGACACCGGCTTCAGCGACCTGGACCGCGACGACACCGGGCGGGCCACGGTCACCCTGCGTCGCCCGGGCCACGGGGGAGAGGTGGTCCGGTTGTGGATGGACGAGGCGTTCACCCACCTGATGATCTTCACCGGCGACACCGTCTCGGATCCCGCCCGCCGCCGCCGTGGCCTGGCCGTCGAACCGATGACCGCAGCACCCGACGCGTTCAACAGCGGTGACGGTTTGGTGGTGCTCCAACCCGGGGAGACCACCCAGGCGGTCTGGGGGATCATCTGCGGCTGACCAGCCGATCCCGGAACAGGGCCAACACCCGGTCGAGGCCGCCCCGGGTCGCCGTGCCCTCCCGGTCGTCCCGCTGGCGACTGCGGAATGGATGGCCGTCAGCTCGCGTGGATCCGGTGCGTGCGGCCCGCGCTTGCTGTTCAGGCGCCATCGCCGAGTCAGAGCTCGTTGCGTACCAAGATGTCGGGTTCCAACGTGGCGCACGCCGCGTGGCCGGCGAGAGCCATGGTCAGTTCCACCTCGGCGAGCAGGCAACGAAGCACGTGGCGGACGCCCGCCTCACCACCGATCCCGAGTCCGAAGACCCAGGGTCGGCCCACCAGGCAGGCCCGGGCACCCAGGGCCACCGCTTTGACGATGTCGGCTCCCGACCGGATCCCTGAGTCGAACAGCACCGGGAGGTCACCGGCGGCCGTCACCACCTCTGGCAGGCAGTCGATGGCGGGGCGGGCCCCGTCGATCTGGCGGCCGCCGTGGTTGGAGACGATGATGCCGTCCACGCCGGCGTCCAGGGCCGCGCGGGCGTCATCGGGATGACAGACACCTTTGAGGATGATCGGTAGTGGCGTCTGCTCGCGCAGCCACGCCAGGTCGCTCCAGGTGAGGGACGGATCCCCGAACATCCCCAGCCAGCGCAGCACGGCGGCGCCTGATCCTCGCTCGGAGACCGCTCCAGGCCGGCCAGGAACGCCGGATCGGTGAGTAGTTCCCGGTGCCGTGCGCGGACAGGAACGGCAGGTAGGCGTGGGCGAGACCTCGGGTCGCCAGGCCAGCTGCCAGGTGTCGAGGGTCATGACGATGGCGCCGAACCCGGCGAGTTGGGCGCGGTGCACGAAGCTGGCGGCGACGTCACGGTCCCGGGGCCAGTAGAGCTGGAACCACCCAGGGGCGCTCCGCCTCTCACCGCCGCCGCCCAAGGTGACGGCCACGTCCTCCATTGGGAAGCTCGACACCGTCGACAGCGTCATGGTCAGGCCCAGGCCGGCGGCCGCCCGGGCTACGCCAGCTCGGCCTCGGGATGGACGATGCCGAGCACGCCGATCGGGGCCAGGATCACCGGTGCGGGGATCACCGTCCCGCACGCTTCGGTGGCCAGGTCGCGCTCCTGCACACCGCGCAGGTGGCGGGGCACGATCTGCCAGCGCTCGAAAGCGGCGACGTTGGCCCGGGCCGTGCGTTCCAGCCCGGCCGAACCGGCCACGTAACCGAAGGCCTCGGGGGTCATGACCTCGGCGGCGGTCGCCTCCAGGCGGTCGTAGGTCAGCGGGAACTCGGGGCGCTGCCCGCTAGCTCCCCCAAGGTAGATCTCCGTCTGGTAATCCCCGAAGTGCGCCACGCCCCGATGCTAGGACCTACCTTGGATTTTGGCTCCTGCTGAATCTATCACGGTCATCGTGACTCGAGCCTGGCCCCTCCGCTGAGCCGAACGGCTGCGGTGGTATCCAACCATCGACGTGATCCCTGGCTGGGCCAGGGAAAAGGCCCTTATCCTCCCCCGCCGCCGCACGAAGAGCCCCCACCGCAGGACGATCCCCCGCCGCAGGAAGAGCCGTGATGCCCACCCCCGGCGCCGCCGCAGGAGCTACCGTGGTGCCCGCCGTGGTGCCCTCCGCCGGTGACGCCGGGGTCGCCGTCCACGTCGCCGCTTCCCATGACGCCATAACCGCCCCCGCGGCGGTGGCGGCGTCCTGTCGTGGAGGAGAACGCGACCCTCATGACCACCCCCACGCCAAGGATGATCGCCGCCAGGATCAGGATGCCGATCATGGGATCATCCATTCCCAAGTCGTGCCGAGCTAACCCTCGAGCTAACCCTGATCTGACCCATGATCTAACCCTGGGCCTCGCTCCGCGTTTCTGGCTTCCAGGCCAGGCGCCAGAGCCACGGGCCGATCCCCATCATGAGCTCGCGTCGCCCCCGCCTGTGGATCCACGCGATCGACTGTTTCCCGGACAGGACCGCGAGCTCCGCCTGCCACCACCGGACCTCGGGCCGCTCCACAGCGGCATCGACGAACGCCGAGACGTCGTCATGCGCGCAGCCCACCCGCGGTGACGTCCGGCTCCACTCGTCGAAGAGTAGCCCGAAGCCGATGAGCGAGCTCAGCTCGGGACATGCCGTGAGCGCGTCGAGCCGGCGCTTGTCCATCAGCTGGGCGCTGGCTGAGCGCGTGGTGCGCTCGTCGAAGCCGGCCGGCACGCCACCGGCCAGCAGCGTCGCCAAGACCTGTTGCTGGCGGGCGCCCAGGCAGGACCGGACTGTGGGAAGGTCGCTCACGGCCGCGCCCCCCTGACGCGACCAGCGGCGGCCCGGACGACCGCCAGACTCTCAGCCATCACCGCCGTGCTGAGGTTTCGGTCGCGTTCGAGCAGGACCGTCATCGGGTCGGGCACCATCGACACCAGGTCGGCGAGCAGGTCCACCACAGGGCCGAGGATGGGGTGAGCATGCGTGTCGAGGTAGATCCCATCACGGACGATGCCGCCGGCCACATGGACGTAGGCCACGCTCTCGAGCGGGAACCGTCGCAGCTGGGCGTGCGCATCGCTTCCCGCAGCCGAGCAGGTGGCGTACAGGTTGGCGACGTCGAGGACCAGCAGGCAGCCGGTCCGCTCGGTCAGTGCGGTGAGAAACGTCGGCTCGTCGAGCTCGTCCTCGGGCCAGCGCAGTGTTGCGGCGATGTTCTCGCACGCCAGCGGGACGGGAAGGGCATCCTGGGCGCGCTTGACGTTGTCGCACAGCACCGCCAGGGATTCCCGGGTGCGAGGGGGCGGGACCAGGTGGCCCGCCTCCAACACATCGTCGTGGGAGCCACCGTGGTCATCCCCGGCCCGGACGAAGGCCACATGCTCGCTGACGAAGGGAGCCTTCAGCACCTCGGCCAGACCCGCCAGCCGGTCGAGCAGGTCGACGTCTGGGAACTCGGCACCAGCCAAGCCGAGCGTCACACCGTGAGGGACCACCGTCACTCCCGCCTCGCGGAGCGCTACCAGCGCGGGCGGCGGGGCCGTCGGGTCCTCGACGTTCTCGGCTACGACCTCCGTGAAGTTCAGCTCCCCGGCCTGCGCCAGCTCGTCGATGAACCGGGCTATGGCCGGCCGCCACGCCACGCCGATCGTCGTTGGTACGGCCACCGAGCTTCCCCCCAAGAGGTCCCTTCACAGTAGACCAGGCGTCCGGGTGCGCGGGCGGGGCGCGGGGGGCTGTGCACGTGGCCAGGTCGACGTTGACGAGCGTCGGGGCGGGCAAGGTCGCTGTGAGGCCCCCGGATTCCCGACGAGACCTTGGTCCGCAGTCCGGACCATGAAGCGGCGGTCGTTGTTTGACGGGGCTCGGATACAGGGAAGGCCGCGGTCAGGGCCAGGAAGGCGGCGCTCAGGCCGGGGAGCTCGGCGAATGCCCACCGGCGGCCGCCCGATCCCCAGCCTGGTGGATGAGCGTGGCCAGCGGCCCGGTGTGCAGTTGCTGGACGATCTCGTCCACGTCCCGGTAGACATGGACCGCTCCGGCTTCCGACAGCTCATGCTGGCTGAAGCCCCCCGATTCCACGGCGACGCAGCCCAGGCCGGCGGCCCGTGCCGCTTGGATGTCCCACACGCTGTCGCCGATCACCAGGGCTCGAGCCGAGTCGACGCACCCGGCGCGGAGGGCGGCGCAGAAGGTGTCAGGAGCCGGCTTGGAGGCTTCCACGTCGTCGCTGGTGGTCACCGCGTCGATGGCGTCGTCGGCATCGAGGACGTGGCGGACCGCGTCGAGCTCGTCGGCGGGCGCCGAGGTGGCCAGCACCACGGCCAACCCTGCGTCGTGGGCCTGGCGCAGCAGAGCGGCGGCTCCGGGGAAGGTCCGGACCTCGCTCAACAGCTGCCGATAGTGGCCGGCGCGAGCCTCAGTGGCCTTCGGGGTGTCGTGGCCGAGTACCTCGGCCACCAGTCTGTCACTGCCCATGCCAACGAGGCGGTGGATGGCGTTCATGGGCGCCCACTCGCCGGCGTCCTGAAAGGCCCGGGACCAGGCCAGGGTGTGGAGGTAGTTGCTGTCCACCAGCGTCCCGTCCACGTCGAGGAGCAGGCCAGGCCGATCGTGTCCCATCACCTCGTTGTACCCCCGCTCGGCGGGGGGGCAACCGTGCTCTGGCGCGGGTCGGTCCCGGTCCTCACGGGCCCGGGACGGGAGCGGCTAACAGGCCGTGCTCACTTGGGAAGCTGCTGCTCCTCGGCGGAGCCGCTGCGGGCCAGGGCGGAGCTGTTGCCGGCGGTGGTGGCGGTCACAGGTCGTCGACGTACCCGGGAGCGACGCTGGTGGCGGGTGGCCGCGGGCGGCGCTCCCTGAGCTACGTTGTGGCCGCCGCCGAGCTGACGGCTGCCGTCTGACCCGACGGCAGGGACAGGAAGGGAGCCGCTTGGCGGTGCAGGCATCCAAGGGGCGAATCTTGATGGCGGGAGCTGTGCTCGTCGTCGGTGCATCGGTGGGGGCCTGCGGGAGCTCGTCGTCGACCAGCAGCGCCACCTTCTGCAACAACCTCAACAACGCCGACAAGACCATCAAGGGAGAGCTCCAGCAGGGCAGCCCCCCGGCCAAGGCCGCTCTTGACAAGGACATCCAGACGCTGAACGGGTTGGCTTCTTCAGCTCCCCAACAGCTGAAGAAGCCGCTCAGCGATCTCGCTGGTTTCCTGAAGGACGCCGAGGCCCTGACGACTGGTGGTACGCCAGACAGCGCTGCGGTGCGCCGGATCACCGCGGAGGAGCCTACCCTTCAGAGTGACTCGCAGACCCTCGGGGACTACGTCACGAAGAACTGCAAGATCACCGGGAAATAGCCATCGCCGGTGCGCTGGTGGGGGCGCGCGCCGACTGCACCATCCGCCTCACGTGTGTGCCGCTCGAGCGCCACATCACGGCATCGATGGCGTAGTGGTGCAGGTTGAGGACCACGAACAAGCCGGCGCCGAAGGTCGCGGTCGTCAACGTCCCGCCAACGGTTGCCGCCAGGAACGGCGCCATCCAGTTGGTGACAAACAGCCCCCCGGCGGCAGCCGTCCCGAAGACGCACAGGAGCCAGAGGTTGGGCTGAGGTTGGGAGCGCGCTGCAGCCCAGGTGCGCTCGGCGCGGTGCACGCAGGCCAGGTACTGGAGGCCGTGGAGTGATGCCAGCACCAGCGCCGTGCTCTGGTAGTTGGGCGCGAAGCCGATCCACAGGAAGCCGGCGACATGCGGCGCCCACACAGCAGTGGGCATCAACCGGCCCGCTTCCCTGCTCATCACGGCGATGGTCGCAGCGAAGGCGAGGACCGCCCCGACGCAGACGGCGCGGGTCAGCGACGTCACCCACGGTGGGAGCAGCCCAACACCCACGGGGTACCCGAACATCGACCCGCCGCTACCCTTGGTGAACAGCTGGACCACGCTCAGGGCCCACAGCGGGTACAGGCTGTAGCGGAAGACGAGGTTCTGCTTCCGGGTGATGCGGGCTCCGGCGAGGCCAGCACTGAGACGAGCGACGCCGTAGGCCTGCTTGGCGTAGTGCCAGATGGTGAGGGCGAACACCGTCGAGATGAGCACGCGCATGACATAGGCTGAGGTGTGAGCCCCGGGCAGGAACCAGGCGGCCAGGACCGCAGCGGCGCAGACGGTTGGCACGACCACGAGGGCCACGGGGTGACGGCGCACGCCGGCGTCGTGGTCGGTGTACGCCAGGTGGTAGGACGCCCCGAAGTGGGCGGCGGAGAGGGCCAGGAAGAACCAGTACAGGCCGCCGCTGATGCCGGGCACCGCCGGAGCATGGAGGAGGTGTTGGGCGACGATCAGCAACCACAACGCGATGGCCACGCCCCCGACGAGCCACCCGTCCGCTCTGGCCGACACCAAACCCTCCGGCCCCTTCCCGTGCTCACCCATGGTGATCATGGTATACTACGCCCTTCCACGCCGCAGTGGGCGGCGCCAGGGTTGGGCACGAAGGGGTTGGAGCTATGACCGATGCAAGGCGAGTTGGTCCGATCCTGATCATGGTGGTGGGGGTGGCGCTCATGGTCAGCGCCTTTGCCACCACCCACGCCCGCAGTCCCGTCATCGTCGGGGCCTTTCCCACTTGTACGACCAGAGTGATCGTCGCCGTCGCCGTGTGTCCCACCACCACGACCATCGACACGCCTGAGGCCGGCGACATACCCGACGGCACCCCTACGACGGTTGCCCACACCACATCGGTGGTGCCGACCACGGCGGGCGAGAGGGAGGCACCGACCACGGCGGACCCGAGGGACCCATCTACCCCGGCCACGACGAGCGATAACCCCGCGGCGACTGCCCACAAGGGCCAGCTCGCCTTCACCGGCACCCCCTCGATCACGCTGCTGCTGGCGGGCGTGGCGCTGCTGCTCTTGGGGCTGGCGCTGCTGATGGCCTCCCGCCGGCGCCCGGCAAGAGGTTCCCACATCAAGAAGTAGCCGACCGCCCTGTACCGCGACAGTCCCGGCACGTGCCCTGGAGGGCGAAGTGGCGGGCGTCGAGGGTGAACCCGTAGCCGTCATCGATGCGGGTCGTCAGGTCGTCGAAGACGGTGTCGGGCACGTCGATGATGGTTCCGCAGGTCTGGCAGATGAGGTGCTGGTGCGCGTTGGTCGCCTGGTGGTAGGTCGACGGGCCATGACCGAGGTGCTGGTGGGTGATCACCCCCAGATCCTCGAGCGAGCCGAGCGTGCGATACACCGTCGACTCGGCCACGTCGGGGACCCGCAGGCGGACCCGGCGGAGGATCTCCTCGGCGTTGAGGTGCTCGTCGCCGGCCGCCAACAGCGCGTCGATGGTGGCGCGACGCGTGGTCGTGGCTCGCCCGCCGCCCGCCCGCAACAACCGGAGGATGGCGTCGGTGTCCGATCCAGAGTCCGTGTCCGATCCAGAGTCCGTGTCCGATCGAGAGTCCGTGTCAGATCCAGAGTCCGTGTCAGCTGCGCTGTCGTCGTGGCCCCGAGTCGTCACCGCGCGTCGGCCCCACCACCGGCGGGCTCGCCATCGGGCGCTGCCGCGCCGCTGGTCACCGATGCCGCCTCGGCCAGGGACCGCTCCAGGAGCTGCGCGACGTCCAGGACCCGGACCGATGCGTCGGCGGTGCCCTCGGACTGGCGGGTCTTGGTGGCGTCGTCGATCATGATCATGCAGTACGGGCAGGCGGTGGCGATGACGTCGGCACCGGTGCCGAGGGCCTCATCGGTCCGATTCAGGTTGACGCGCTTGCCGGTGTTCTCCTCCAGCCACATCCGTGCCCCGCCGGCGCCGCAGCAGAATCCGGTCCGCTTGTGGCGGTGCATCTCCACGGTCTCCACGCCGGGCAGCGTGTCCAACACGCCGCGCGGTTCCTCGTAGACGTCGTTGTGGCGGCCCAGGTAGCACGGGTCGTGGTAGGTGACCTTGGACTCGACCCGCTTGTCCGGCGACAGCTTGTTCTTTCCGAGCAGCTGCTCGAGCAGCTGGGTGTGGTGCACCACCTCGAACTGACCGCCCAGGGCGGGGTACTCCCGGGCGATGGAGTTGAAGCAGTGAGGACAGGAGGCGACGATCTTGCGGGTTCCGACCGATGTGAGGGTCTCGATGTTCTCCTGGGCCTGCGTCTGGTAGAGGTACTCGTTGCCCAGCCGGCGGGCCGGGTCGCCCGTGCAGGACTCCTTGGGGCCGAGCACGGCGAAGGAGATGCCGGCGACATGAAGCAGCCGGGCGATGCTCTGGGTGACCTTGCTGGCCCGTTCGTCGAGGGCACCGGCGCAGCCGACCCAGAACAGGTACTCGACGTCATCGGGGATCGTGTCGCCGACGACGGGGACCTCGAAGCCCAGGCCCCTGGTCCAGTCGAGGCGCTTGGACTTGCCCAGGCCCCACGGGTCGCCCTGGTTCTCGATGTTGCGGAGCATGCTTCCCGCCTCGGTCGGGAAGCGGGCTTCCATGAGCACCTGGTAGCGGCGCATCTCCAGGATGGTGTCGACGTGCTCGATGTCCACCGGGCACTGCTCCACACAGGCTCCACACGAGGTGCATGCCCACAGCTCGTCTTCGGTTATGACGTCGCCGATGATCGGGGTCTGAGCGTGGCCGCCGGCCCCTGCGTCTCCGCTGGCAGCGTCACCGTTGGTGCCGAGCAGCTCCGGGGCGCTGGCGAAGAGCTGGTCGCGCAGGTCCATGATGATCTTCTTCGGCGACAGCGGCTTGTCGGTGTTCCATGCCGGGCACTGGTCCTGACAACGGCCGCACTCCGTGCAGCTGATCATGTCCAGCCGTTGCTTCCACGTGGTGTGGGAGATCAGGCCCACGCCGAACACGGAGTCCTCGGTGAGCTTCTCGGGGTCCATGTCCGGCGTGGAGAACAGCGGGCCCAGGGCGTTGGGCTGCCGGGAGAACAGCACGTTGGGCTCGGACACGAAGATGTGCAGGTGCTTGGAATTGACCACGAAGATGAAGAAGCCCCAGATGACCCCGAGCTGGGCCAGGATGAAGATGGTCTCCAGATGGCCGTTGGCCGACCTGGTCAGAGGAGACAGGGCGTCGCCCACCAGGTGGGAGCCGAACGGCCACCACGAGTTGCCGTAGGGGAAGTAGCCGGTGCGAACCTGCGCTCCCCGGTACAGCAGCAGCGTGGCCACCACGGCGAAGATCAGGAGCAGCACCAGCCACGCCGCCAGGGTGTGGGAGCCGTAGAACCGGCTCCTGCGGTCCTCGCGCCTCGGGCTGTGCTTGACGCGGATGACGACGAAGGTCCCCAGGGCGGCGAGCACGGCCACGGCGAAGAAGTCCTCCAGGAACCCGAGGACCTCACTGTTGCCGATGAGGGGGATGGCGAAGTCGCGCTGGAACAACGCGCCGTAGGCCTCGATGATGGTGAAGGTCAGGACGACGAAGCCCCAGAAGGTGAAGAAGTGGGCCACGCCCGACACCCGCCACCGGAGCAACTTGCGTTGGGCGAACACGTCCATGCTCTCGGCCTTGATCTGCGCCGGGACATGTCGCAGGCGGCCCGGGGAGGGTCGCCCGGTGGTGACGAGGCGAAAGAGGAACCAGCTCCGACGGATGACGAAGGCCAAGCCAACGGCGGTGACAGCCAAGCCGACGGCAATTCTCAGTGGCACAGAGTGTCCCTCCTTCTGGGTCGGTGGGACCGGCGGCACAGGGCTGGAGCACGTTAGCGAACGCCAAATGGGTGGGCAAAGAACCCCACCTCACACGCCCTCGAGGCCCATTGTGAGGTGCTTAACACAGCCGAAACATCAGTGACGTGGCACCGAAACACCGCCGCCGTATCGTCCCGTCGTCCTCACCCACGACTCGAAGGAGGGGCTTCCTTGTTACACGTCCTCGCGGCCAGCCTACCGGCGGCCGCTTTCGCGCCCGACAAGGGCAACATCACGACCGGTGACAACGCCTGGATCTTGGCGAGCGCCGCACTGGTGCTGCTGATGACCCCGGGTCTGGCCTTCTTCTATGCGGGCATGGTGCGTCGCAAGAACGCGCTGGGCATGCTCATGCAGAACTGGGTGGTGCTCGGCATCGTCGGGGTGGTGTGGGTGTGGTTGACCTACAGCCTGGCTTTCGGCAACGACCTCAACGGGGTGGTTGGCGGGTTCCACTTCGCCGGCCTGGCCCACATCGACACCGAGATCGTCCCCGGCTACACGGGTTCGGCGGCCCAGACGATTGACCCGATCGTGTTCGTGGTCTTCCAGATGATGTTCGCCGTCATCACCCCGGCGCTGATCACGGGGATGACGGCCGACCGGCTCAAGTTCGGCGCCTACTGCGTGTTCATCACCTTGTGGTCGATCTTTGTCTACGCCCCCATCGCCCACTGGGTCTTCTCCCCCAATGGCTGGCTGGCCAAGCTGGGATCCCTTGACTTCGCCGGTGGCACTGTGGTGCACATCAATGCCGCCATGGGTGGGCTCGGCATCCTGTTGGCGTTGAAGAAGACCAAGCGAAACCGAGCGGGCTGGCCCAAGACGCCCATGAAGCCCCACAACCTGCCGTTCACGGTGCTCGGTGCAGGTCTGCTGTGGTTCGGCTGGTTCGGCTTCAATGCCGGCTCGGCGCTGGGCGCCAACAACCTGTCGGCTCACGCCTTCGTCAACACCAACACGGCAACGGCAGC
Organism: Actinomycetota bacterium; assembly: GCA_030945745.1. Lineage (GTDB taxonomy): Bacteria > Actinomycetota > Acidimicrobiia > Acidimicrobiales > Palsa-688 > JALZAH01. Next base: position 16,019 of record JALYZO010000217.1, read on the forward strand.
GGCCATCCTGGCCTGGATCGTCGTGGACAAGCTCCGGGTGGGTAAGTCCACCACCCTGGGCGGTGCCTCGGGCGCCATCGCCGGCCTGGTCGCCATCACCCCGTCGTGCGGGTTCGTCAACCTGCTCGGAGCCACCATCATCGGCATCCTGGCCGGCTCCCTCTGCGCTCTGGCGTGCTCCTTGAAGTTCCGCCTCGGCCTCGACGATGCCCTCGACGTCCTGGCCGTGCACTTCGTCGGTGGGGTGGTCGGCGCCCTGGCCATCGGCTTCCTGGGTACTGCAGCGTTCAACGCCAGCGGACACGACGGGTTGTTCTACGGCGGCACCACGAACATGGACGGCATCCACCTGCTGTACCACCAGGCCGTAGCCGTCGTCTGCGTCGCTCTCTACTCCTTGGTGGTGTCGTTCATCCTGGCCAAGCTCGTCGACAAGGTGATGGGCCTGAGGTTGGGCGATGAGGACGAACAGCTTGGGCTGGACCTCAGCCAGCACGACGAGAGCGCCTACGACTTCGAATCCGTCCTGGGCAGCGTTCGACAGACGCTGACCGGCAAGACTGCAGGGGCTACGTCGGTCCCGACCGAGGAGGTCAAGTCGTGAAGCTCATCACCGCAGTGATCAAGCCGTTCCGCATCGACGAGGTCAAGACCGCCCTCCAGGAGCACGGGATCAACGGGCTGACCGTCAGCGAGGTCCAGGGCTTCGGCCGCCAGCGGGGTCACACCGAGGTGTACCGAGGTGCCGAGTACACGGTGGACTTCGTCCCCAAGATCCGCCTGGAGCTGGTGGTGGACGACCACGACGCCGCCATGGTGGTCGACGCCATCGCCAAGGCCGCCTGCACCGAGAAGATCGGCGACGGCAAGATCTGGACGGTGCCGGTGGAGGAGATGATCCGTATCCGAACCGGTGAGCGCGGGAGCGAAGCCCTCTAAGACCCGCCCCCTCCGTCGGCCCCCCGGCCCGCGGAGGCGTTCAGAGACGAGCGAGCGCCGGCCCCAACGACGTGGTCGGCGTTCCTTCGCGCCATCCGGACTCTCAGGCGCGGCCTGCCAGCGCGTCGGTGATGGCCTTCTCGATGGTGGCCTGCACCTCCCCGCTCATGGCCAACTTGTTGCCCGAAGGGCCGGTGACATAGAAGACGTCGACGACCTCCGCCCCCAACGTGTTGACCAGTGCGGCGTCGATCGTCGCCCCCGTCCCCGTCAGTGCTTTGGCCACCCGGTAGAGGACGGGACCGCGGTCGGGGGCACGTACCTCGACCAGGGTGCGCTCGGAGGCGGCGTCGTTGTCCACGGTGATGCGCACGCGGACCGGGTTGGCCCGCAGGGTCCGGCGCCGTCCGGCGTAGGCCCGCTCCCGCTCGGCCAGGCGCTCGTCGAGGGCCAGGCGCCCGTCGAGGGCCGCCGTCAGGTCGGCCCGCACGCGGTCCCAGTCGGGCAGCACGTCGAGTGCCGGGGTCACCACCAGGGCGAGCACGGCCATGGCGACGCCGGATGCCGTGTTGCTGTCCGCCCGGCCGTCTGTCTCGCTCCTGGCTCCGCTGGTCGCCCCGCCGCCGGAACGGGTGACGGCGGAGCGAACGGCCACGCCCCGCAAAGCCAGCACCCCGGCGACGGTGGCCAGGAGCCCAGTGCGGTCCGGGGCCACCACCAGCACGTGGTTGCCCTCGGCGACCAGGTCGAGGACGCCGGCGGCCACCCGCCGCTGCTCGTCATCGGTCAGGCCCGCTGGTTCGGGCTCGTGCGGCGTCCCGGCCAGGGACAGGCCGACCCGCTCCACCAGTTGGCGGACCAGGCCGGCCTTCCACGGACCCCAGGCGCTGGGCCCGGTGGCCAGGCTGTCGGACTCGGTCAGGGCGGCCAGCAGCTCGAGGGTGCGGATGTCGCCCACCGTCTCGGCCACCGTGGAGATCGTCACCGGGTCGTCGAGATCGCGCCGGGTGGCGACGTCGGGCAGGAGCAGGTGGAGGCGGACCAGGTTCACCAGGGTGGTGGTGTCGGCTGGTCCGAAGCCCATCCGCGGTGCCAGCTCTTCGACCAGCTCGACGCCGATCTTGGTGTGATCGCCACCCCGGCCCTTGCCGATGTCGTGGAGCAGGGCGCCGACCAGGAGCAGGTCGGGGCGGGCCACCGACCGCACCAGGGCGGAGGCGTTGGCGACCGCTTCCAGGAGGTGGCGATCCACGGTGAAGCGGTGGTAGGCGTTGCGCTGGGGACGGTTGCGCACCGGGCCCCACTCGGGGAGGATCCGTTCCCAGATCCCCAGCTGATCCAGCGCCTCGATGGCGCCGATCGTCGGCTGGCCGGCGCCCAGCACCCGAATCAACGCCCGGAGCAGGTCGGGCGGCCACGTCCGGTCGGTTGCCGGGGTCTGGGCGGCCAAGCGGTCGAGGCTGGTGCGGGCCACTGGCAGGTTGAGCTCGGCCGACGCCGCCGCGGCGCGAAGCGCCAGCGAGGGATCAGCAGCGGGATTGGCGTCCGCCGTCAGGGCGACCTCGTCGTCCCGGCGGACCAGGTCCGGCTCGAGGGGCTTGTCCCCGGAGCCGCCGCGGCCACGCGGCCCCCGCAGCCACGAGCCGACCCGTCGCCAGCCGT
>JALYZO010000013.1 GCA_030945745.1 Actinomycetota bacterium
AGGACCCGCCAAGAAGTAACTCCTCCAACCTTCAAGCGGCGGAGGTCGTCGTTCCCGGCTTCGCACCGAGGTGCAGGGCCAGCCCGGCCCGGAGGATGTTGCGGGCGGCGTTGATGTCTGCGTGGGCCTCGTGACCGCAGCGCTGGCATCGGAACACCGCCTGGCTGACCCGGTTCCCCCTGGCCACGTGCCCGCAGGTATGGCAGCGCAGGGAGGTGCGGTAGGGGTTCACGCCGAGGATCACACGACCAGCGTCTTCCGCTTTGTAGTGCGTCATCGAGCACAGGGTCCCCCACCCCGAGTCGGAGATGGCGTCGTTCAGCCCGGTCTTCGCCGCCGCCCCGTTGGGCAGGAACGATCCGGGCGTGTCGGGGTCGGGCACGGGCTCGGCCCGCCTGACCATGTTGGTGATCTTCAAGGCCTCGTGGCAGATCAGGTTGTTGCCATCTACCAGCCATCGGGAGACCTTGTGGAGGTGGTCCTTGCGAACGTGGCCCTCCTTGCGCCCGACCCTGGCGATGGTCTCGTTCGCCCGTCTGTAGCGTAGGGAGCCCCGCTTACGCCGGGCCTTGTCCTGCTGTGCTCTTGCCAGTGCCTTCCGAAGGGCCTTGCGAGGTCGGGCGTTGGGGATCAGGTCCCCATCGGAAGTGGCGAGCAGTACCGACACCCCGAGGTCGATGCCGACCTGGTGACCGGTGGCCGGGAGGGGTCGGGCGGGCACGTTGGCACAGAACACGGTCACGTCCCAGTGACGGCCGCTGCGACGTACGGTGATGGTCCGGGCCTCAACCCGGAGGGGCTGGTGCAGGCGGAGCCGGACGTGTCCGACGCCCGGAAGGTAGAGCCGCCGGGCGTCTTCGTCGACCTTCCAGCCCGACGCGTCGGGCCACGACACCGAGGTCCAGCGTCCCCGCCCCTTGAACCGTGGATAGCCGGGAGTCTGACCCGCCCGGACGCGTCGGAAGAACCCCTGGAATGCCTCGTCGAGGCGGGACAGCGTCCCCCTGGTCACGGTGACGCCGAAGTCGGTCACCTCGGGGCGTGCCTAGGATGGCCTCGCACGGCACTGTGGCGAAGGTCGGCGTGGAGGGCACTGGCACCTACGGGGCGGGCCTGGCCCGCCACCTGGTGGGCAAGGGCATGATCGCCGTCCCCCTGCCCGACCCCACCACCCTGGTCGACATCGCGGCGGCCCGTCGGGCATGCACCCGAGCCGAAGCAGCTCTCCGCCAGGCCGTGTTCCGGGCCGGGAAAGCCGGCCAACCAGTGGTCAGCCGTCGGGACCGTCCTCGACACCACCCGTCAAGCAGCCCAACAGCGTTTCGCCGAGCTCGTCGAGCACCCCGCTGAACTGCCCGAACAGGAGAAAATCCATGGATCCGCTTGACATAGGAGCATCAGCCAGCGCCGGACTGACAGTTGACGGAGTTATTGCTTGGCAAATCCTAACGGGTGACAAACGCCCCGTCCACAGTCAGCGTGCGGCACCGCCCGACGTCTCAGGGGCGGCTGCTACGGTCGCTGGCGACAGCAGAGACTTGTGAGGGGGATCCATGAGCCAGACGGCGACGGACCGGATCGAGTGTCAGTGGTGTCGGGCTCAGAACGGGGCTGGCCAGACCACCTGCGAGATCTGCGGGGCACCCCTCGACAAGGCCAACCTGGTCAGCGAGTCCGGCTGGCGGGAAGCTCCCCGCCTCAGGGACATGACCGAGTTCCGCTTCTCCAACAGCACCTGCCAGGTGGAGGGAGAGCTCGTGCCGGTGGCCGAGATCAACCTGGCCCCGGGGGACTCGGTGTTCTTCGAACACCACGTCCTGCTGTGGAAGGACGAGACGGCGCCACTGTCAGCCATGTCGACCGGTGGCGGCCTCAAGCGGATGCTGGGCGGGATGCCCTTCGTCATCTCCATGGCACATGGTCCCGGGCGGGTGGCGTTCTCCAGGGACGCCTCCGGCGAGGTCGTGGTCCTGCCGCTGCATCCGGGGATGGAGCTCGACGTCCGCGAACACGCCTTCTTGGTGGCATCCCACTCGATCGCCTACTCATTCGTGCGCATCAAGGGCATGACCAATGTGATGCACGGCGAGGGCATGTACATGGACCGGTTCGTGACCGCAGGGGACCCGGGCATCCTGCTGCTGCACGGCTACGGCAACGTGTTCCAGCGGGTGCTGGGGGACGGCGAGAAGATCCTGGTCGAGCCAGGAGGCTTCCTGTACAAGGATTCCTCTGTGGCCATGCAGACCGTCCAGCAGAACGTGAAGACCGGCATGCTGCGCCACGGCATGTACCTCGCCGAGATGACCGGCCCCGGCCGGGTGGGCATCCAGTCGATGTACGTTCACCACCACTCCGCCTGATGAGCACCCAGGCACCGCCGTCCTCCGCCTACGTGTGCCGGTACTGCCGGTTGCCGAGCGACTCGTCGGCGCCGTCCTGCCCCAATTGCGGGGCACCCGTCGACGTCACCGTGGAGCGCAGCGATTCGGGCTGGCTCGAGCTTCCTGCCATCAAAGACATGGCCCGGATCCAGATGGGCCGTTCCTCGGCCCAGATCGAGGGCATCTACGTGCCCGTGGCCGACTTCGGGCTGCACCCCGAGGATTCGATCTACTTCTCCCACCACGTCCTGCTGTGGGCCGAGCCTTCCGTGCGGATGGACAGCATGCCGATGTCCGGTGGTTGGAACCGCAAGCTCGCCGGCCTGCCCCTGGTCATGATGCGAGCAGCGGGACCGGGCCACGTCGCCCTGTCTGCGGATGCCCCGGGGGAGGTGGTCGCCATCCCTCTCCCGGCGGGCGGCGAGGTGATCGTCCGCGAGCACGCCTTCCTGGCGGCCACCGCATCGATCGACTACACGTGGAACCAATCGGGCATCTGGTACGTGACCAGCTCCGGCGACGACCGGGAGACGCACTACCCGCTGGGTTGGGCGGTCGACCGCTTCTGGGCAAAGGAACCAGGGCTGTTGCTGCTGCACTCCCCAGGAAACACCTTCATCCGGGAACTGGCCCCGGGCGAGCCGATCTGCGTTCAGCCCGGTGCCCTGCTCTACAAGGACCCGTCGGTGGGGATGCAACTGCACCTCGAGTACCCGGCCACCGCCGGGGTGAGCTTCAGCCGCCGTTACAGCATGCGCAACGTGTGGTTGCGCCTGTGGGGGCCGGGGAGGGTGGCCATCAAGTCGGTGTTCCACAAGGGGGAGACCGGCGGGTACATCTCCAACAGCTCGCCGGCCACGGTGCAGCGCTGGTGAGCCGCGCGTGGGACCCCCGGTAGCGCTCCGTCGGGACCGGGGGGGACATTGCCCAGGTCCGCGCCCTTGACAAACCGGACCTCGGCGTTCGATGATGAGCCGACATGACCCCATCGACCGGTCTCCTGCTTCTCGTGTAGGCGAGCACCTCACATCGGTGCTCGCCGGAGCCTCCTGCGCCCTCTGGGCCGGGAGGTTTTTTCGTTCCCCAGCTCTCCCAGCTCTGCTGAAAGGTCCACGATGGCCCCCTACGCCTACCCGACGCCCTGCGACATGCCGTATGAGAAGTACCAGCCGACCCGCCCTTTGGAGCTCCCCGACCGGACCTGGCCGGACGCCAAGCTGGCGAAGGCGCCGACGTGGTGCAGCGTGGACCTCAGGGACGGCAACCAGGCCCTGATCGACCCGATGGACTCGGCCCGCAAGCTGGCCATGTTCGAGACACTCATCGCCATGGGCTTCAAGCAGATCGAGGTCGGCTTCCCTTCGGCGTCCCAGCCCGACTTCGACTTCATCCGCCAGATCATCACCGAGGACCGGGTCCCCGACGACGTCACCATCCAGGTCCTCGTGCAGTGCCGGGCGGAGCTGATGGACCGCACGTTCGAATCGCTCGTCGGTGCGCGCTCGGCGATCATCCACTTCTACAACTCGACCTCGGAGCTGCAGCGCCGGGTGGTCTTCGGCCTGGACAGGGGCGGCATCGTGGACATCGCCACCTCAGCGGCCAGCCTCATCATGAAGATGGAGGACCGCCTGGCGGGCACCGCGGTGACCTATGAGTACTCACCGGAGAGCTTCACGGGCACCGAACCGGACTTCGCCGTGGAGATCTGCGAGGCGGTGATGGACGTCGTCGGCCCCACTCCCGAGCGCCCGATGATCCTCAACCTGCCGGCCACCGTCGAGATGTTCACCCCGAACGTCTACGCGGACGTCATCGAGTGGTTCGGCCGCACCGTGCGCGACCGCGACTCGGTCGTGCTCAGCCTGCACCCTCACAACGACCGGGGCACAGCGATCGCCGCCGCCGAGCTGGCCCAGCTGGCCGGGGCGCAGCGGGTGGAGGGCACCCTGTTCGGCAACGGCGAGCGGACCGGCAACGTCGACGTGGTCACCCTGGCCATGAACCTGTTCTCCGAAGGCATCGACCCCCGCCTCGACATCTCCGACATCGACCACCTGCGGCGCGTCGCCGAGCACTGCAACCGCCTGCCCGTCCATCCCCGCCATCCCTACGTCGGCGAGCTGGTCTACACGGCGTTCTCCGGCAGCCACCAGGACGCCATCAACAAGGGCATGCACGCCCTCGCCACGGAATTCGACGACAGCAACTACGACCGCTGGGAGGTGCCCTACCTGCCCATAGACCCCAAGCACACCGGCCGTACCTATGAGGCCATCATCCGGGTCAACTCCCAGAGCGGGAAGGGTGGTGTCGCCTACCTGATGGACGCCGAGCACGGACTGGACCTCCCCCGGCGCCTGCAGATCGAGTTCTCCAAGGAGGTGCAGGCCATCACCGAGGCCAGTGGCACCGAGATCCGCTCCGGGGAGCTGTGGGACGTGTTCTCCCACACCTACCTGCCCGACGATGCCAGCATCCGCCTCATCTCCTCGGAGGTGACCTCGTCGAGTGCCGGCGGGGACAGCGCGGCCACCAAGGTGACGGCCCAGATGCTCGTCGACGGCGTTCACCGCACGATCAGTGGGGAGGGCAACGGCCCCATCGATGCGCTGGTGCATGGCATCCGAGCGGATCTGGGACTGGACTTCGAGTTCCTCGACTACAGCCAACACGCCCTGACCTCGGGGAGCGAGGCGTCAGCGGCCGCCTACGTGGAGGTCTCCGACGGGAACGGGCGCGGGGTGTGGGGTGTGGGCATGGACTCCAGCATACTGGAGGCCTCCCTCCAGGCCGTCATCAGCGCCGCCAACCGCATGCGACCGCCACCGCAGCGCTGAACGGGGCCGGGGCCCCGGCAGCGAAAGGCACGACCGCTGGTAGCATCGACCACCATGTCGGAGCAACAGACCGCAGAGCAGGCGCCACCCCGAGGGCACATCCGGGTCGTCTACCTCGGACCCGTCGCCCCCCATTGGCGCATCGACTCGGACTTCGGTGACCGGGCCCTGATCGAGGGCTTTCGCCAGCGGGCCGAGGCCCGCCTGCTGCTCCTCCCGCCCCACGACCCGCAGTTCCGGCGCAACCGGGAGCGGGTGGCGCGCGACGCCGAGCGGGAGAACATCCTCCTCGATTGGGATCTCGGCATGCCCGACGACGACGAGGTCATCACGTCCCGATAGGCCGCCGTCAGGACGGTTGCGTGTCGCCTACCATCGGATGGTCCCAGAACGTCAGGAGACCAGTCATGCCCTGGGCCGCCAGAGAGCCGAGAGAAGCAGCGGGCTCGGCCGGCACGGGGCTTGGGGCGGACAAAGGTTCGCACCGCTGACCCGGTCCGGAGGACGTTGGGCCCGCCTGCGCCGGCGCATGGGGGCACTCGCGGAGCGCCTGTCCGGGCGAGGGGAGCCGTTGGCCCTACCCGCAGCGTCGTCCGCCCGCCTGGGTGTGACCATGAGAGACGACGTTCCCCGGCCCGAGGTCATCACCGATGTGATCGCCGACGGCGAGCGCCACGTCCTCAACCGGGAGCTGAGCACACTCGACTTCAACAGCCGGGTGCTGGCCCTGGCTGAGAACCCGGCCGATCCACTCTTGGAGCGGGCCAAGTTCGTGGCCATCTTTTCCTCCAACATGGACGAGTTCTTCCAGGTCCGGGTGGCCGGTCTCAAGGATCAGCTGGCCGCCGGCGTATCAGGCACCGCCCCCGATGGCCTGTCGACCACCGACCAGCTCAGGGCCATCCGGGGGGAGACCGAAGCGCTCTTCGAACGTCGCCGCCAGGTGGTTCACGACGACTTGCTCCCCGCCCTGGCCGAATGGGGGATCCGCCTGTCGGGCCTCGACGACCTGAACGACAAGGAACGCGCCTGGCTGAAGAACGTCTTCGACGAGCAGATATTTCCGGTGCTCACCCCGCTGGCCGTGGACCCGGGTCACCCCTTCCCCTACATCTCCAACCTGTCGCTCAACCTCGCGGTCATCGTCCGTGACCCCGTGGCAGGCGAGCGCCGCTTCGCCCGCCTCAAGGTCCCGCCGCTGCTGCCCGGGCTGATCTCCATGCCCGACGGCGAGCGGTTCCTGCCGGTCGAGCAGGTCATCGCCGCCTACCTCGATGCCCTGTTCCCCGGCATGGAGATCGCCAGCCACCACTTCTTCCGGGTCACCCGCAACGCCGACCTGACGCTCGAGGAGGACGAAGCCGACGATCTGCTGGCCGCCGTCGAGATGGAGCTGCGCCGCCGCCGGTTCGGACGAGCCGTGCGCCTGGAGGTAGACGAGACCGTCACCGACGAGGTCCGCACCCTGCTCACCCGGGAGCTCGACCTGCACCCCAAGGATGTCTACGACGTCGCCGGGATGCTCGACCTTGGTGCCCTGTGGGTCCTCCACGACCTGGACCGCCCTGAGCTGAAGGATGAACCGTTCGCGCCCGTCACCTCGCCCCGCTTGGCCACCGCCGACGACGAGCCGCTCGACCTCTTCGCCGCCATCCGCCAGGGCGACATCTTGGTGCAGCACCCTTACGACAGCTTTGCGTCCTCTGTGGAGGCGTTCATCAATCAGGCCGCCGTCGACCCCCGGGTCCTCACCATCAAGCAGACCCTGTATCGCACCTCGGGCGACAGCCCCATCATCCAGGCGCTGATCCGGGCCGCGGAGCGGGGCAAGCAGGTGGCGGCCCTCGTCGAGCTCAAGGCCAGGGGGGATGAGGCGGCCAACATCGGCTGGGCCCGAGCCCTCGAAGAGGCAGGCGTCCACGTGGTCTACGGACTGGTGGGCCTGAAGACGCACTCCAAGACGGCGCTCGTTGTCCGCCAGGAGGGCAACGGGGTGCGTCGCTACTGCCACATCGGGACCGGCAACTACAACCCGACGACGGCCCGCCTCTACGAGGACCTCGGGCTGCTGACCGCAGCCCCCGAGCTGGGGGAGGACCTCACGGACCTGTTCAACTTCCTCACCGGTTACAGCCGCCGGGTCGACTACCGCCGGCTGCTGGTCGCCCCCGCCACCCTCCGGCCGCGCATGCTGGAGCTCATCGCCCGGGAGGTCGAGCTCGGCGAGCGGGGGCGGATCGTCTGGAAGCTCAACAACCTGGTGGACAGCGCCATCATCGACGCCCTCTACGAGGCGTCGGCCGCCGGGGTGTCGATCGACCTGGTCACCCGAGCCATCTGCTGCCTGCGGCCCCAGGTGCCCGGCCTGTCGGACAACATCCGGGTCCGCTCCATCGTCGGGCGGTGGCTGGAGCACTCGCGGGTCTTCTACTTCGGGGCGGGCGCCGAGGGCCCGGGGCCGGACCAGCCGAGAGCGCCAAGTGTCACCGCCGGGCGCTACGTCGTCCCCCACATCCTCCCCGACGGCGGCGAGGTGTACCTGGGGTCGGCCGACATGATGGAGCGCAACCTCGACCGCCGCGTCGAGGCCGTCGTGTCGGTCACCGAAGCGGAACTCTCCGCCCGCCTGCGCCGGATCCTGGACGTGGAGCTCGCCGACGATGCCCTGGCCTGGGAGTTGCGAAGCGACGGCACCTGGCACAAGGTCCCCGTGGTCACCGGCTTCAACGCCCATCGGCACTTCCAGCAGGGGGCGCTCGACCGGGGTCGCCAACGGCGGGCCCCCGAGGCCCTCCACGTGTCGTCGGGGGCCGAGGCCGGACCGTCAGGCCCAGGCCTGTGACCACCGACCCCGCCCCGGGCGGCGATGTCGTGCGTGCCGCCGGCGGGGTGGTGTGGCGGCGGGGGTCGTCCGGCATCGAGGTCGTCGTCATCCACCGGGAGCGCTACGACGACTGGAGCCTCCCCAAGGGCAAGGTCGATCCGGGGGAGACCGACGAACATGCGGCGCTCCGCGAGGTGCAGGAGGAATCCCGCGTGATCGGCCTGCTCGGCCCGGAGCTGGCCTCCACCGCCTACGTGGACCGCAACGGGCGAGACAAGCACGTCCGCTACTGGGCCATGACCGTGGCCGGCGGCAACGTCGGAGCCGACAACGAGGTCGACGTCGCCGAGTGGCTGGCCATCGACGTCGCCCGCCGGCGGCTCAGCTACGACCGCGATCGCCCGGTCCTGGAAGCCGCCGCCGCCGTGCTCGCCGCACTGCGCGATCTGGCCGTCGTCGACCTCGACCACGTGGTGCTCGTGACCGCGGACGTGGAGGCGTCGTTGGGCTGGTGGAGCGGGCTGCTCGGCCTGCCCTGCGTGCGGGCCGAGGAGTGGCGGGCCGGCCGGGCGCCGTTCCCGTCCGTGCGGATCAACGACGGGACGATCATCGACCTGCTGGCCGGCGAAGGCATCGGGGCCAACATGGACCACCTCTGCGTGGTCATCACCGGCACCGACATCGACCGCCTGGCCACCTCGGGTCTCTTCGAGGTCCTGGGCGGCCCGGCGCCGCGCCTGGGGGCCCGAGGGGAGGGCAGGTCCCTCTACGTGCGTGCCCCGGAGGGGACGAAGGTCGAGCTGCGGGCCTACCCATCCCTCGTTGCCGATACGACCGACACCCGATCTGGTGAAGGGTTGGGAAGTGGACGGTGGGTGGAGGGATGAGCAACTCTGGGATGGGGCCACCACGTCCAGGGTGGTACGAGGATCCGGCAAGGGTAGCGGCGCAGCGGTGGTGGGACGGCCGAGGGTGGACCGAGCACACCTCGGCGTCGCTGCGCTCCGCCGGCCTCCAGGCGCACTACGAGCGGGAGAGTCGCCTCCAACCGTGGGCCCACGCCGCGGTGATCGCCTGGCCGGTGATCTCCATCCTCAACGGTCTGGGGGCCTGGGCCAGCGCCTCCAGTGTGCAGAGGCTCTTCGACTGGGTACGCGGGGTCTTCGACAACGTCGGCACCCCCGGATACGTGCCGCCCCCCCAGCCCTCGGTGCCACCATGGTTCTTCATCGGGATCCTGGCCGCGGGCCCGATCATCGTGCTGGTCATCTGGCAGTACCGGGCAGCGACAACGGCGCAGGCCCTCGGACGCCACGCCCGCTTGGATCCCGGCTTCGGGGCGGCCACCTGGTTCATACCCGTGCTGTCGCTGTGGATGCCCGCGCAGGCGCTGGCTGATTGCCTGGCCCGTGACCACCGGCTTCGGCCCCGGATCCCGTGGACCTGGGCCCTCTACGTGGGTGTCGGCTTCCTGCAGGGATCCCTGGCCATTGCCCTGCCCCTGGACCGGCCGGTGGGACTGTTCCTCCTCGGCATCGTTGTCCTCGGCGACGTGGCGCTCATGGGTCTCGGCTGGGCGGGCGTGACCGTCATCGGCGAGGACCTTCGGATGGCGGTGGGCGCCGATGTCTGAAGGCACCAACCATCTCCACGTACCTTCTCGGTCGATGACCCGGTAGGTTGGCATCCCAGAAGCGTTGCTCCGGCCTTCGGTGACGTACCCATCGAGGATGTGGGAGTGGCCCGGTGAGCACCGATCTGAGCTCAAGAGACGTTGGCGCCCCATCACGGCGAGAGGTCGCCGCGGGAGTGACCTCTGCGGCGCCCACGCTGGGTCAGGCAGAGGGTCGCTAGGCGTGGTCGTCCATCGGCGCCTGGCCATCCTCGCCCGTCTGTCCGGGCCCGAAGGGAGGTTGGACACGGCCAGGCTCTGTGAGCTGTGCGCAGAGGTGACTGCTGTGGATGGCGCGGGGATCATGCTCATGTCCGGCGACGTGGCGCGTGGTTCGGTGGCCACCACCGACGAGACCGCTGGCCGGATCGAGGACCTGCAGTACACCTTGGGCGAGGGGCCTTGTGTCGATGCTCACCACCTGGGTCGACCCGTCCTCGAGGACGACCTGGCAGACCCGGCCGTCGCTCGCTGGCCGGTGTTCACGGCCGGAGCCTTGGTGGCGGGGGTTGGCGCCATCTTCGGGTTTCCCCTGCAGGTGGGAGCGGTCCGCCTCGGTGCCCTCAACCTGTACCGGGTCCGGCCGGGACCGCTCAGCGACGAGGCCCATGCCGACGCCTTGGTGGCCGCCGACGTGGTCGCCGAGACCCTCATGGCGCTGCAAGCCGGCGCTCCAGGGGAGACCTTGAGCGCCGAGCTGGAGGAGAACGCAAACTTCCGTTTCGTCGTGGCTCAGGCTGCGGGGATGATCTCGGTTCAGCTGGACGTTTCGGTGACCCAGGCCATGGTCCGTCTCCGGGGGTATGCGTTCGCCCATGACCGCCCCGTCGATGATGTCGCCGCCGATGTCGTCAACCGACGGTTGCACTTTGACGACGTCACCGCCTCCACCAGCTGAGCCGCCACGGCACTCACCGACTTCGTTGGTTGGCACCGATCTGTCCGACCGACTGGACCTGTATTGGGAGCCGCGACGTCGCGAGAGGCACTGCTGACCAAGACCTTGGTGCAACTGGCGGACACGTTGGTGGACGACTTCGACCTCGTCGACTCTCTCACGCTGCTCTCGGATCGGCGGCGGTCAACGGCCGGTGGCCCCGCTTCGCCCCGAAGGCTCTGGCCGCTGGGTTCCGTTCGGGTCCACGCCCTGCCCATGCGCGGTTGTACGATCGGCGCGTTGAACCTGTTCCGGGCCGACCAGGGGCAGATGAGCGAGGCGGACGTGGTGGTGGCCCAGGCCCTCGCCGATGTCGGGTGGTCATCGAACAAGCCAAAGGGATCCTCGCCGCCTCGCTCGGCGTCGACATGCAGAGGGCGTTCAGCCGGCTGAGGGCTCGCGCCCGCAACAACAACCAGAAACTTGGTGACGTCGCCAACCGCGTCATCGCCAGGACCCTCTCGCCAGGAGCCCTGAACAGCCCTTCAGCGGAGCGGAGGTCGCCGCCTGGCACCTCCGCCACCTAGGGCCGCAGCAGGGTTGCCGCCCCGGGCCTGCCTCAGATGCTCCTGTGCCTCAGATGCTCTGGGGCAGGAGGCGCACCACGTTCTCGAAGCAGAACCACAGCGGGATGCAGCACACGGCGATGCCGCCGACATAGGCGCCGGCGCGCCTGGCGCGTCGGGTCCGGTTGATGAGCAGTCGAGTGATGATCCAGCCCATGACGACGAGCCCGCCGTAGGCGAGGGCAGCGGGGTAGGCCTTGTGGTTGCCCCCAGTGAGGTTGGGCGGGGCCTGCGGAGCCACGTTGGCCGTCGAGGTGGTGGCCGCCACTGGCAGCCCGACGAGCTTGGCCACCAGGATCAGGCGGGAGGTGGCGCTGAAACGGGGATTGCAGGTGGTGAGCGTGAGCCGGGCGTCGGGGGTGGGGTCGAGCACGGCGACATCGTTGGGGCTCACCACCATGGAGGCGGTGACCTGGTAGCGGAACTGCTGACCCCCACGGGCGGTGATGTCGATGTCGTCGCCGGGCGACAACTCGTTGAGCCGGAAGAACGGGGCGCCGTAGGTGGTGCGGTGGCCGGCGATGGCGGAGTTGCCGTTCTGTCCTGGGAGCACCGTCTGGGGGTAATGGCCGGGACCATTGACCAGATCGTCCTCGGCAACCCCCTCAACCACGTACTTGTCGACCCCGAGCTTGGGGATGACCAGGTGATCGATGGCCTTCCCGCTCGGCGCGCTCGGTCCGGTGCCCGCCGCCTGGGCACCTGGCGTCAGAGGAGCGGACGGTGCCTGGAGGAAGTTGGCCTTGAGCCGGCTCTGGTTGTGCGCTTCGGTCAGGTTCGTCCCGAGCAACTGATAGGCCACGAACGCCAAGATGATCACGCCCGCAGTGATCAATCCCAACCCCAGCTCCCGCACGCCCCTCCGAACGGGGCCCAGCCCAGATCGATTGCCGGTGGGCTCAGACTTGGCCGGGAGGTGCCTGGTCTGCGTCGTCATTCGAGCGAGCGTAGTCCTCGCAACCGGCGCCGCTCTGGCCACCCTGGTCGGTCCCCCCATCGCCAGGTGGGAAGTGGCGCCCGATCCTGGCAAACTGGCCGAGTGCCCCTTCTCCTGATCCGTCACGCGCATGCCGGGGCGCGCAAGGACTGGGCCGGCGACGACCGACTCCGACCGTTGTCGGCCAAGGGTCGGCGACAGGCCGATTCGCTGGTGAGGACCCTTGGGCCCTTGGCCGTGCAGCGGGTCTTGTCGAGCCCCTTCGAGCGGTGCCTGGAGACCGTCGCCCCGTTGGCGATCGAGCTCGGCCTGGTCGTCGAGTCCTGCGCGGCCCTCGGTGAGAACCAAGGCAGCAAGGCGTTGAAGCTGGTCCGGTCCCTGGCCGACGACAAGGTGGCCCTGTGCACCCACGGTGACGTGATCCCCGACGTCCTGGTGCCCCTGGCCGACGAGGACAGGATCGATCTCGGGCCCCGGCCGCGGCAGGCGAAGGGGTCGGTATGGATCCTCGAGGTCACCGCCGGGCGCTTCACCAAGGCCACCTACCTCCCGCCCAACAGCTGAGGCTTCCCGAGCCTGCCGTGCAGATCCCTCACGGGTGAGCAGCGGGCGCAGGGCCGGGGCCTGCGCTCGGTCCCTCGAGCACGTCACCCTGGCCGATCTGGTCGCCGGCGCGCTGCCCGCTGCGGTGGTCGCCCTGCTCGACGACGCTGACGCCCGCCGAACCCGCTGAACTCGCCGTCGGGGCCTCACCCAGGCTCTAGCCTGGCTGGTGCATGCATGCTGCCCGACCATCCCAACCCGTTTCCCGGGGGAGGATGTGGCCTCTTCTCACCTACCCGATGCGGCTAGGCCCGAGCCGTCCGGAGCGACCCTCGGGCCCCTTCGCCCGCATGGCCGTCGTCCATGCCTTGTCCTCGGCCGCCGACGCCTGGGTCACGGTGGCGCTCGCCGGGTCGGTGTTCGTCAGCGTGTCGTTGCACGCTGCCCGCGGCAAGACGGCGCTCGGGCTGATCTGCACCGTCCTGCCCTTCTTGATCGTCGGCCCGTTCGTCGGCCCGGCAATCGAACGAATGCGAGGAGGGAGGCGGGCAATCATGGCCGCCTCCTCGGTGGGCAGACTGGTGGCCTGCGGGTTCATGGCCGCCGTCATTCACAGCCTGTGGCTGTTCCCGGCGGCGTTCGCCAGCCTCGTGTGCTCCAAGACCTATCTGGTGGCGAAGGCGTCCCTGGTGCCCAGCGCCGTGGAGCGGGACGAGGAGCTGGTGGAGGCCAACTCCAAGCTGGCCGTCGGGTCCTCGGTGGCCACGTCGATCGCCGCCCTCCTCGGTGCCGGGATCTACAAGGTGTTCGGATCGCCAACCGTGCTCCGTCTCAACATGGTGATGTTGGGCGTCGCTGCGATGCTGGCCATGCGCCTCCGTCCGGCTCGAGGTGCCGGGCTCCCCCAATGGCCGTGGGCGACGGGGACGGCCACCGCGCCGTGGGGTTCCTCGGGATCCTCCACGCCCGCCGGCGCCGCCCCGTCCTCGCCCCCTCCGTCCTCGGCGACCGAGCCGAACGGGGATCGCGTCGACGCCCGGCGGGAGCGTCGGGCCGAGTCCCGGGCTCTGCCGCCGGGGGGCCTCGTCCTCGCCGGAGTGGCCATGACGGCCATGCGCGCCGTTGCCGGGCTGATGACGGCGCTGGTCATCTTCGCCTTCCGGCGGGATGGAGCACCGCTGATCTGGTACGGCTTGGTCGGGGTGGCCAGCGTGGTAGGCAACATGGGGGGTGCCACCCTGGCGCCCGTGGTCCGTGACCGCGTCGCCGAGGAACACATCGTGCCGACGGCCGCCTTCCTCATCGGCGTCGTGGCGGTGGGCGTCACCCAGCTTCGGGGCCTGCACCGCTGGCCAGCGGCGCTGATCCTGGCCGCCGCCGTCGGGGTGGCGGCCAGCGTGGCCAAGATGGCCTTCGACGCCATCGTGCAGCGCGACCCGCCGGAGGTGGCTCGGAGCCGCCTGTTCGCACGCTTCGAGGCCGTCTTCCAACTCGGATGGGTGCTCGCCGCCCTCGTTCCCGTCGTCATCCCCCTGTCGCTGATGGCGGGCTTCATCGTCGTAGCTGTGCTCACGCTGGGCGCCGGCGTCACCTTCGTGATCGGCTGGCGCCAGGCCCAGGCCGGTACGCTGCCGCCGTGGTGGCCGGGCGCCGCCGGGTCCCCGCGACCCGCCGCCCCCCGCCCGGCAGGCAGGGGTCAGGGACCGGTCGACCTGCGTCCCCCGCCGGCCATCGGCGGTCCCGTCGGCACCGGCCCGGTGGCGGACCCGACCCGGGTCTATCCCCGCCCCGGAAGGTCGTGAACGCCGCCTGACGCTCAGCTCAGCAAGGGATTTCGCCACCGGAGCTCGTCGAATCGGGCGAAGTCCGTGTCGGTGGAGCACAGGACCAGGCCGATGGCCAGAGCGGCGAGCTGCGCATCGGTGACGAGGCGGAACCGACCTGGTCATCGTCGCCGAGCTCCTCGGCCACGCCCGCCTCGAGACCACCCGGACCTACACCCGGCCCAGCCCCTGCCTTCAGCGCCGACACCGCCCGTGAGCACCTCTCCAGCTCAAGGGGGCTGCGGGTTTCGGGCTTATCTTGGCTGTACCCCAAGCAGGAGTGCGAAGGAGTCGGCATGGAGACGCTGATAGCGGAACGCCGCCCAGTAGGCGGGGCTGACGTCACCCGCGCTGACTGCCGCTCCAGGGACTTGCGCCTTCAGGAGGCCGTGATCGCGATACCCGCCTGACGCGTACGTGGCCCAAACGTCCCGCTGTACTGCTACGACCCGGCCGGGAACCGCACCGGCGACTCCACCGTCATCGGAGCGACCTGTCCCACCGCGACCGGGCCCGGTTCGAACACCTACAGCTATGACCCCACCGACGCCCTCACCGCAAAGAACGGCTCGTCGGCCGGGTTCTCCTATGACAACAACGGCAACCAGACCGCCGGCGTCGGCACCCAGACCATCACCGGAGCCTCCTACAACGCCTTCGACCAACTCACCGCGCTCACCGCCAACGGCACCCCCACAACCAACGCCTACGCCGGAACCACCAACGCCGCTCGGACCACCGCCGGGTCCACCAACCAGGACAACGGCCTGTTCGGCCTCAACACCGAGACCAACGCCGCTGGCACCACCGGCTACACCCGAGACCCCACCGGGACCCTCATCGACGAACGAACCCCCACCGGCGCCTACTACTACCTCTACGACGGCACCGGTTCGGTCATCGGCCTCACCGACAACACCGGAACGGAAGTCAACACCTACACCTACGACCCCTACGGCAACACCACAAGCACCGGCACCGTCGCCAACCCCTACCAAGACGAAGCCGGCTACCACGACCCCACCGGCCCCTACCACTTCGGCGCCCGCTACTACGACCCAGCCACCGGCAGGTGGACCCAACCCGATCCAAGCGGGCAGGACCCCGGTTATCAGTACGCCGGAGACGACCCGGTTAACAGCGCAGACAGGAGCGGTGAGTCCGCCAAGGGTTGCTCCGTGTTGGTGTGCATTCGTGTGAAGGGTTCTGGAACCCACGTTGATTACATCGCAGTCTTCTTGCGTTTTAACAAAACATTCCCGGGGGGGCTGACGGTGGGATTTACGGTTAACGGGGAGGCTGACAATCCGGCAACAATAAGTGTGAAAGGCGACGCTGCTGAACTCTATCACTTTGGAAGTAAACTAAAAAACGGTGACGAGGTGTGTGCTTACGTTGAAGATTTCCCTGGGAAACCATGCGAGACTATAAGGGCTCACGGGTTCTTAGGAGGAATTTTTTCGAGGTGAGAAGTTCTCTTCTGGGTTTACTAGCTAAGCTAACGGGAGTCGCCGGTATTGTGAATAATCATAACGACGGCCGATGGATTCACGTATTTTCTGAGACCCGGCCTAAACGCTTAAAGTCCCGAATCAAACCTACCGGATGGTGTTATAGCCGCCGGGGTCGGTTTGTGCTGGCTCTTTGTAATCGCTTCTATGAGTGGCGATGTATATTCAAGAGTATTGCGTCTTGGTTGGTGTGTTCCGTTAGGAGGCATCCACTTCAGATTTCAGTGACTGCCTACCAGGTCGGTGACGCTGAACCGACCTTGGCGCAGAGAAGTTGTGCCTGGGGTACCAGAGTCGGCTAAGTGGGGGAGGCCGTCCTGTTCCAAGCGGAGTATGGAATGACCGGCTTCCGGTATGTGGATGCCCCGGATGTGTAGGTCAGCCACCATTGGCAGCCGGAGCCAAATGCGGAAAGGAAGCCAGCCATGTTCAGTATGTGCAGTGAGGCCTCATGACGAAGCGATGACCGATCGATCGCGGTAGGGACCGCCCTTGCGGGCGGCCCCCGCGCAGATCCCAGCGTGCGGGACTGGTGAGTGGCCGGGGGGAGTCGCACCCCCCGGCTCTCGCAGGACCGGTTACGTGGAATTTGTCATAACCGGTTGTATGCCCAGCGCGCGGTTATGTGGAGGACGGGTCTTGCTTGCTCTGTTTTCCCTGGTGAAGGTGTCTTTAGGTGGTGACGCGCTCAATATAATCGTGGCCGCTTCGTGGAGGCTTCACGGGTTCATGTTCCGTGATCTGACAGGAGGCAAGGATGGCCAGGAAAGTGTGGGTCCCGGTGGTGTCGGGGCCGTTGGCGCCGTATGCGGCGGGGTTTGATTCGTGGCTGAGGTCACGGTCGTATTCGCCTTCGGCGGCGGCTGACAGGCTGTATCAGCTCGATCAGCTCAGCCGGTGGCTTGGACGCGAGGGGCTTGCTGTCGGGGAGTGACCGGCGATCAGGCTGAGCGGTTCGTGGCGGCGCGGCGCGCGGCGGGGCTGGTGAGTTGGGCTTCACGGCAGAGTGTGGCGCTGCCGCTGGGGTATCTGCGCACGATCGGAGTCGCGCCGGTGCCGGCGCCGGCGGTCGCGAGGGCCCGCTCGGGCTGCGCTACCCGCTCTTCCAGCCAGCAATGTCGACGAGCGGCTCGCGACGGCCGAGGAGTCTCCGGCCTCGATGGATGGAGCCTTCATCGAGGGGACCAGCTTCGTGTCCACACCTTGACCGACCAAGGTCCTCGGCCCAGGTGCGGGTGGCATGAGATCAGGCACGAATCGCTGCTCGTCACCCTTAGCGTCCCGGCCATACAACCACGCTGACTGCAAGTTCGTGCACCCGCCTGGGGTTGCGACCCAGGACCTGCCTGAAGTCGGCACCGGACACCAGCAACCGGCAGGTTGCACGAGAGGATTCTCGGCGGACGAGCGGAGGATTGCTGCTCACTGGGCGTCACGAAGGGGCAGGTCAGACCGGTTACGCGAACGGCCCACCCGATATGGCCCCGGAGGGCCGGACTACCGCCCCATCAGCTCGTGGAAATCTCCTCGAGCAGCTCGGGGCCGTCGTTAGCCACGGTGTTGACCGCGGTCGAAACTGCGTTGGTGGCGAACCAGTCGGCGGGGGCTGGGACCAGCATGCGCTGCAGGGACTCCCGGTCGTCGAAACTGGGATCTAGCCAACGGTCCCAGTGGTCTTGGCTGAGCACAACCGGCATTCGCCCATGGATGGCGCTCAGGGCGTCGTTGGTCCCGGTGGTGACGATGACGCAGGTTCGGAGGGGGTCGGTGTCAGGGTCCGTCCGGTCCCGCCACACCTCCCACAACCCGGCAAGGGCCATGGGTTCGCCCGACTCGAGGCGGATCGCCCACGGTTGCTTTGCCTTGCGGCCGGACCGGGTCTCCCACTCGTAGAAGGCGTCGGCCGGGATCAGGCACCGGCGGCTCCGAAGAGCGCTGCGGTAGGCCGGCTTGGTGGCGACGGACTCCGCCCGGGCGTTGATCATCCGGTTGCCGACGGACGGATCCTTGGCCCATGAAGGGACCAGCCCCCAGCGGAACGTGCCGAGAGCGCGCACGAACCGGTGGCCGTCGCCGTGGGCGTGCCTGGTGGCCACCGCCAGGACGGGCTGGGTGGGCGCCACGTTGTAGCGCGGTGGAGCTGCATCGGTTCTCACCTCGTCGATCCGGAAGGTCGTTGCTAGCGCCTCGACCGGCGATGTGAGGTGAACCGTCCGCACACGCCGACCAACCTATTCCAAGCGTGAGACTCCGGCCTCACGGCAACGCACGGTACGTACCGGCCGTACGGCACTGACCGTGTGGGGGGCCTGACCAGGCCCCCCTGGGG
>JALYZO010000027.1 GCA_030945745.1 Actinomycetota bacterium
CCAGCCGCCCAAGTGGTGGTGACGCCGAGCCCCCTGTCACCGAACATCGGTGACATGGTTACCTTCACGATCGCGGTGAGCGCTCCTACGAGCACGCCGGGCACGCCAACCGGAACCGTGGACCTCACCCTGGCCGGCACGCCGATCACCGGCTGCACCGCTTTGCATCTGACTCCGCAGGGCACCGCCACCTGCCCGACGTCGTTCCCTGCGGCCGGACCCCAGGCCGTCACCGCCACCTACTCAGGGGACGCCACCTTCGCCGCCGGTACCGGGACGGTCACGGTCACGGTCCTCGGCCAGCCGGCGGCCCCCACCATGACCCTCCAGTCCACCCCGGCGTCGCCACAGGTTGCGGGCAAGGCGGTCACCCTCACGGCCACGGTCACCCCACCTAGCGGCACCACGCTGACAGGCTCGCTGGTGATAACAGCTGCAACTGCTACCGGCACGCCCGCGGTCATTGCCGGCTGCACCAAGGCGCTGGCGGCCGCCGGAGGTGCCTCAACACTGACCTGCAGCACATCCTCGCTTCCCGTCGGGACCGATACCCTCGTGGCCACGTACGCTCCCACAACGGGCAACAGCGTCAGTTCGAGAATGCCCTACACCATCACGGCTGCTTCAGCGGTCACGCCTCGCGCCGGCGCTTCCCCGTCCGCGTCCGGCAGCCCGGCGACGGGCTCGTCGCCGAGCGACAGCAGCTTTTCCGGTCTCGGCGCCTCGGGGAGCCCAAGCTCGTCGAGTGGCATCCCGACGGGGGTGGCCGGCGGGTCGGGTGGTCAGGCGGCGAGCCCCGGCGTGTCGGTGCCCCTCGTAGGGTCCCTCGGCGTGGCCGGCCTGGGCCTTTTGGGTGTGGCATGGCGGCAGCGTCGCCGCGGTTGACGTGACGGCGCCGGCTCGTTCGCACACCAACGCCAGGCCGAGCCGACGCCGCGTGCCGGCGTGGGCCGTGGCCGCCGCAGGAACCGTCCTCCTGGTCGCCGCCGGCGCCGTCCTTGTGGCGACATGGCCGCAGTCGCTCGACCGGGGCGCAGTCCCCCGGCCACCGATACCGGCCCCCGGCACCTTCGCGACCGGCCCGGTCCTCGTGGCCGGGGATGGGCTGCGCTGGGCGGGACCACTGGTGAAGGGACCGATCCGGCCCATACGGGTCGTCGTCCCTTCCGCAGGGGTGGATGCCGCAGTGCTCCACGAGACGGTGTCTGGCAACGGGCAGCTGGGGGTCCCGGACGATCCCCAGATGGTGGGCTGGTGGGCGCGTGGTCCCGAACCGGGATCAGCTCGGGGAACGGCGGTGATCGACGGCCACGTCGACTCTGCAACCCGCGGGATCGGCGCCCTTTCCAAGATGAGCAGGGTGACTCCCGGCCAGCAGTTGGCGGTGATCGGCAGCGAGGGCAGCGAGATCTTCAGGATTGACGCGGTGCGCCAGCTCTCGAAGACGTCGTTGGTGTCCTCCGGGGCGCTCGACCAGAGCGTCGGAGATCGGTTGGTGATCATCACCTGCGGGGGGTCGTTCAACCCGACCATCCATGCCTACCGGGACAACGTCGTGGTATACGCCACGCCCGTGGTCGGAGGCGGGGACCAAATGACCGGCAAGTGAACGACCAGCGCCCCGGGCCGGAGGTTTCGGCGAACACGGCGGCGCGCCCTTGATCCGACCCCTCGGCCCCATTAGCAAGCAGACCCATGCCTATGCGACGTCATCGCCTTGCCTCCGCCCTGCTGGCCGTCGTGCCGGCCGGGGCACTGCTCGTCTCGGCCGGGCCCGCCCATGCGGCCGGCACCAACCCATGGTCGCCGACCGGCGGAGCTACGCCGGGTCTGTCCACCATCACCGGCGGGCCCTGGACGCTCAACCAGGCCAAGGCCACCTATGCCAACCCCCTCGGCAACCCGGCCAGCCCGGCCCGGTACTGCCTCAACCCGACCACCAGCCCCACAGACATGAACGGCACCATCAACGAGCACCTCAACCCCAACGGAACGGCGACGCCGACCCCGACGGACCTGATGTCGCCGTTCTACTTCCCCCTGATCGCCTCCAACGACGGCCGGGGAAACCTCACCGGCCTGTTCGACTGGCGCCCCAAGGACAACAACGAAGCGGTCACCGAAGCGGTGTCGCATGACAACGGCAAGACGTGGACGTCGGTGAGCTCGACGGCCGGTTCCACCGACGTCCTTCGCTACCGGTCGACGTGCTACGCCACCCCCAACAGTGACGACAATGGGCAGGGCCACGCCAACAACATCAAGATCGGCAAGCGCAACTACCTCTACACCTTCGACCGGGGTGCCAACGCCGACTCCGCCGGCCTGCTCATCCACAAGGTGGGGTCGTTCGGCGACGTCACCAACCTTCCCCACGACGAGCGGCTCGGCGGCCAGACCTACGGCAACGACACGACCATCGGAGCCCAGAGCGACGATCCGCTCACCCCGTCCGCTGACCCCGCCCTGCTCAAGAGCGGAGGAGTGACCACCAGGACCAGCGGCCTGATCAACCCGGACGGGATCCTGGGTGTCGTCCCCGGTTCGAAGACCGGATCGCTGCTCCCTGATGGCACGACGTTGCCGGGCGGCGCCGTCGAGGTCGCCTACCTGGAGAAGGACCTGAACTACTTCGCCGGCAATGACACGGCCAATGCCTGCACCAAGGCAAACACCGATGCCCGGACCCAGAAGAAGCCCAACGAGGACCGCACGCTGCTGCGGATCGCCTACACCGTCAACGGGGTCAACTTCAAAGACGCCGGTGCCATCAACTTCACCAACGAGCTCAGCGCAAACACCACGTCGGCTACCGCCACCCGGTTCATCGGGGTCGACGGCACCGTCCTGCAGTACACCGACGGGACCTACGGGCTGTTCTTCTCCGGTGGCAACTGCTCCGACGGCGACAGCGACGCCTACGGCTACATCGGCTACGCCCACTCCAACGGGGCCACGCCCAACAGCTTCACCATCGACAACGGCTACTCCAACGCCTTCGCCGGGTTGCACACCGACTACAGCTTCCCGCAGGGGGGGACCCGGTCGTACTACACGGGCCGGACCTACGCCCCTCAGGTTGTCGCCTCGGCAGACGGCCGCAGCGCCCAGCTGCTCTTCTCCGGCTACCAGTACGACAAGCCCACCACCGACCTGTCGACCACCGAGCCCAAGACGGGGGCAGCCCAGTACCGCAACATCCTCTACGTGCCGCTGACCGCAACCGACGCTTCGGTCAACACCGCTGGGCAGGCGAACTCGAACCCGAGCCTCTCGACCCCGCCGCCGGCCACGCCCGAGGTGCCGACTGCCGTGCTGTTGCCCCTGGGGGCAGCGACCCTCCTCGGTGGGGTCGTAGTGATGCGTCGCCGGCGCAGCTCGTCACCCAGCGCGAACATCAGGTGAAGCCCTCGGTAACGCTGGGTGAGAACCGTGCCAGGCGTGCGAGCACGAGGTGTCGTTCGGCTTGAATGGACCTGTGAGCATCGGCACCGTCGGTTGGGCCAGCAGCGCCAAGGACGTCCGTCAGGACGGGCAGCAGCGGTGGCAGGACGCGTCGCCGGCGACCCGGTTCCGGGTGCAGTTGGCGGTGTTCTGCGTCACCGTGCTGGTCGCATACCACTACTCGCTGTCCAGCCTGGTGCGGAACCTCAACCTCTCCACACCGCTGGCCTACGTCGGGCTGGTCCCCGCCATCGCCTTGGCCCTGGCCGCCACCAGGGCCCGTCCCCAACGCGCCGAGCCCGCGATCCACGATCGTCAACTCGACTACATCGTCGGCCTCCCCCTCATCGCCAGCGCGCTGATCATCGAGCTGCTGCTCCCCAACAAGCTGTCGGCCATGTTCTGGGTGTGGCGGATCGACCTCCTGTCGCTGCCGCTCTTCGTCGCCGGGTCGATTGCGCTGATCTTCGGCACTCGCATCCTGTGGCGCCAGAAGCTGGCGGTCGCCTACCTGCTCCTGGCCTGGCCGCTCCCGTATTCCCTGGTGCTGCTGTCCGTGCTCAACGGCTTCACCAGCTTCACGGTCAGTGCGCTCGGCCATGTCGTCTCCGTCCTGCCCGTGGCCACGGTCCTGCCTGGTTCGGGCGGCGGTCTGTTCCAGGTCGCCCATGCCGGCAGGGCGTTTCCGCTCAGCGTGGTGTCGGCCTGCTCGGGCGTCGACGGGATCGTCGGGTTCCTGCTCGTCGGCTCGGCTTTCGCCGCCGTGGTGACCGGCCCCCGACTTCGCAAGGCGCTCTGGCTCATCGGGGGCATCTTCCTGCTGTGGGTGATCAACGTGGGCCGGATCACCTTCATCTTCTGGGCCGGGCGAGTGTGGGGCGAACACGTCGCCATCAACATCCTTCACCCCTATGTCGGCCTGTTCACCTTCAGCCTCGGGGTGATCATCATGATCCTCGTCATGGGTCGCCTCGGCCTTCGCGTGGCCCTCGGCGCCAAAGCCGGCCCGCCGGCAGACCAGGTCGAACCCGTGTTCAAGAAGGTCCCCGTTGCCGTCCCCAGAGTGTTCGGCGTGTTCGGAGTGGTGGCGGTCACCGCCTTGGTGCTCGGCATCAACAACACAGGGCTGAAGACCTTCGACCTGGTGGCCAACTCGGCCGGAGAGGCCAAGTTGGCATCGTTCAGCGCCCACCCGGCGAGCCCGACCGGATGGACGGCCTCCTACGACACCGCCTATACGTGGGCCCAGCCGTACTTCGGCGACAACTCGACGTGGCTGCGCTACCAGTACTTCCCCTCCGGTGGGGGAGCGGGCAACCTCCACACCAACCTCCCGATCACTGCCGATGTCGTCAACACCACCAACCTGGAAAGCTTCTCGGCTTACAACGTGCAGGCCTGCTACAACTTCCACGGGTACTCGATTCGCGACGTGGCCCAGGTCGGCCTGGGGGGCGGGATCCGGGGCCAGGCCCTGTCGTACACGACCGGCGGCCACGGCGACTGGACCATCGTGTACTGGATCTGGCCGGTGAAGTCGAGGGGCACGACACACTACGAGCGGGTGATCCTCTACCTTCAGGACACAGCCAACACCGCCGTCTCCGGCCCATCCGGCGCGGCGGGGATCACGAGCCTGCATGGCGCCCTCGACCCCTCCAAGGCACGAGACCGCCGCTTGGTCGACGAGCGGTCGTTCATGGTGTCCTTCGCCCGCCAGGTGGTCCAAGCGCAGGCCCAGGCGGTTCCGCCTTCCACGCCGTCGCGCACGGCGCCGGCGCTCCTGACTGCTCCCCGGCGCGGCGGTCGCTGAGCGCGTGATGAGGACCGCGCTCCGCGGCAATCCCCCAGATTTCATGCGTTGCTCGCCGCCGCGACATCCCCCCGCAGCTTCGACGTCACCGTTCGTCGAGTGAAGTACCTGGGCATGGCAGGACCAGCGGCGCAGACCGCACATCGAGCGAACTACATCTTCGAACGAGGGATCTGGAAGGCGACCTGTCGGCACTGCGGCTGGCAGGCCTCCGACGAGGTCCGCCGCCAGGCGGCCCTCCTGTTCCGGGGGCACATTCGTAGCGTCGCCGAGGAGGATGCCAAGAAGGCGGGCAGCGTCGCCGGCTCCAACGCCGTCGATCTCACCGGCAGCGGCGAATCGTGAGCGGCTCGCCGTCTTCGCCAAGCGCAGAGGAGCTCTCCGAGCGCCTGGACGTCCTGGCCGCCAGAATGGCCGAGAGCCACCAGCGCATGATCGGGGTGCTCGACGACGCCATCTCGGGGATCGGGACCACCGAGGCCGCCCGCAACGAGCCTGCGCCCGCCCCGCTTCCCCCGACGGAGCCAGCGGGCCATACCGGCAGCGCCGCCGCGCCTACCCGACCCGCCCGGCGCCTGGCCTGGCAGTCCAACCTCATCGCCGGTGTTGTCGCCCTGATCGTCCTGATCGTCGCCCTGGTGGTCGTCAATGGCGCCTGATGCCCAACGTCGGCTGCGGGGGGTCGAAGCCCGACTGCAGTCCCTGGAAGACGACGTGGCCAAGGCCCGGAGCGGCACCCGGCTGGCGCCGCTGCGGCCGGTGTCGCCAACGACCTCCGAGCGGCTCCGCCAGATCGCTGCGTGGCAGGTGTGCCTCGGTCTGGGCTCAGCCCTCGTCCTCGCCGCGGTGCTGGTTGCGTTGCTGTAGGCCCATGCGGCCCTGGTGGGTCAGCGCCCGCCAATCCGGTGAGGGCCCCGGGACGACGACGTCGGGGATGGGCGAGGCCGAGGTCTTTCGACCCGGTGACCCGAGGCCGTTGATCGCCTCGCGAGCGATGGCCAGAACCTCAGCGTCGAGGGCCTGGCGGTCCATCAGGTGGTGCCGCAGCTCGATCAGCACCTCCCGGAATGCGGTGGCGATGCTCCCCCCGGACCAAGAGCGGGTCGCTGCAGAGTCCCGCTGCGCCTCGGCCACGATGCGGGCCGCCTTCTGGCGGGCCGCTGAGAGCACCCGTTCCGCGCCCACCGACGGGACCTCCGTCCGGGCGGCGATCGAAGCCGTGGCGGCGCCAGCTTGGGCCGAGGCCAATGCGGTCTCGGCGCGCTCCGCCCGCTCCATCTGAGCGGCCAGCTCCTGGCGCATGCCGGCTTCGAGGCGAGCGAGGCGATCGATCAGCGAGTCCACAAGCCCGGGGTCCAGGGCCTCGGCGGGATCCGCCGTGTGCATGGCGTCTTGGCTCACCCGCCCAGCGTAGGGGACACCGAGGCGGAGCCCGGGCGCAGGAATGACGACGGCTCATACACTGTGGCGACCCCCTTGGCTGGAAGGACCGCCGTGCCCGACGATGTCACCCCTCTCTTCGAGACTCCCAGCGCGGTGCGCGACCACCTGCGCCGGGTGGACTACCTCGCAGATGACGGCATCGCCGGCGTGGTGTTCCTCGCCGAGCGCCTCGGCAAGCCCATCCTTGTCGAAGGCCCAGCGGGCACCGGCAAGACACAGCTGGCGAAGTCGGTGGCCGAGGCGCTCGGCCACCGACTCATCCGCCTGCAGTGCTATGAGGGCCTCGACGAGTCAAAGGCCCTCTACGAGTGGAACTACAAGAAGCAGCTGCTGCGGATCCAGGCCCAGCGCAACGGCGAGTCCGCGCCGACGAGCGTGGATGTGGAGGAGGACATCTTCTCCGAACCGTTCCTCCTGACCCGCCCGCTGCTGGAGGCCATCCGAGCGACCGAGCCGGTCGTGTTGCTGATCGACGAGGTGGACCGCGTCGAGGTGGAGACCGAGGCCCTGCTCCTCGAGGTCCTCTCCGACTACCAGGTGTCCATCCCGGAGCTGGGGACGGTGTACGCCTCCCAGGTCCCGCTCGTCTTCCTCACGTCGAACAACACGCGGGAGCTGTCGGAGGCCCTGAAGCGTCGGTGCCTGTTCCTCCACATCGACTACCCCGACATCACCCGGGAGAAGGAAATCGTCCTCACCAGGGTCAAGGGCATCTCCGCCGGCCTGGCCGACCAGATCGTCCGGATCGTGCGCTCCATCCGCAGCCTGGAGCTGAAGAAGGCGCCGTCGGTCTCCGAGACCCTCGACTGGGCCCGCACCCTGGTCCTGCTCGGCATCAGCGACATCGATGCGGAGACGGCGACATCGACGCTGAACATCCTCCTCAAGTACCAGTCGGACATCGACAAGGCGGCCAAAGAGTTGTCGTCGAACAAGCCGGACGCGGGCCGCTGACCGGCTCCGAAGCCCAGCACTCGGATGGGTGGCGTACTTGCATGATGGCGCTCAGGGCGCCACTATGGCGCCATGCCCAGCGTGCAGATCAAGGATGTGCCGGAAGCGACCCACGCCGTGCTGCGGCGTCGGGCTGCTGCGGCACACCAGTCGCTCCAGGAGTACCTCCGCAGCCAGTTGATCGAGGAAGCGGCCAGACCCACCCTCGACGAGGTGCTTGAGCGGGCTGGGGGCCGTGCCGGCGGATCGGTGTCGTTTGGCGACGTAGTCGAAGCGGTCCGGGAGGACCGTGATCGTCGTTGATGCAGGCGTGCTGGCGACGGCACTCGCTGTCGACGACGGGGATGGCGACAGGGCGCGGGCCCGACTGCGCGGACAGGCCTTGGCAGCCCCTGAGCTCATCGACTTGGAGGTGGCGTCGGTGTTCCGCCGACTGTGGCTCGCCGGGCAGCTCCCAGTGCGCCGAGTCGAGCTTGCCTTGGCTGACCTTCGTGAGATGCCTATGCGACGAGCGTCTCACGCCCCCTTGCTGTGGCGCGCCTGGGAGCTCAGGAACAACGTCACCGTCTACGACGCCGCGTATGTCGCCCTGGCCGAAGCGTTGGGCGTCGTGTTGGTGACCGCCGATGCACGCCTGTCGCGCTCGCCTGGGTTGCCCTGTCCGGTAGAGGTTATCGGCGGGGACCCGTGAGATCGGCTACCGGCGGGTGGTGGTCCCCGGTGCCTTGGCTGTGGTCGTCGGCCCTCCGGCCGGGGGGACCGTGGTCGGCGTGGGGACCACCGGGGGTCGGGCGAGGGCGTAGTCCAGCATGGACTTGTAGATGCTGAGTACGGTGTTGCCGTAGTTGGGGTCCGTGGCGTACGTGCCTGTGAGGGACTGCCAAGATGGGCAACATCCTCCACGGAACGGCCCGCCGGGGGCCACCGCAGGCACCACCGGTGGTTGGGTGAGTGGCGTACCGGCCGGTGCTGCGAAGACGTGCAGGACCTGGATCTGGCCCTGGACCCCGCCCTGGGGGCTGGGGAACGCCAGGCCGGCCGCACAGGAGTCGCAGTGTCCGATCCCGGCGTAGTTGTTGAGTCTGACGGCGTCGGGTGAGGCGAACCCCCCGGTCTCCACGATGGCCTGGGCGAAGGCCACGTCGCCCCTGACGTTCTCCGCGATGCCTTCGCTGAAGTACCAAGCGGTCAGCTGTGCAACGCTCGCCGGGGTCAGGTCGTGGTAGTAGCCGGTGTTGAACCAACCCATCATCTGGGCGGGCTCGAGGACCGGGGTGCCGATGATCGTCGGTGAACCGTCGGCCGCCGGTGCGCCGAGCGCGCCCAGGGCCGCCGTCTGCGCAGCCTGGGACGCGGCGAGCATCTTCTGCGCGGTGAGCACCGTCTTCTGGTCGCCGCTGAGGGTGACCCGGGCGGCCGTCACCGTCGTCTGCGCCTGGCGGTTGGCGGCCGCCGCCGATGCCACGGCCGACTGGTCACGGGTGACCAGCTCTGACAGTTGGCGCTCATGGCGGGCCGTCCTGACCTCTTGCTTGACGTCAGTGCCGACCAGTGTGGACAGCTCCCGGCGTGTGGTGTCGAGGTACACCGCGCCGTCAGCGGACGCCTGGGCTCCGCCGACATCAGCGGACACGTCGGGCACCTGGGGAGGGGGGCCGATGTAGAGGGCCACGGCCACCTGGGCCAGGCGCCCTCGGTCGGTGGCGACGGTGGCCACCGACGTGTTGTGGTCCACGACCGAGGTGGCGTGATCGGCGCTGGCTTTGCTCAGGGCATCGGTGGTGTCGGCAGCCCGGGTGGCAGCAGACGCTGCCGCTGCGGTGTCGTTGGCCAACTTGGTCTGGGCGGCGTCGAGCGCCCCGGTGGCTCCGGTCAGCATGGTCGCCGCCTGGTCCACGCCCGTCTGATAGTCACGGCTCACGATCTGGACCTGCTCGGTGTGGATGGCGGAGAAGTCCACCGCAGCCGTGGGCCGAAGGGACGCTGACGCCCTCGGCGCCGGCGCGGTGAGCACCACCGCGAAGACCAGGACAAGGATGCCACCCAGGCGGGATCGGCAAAGGAACACGAGGGACAGAATGGCTCACCGGAGAGTGCCCGTGGGGTCAGGAATGCCGGCTGACGGACCCGGTCCCGTCATCGGTGTAGCGAAAAGGTGCATCCGTGCGCTCTTTGGGAGCACAGAACGGATCCTCTCGGGACTGCCCGCCGCTGCGAGGGCGCCTGGAACCGATGAGACAGGTTTCCGGAACGGGCCGTAGCATGCCGGAGATGCCTGACGACACCGTGACCGACCGGCACGCCGGGGTCGATCACCATGCTCCGTCACTTCCGGAGGTGGCCGATCTCGGAGGTGGCCTGCTCAACTCGCTGGCGGGTTTCGTGGGTGAGCTGCGCACTGCGGGGATCCCGGTGAGCCTGACCGAGAACCTCGATGCCATGGAGGCCCTGCTCCACGTGCCCCTGGAGGACCGGGAGGCATTCAAGTACGCCCTGGCCGCCACCATGGTCAAGAACGAGGCGCACTGGAAGTCGTTCGAGACGATATTCGAGGTCTTCTTCTCCTTCCGGGGCTCAGAGTACAGCCTCAGCGACAGCGTGGACGGCGAGGGCGCCGACGGCGACAGCTTGGTCGAGAACCTCATGGGCAACCGGCCCGGCGAAGGTGGCCACGGTGAAGGCATGACCGCCGAGCAACTGGCGGCGATGCTCTACAAGGCGCTGATGGACGGCAACGACGCCATGCTGGCCGCCATCGCCCGGGCCGCCGTCACCCGCTATGCGGGCATGGAGCCGGGCCGCCCGGTCGGGGGGACCTACTACCTCTATCGAACCCTCCGCCAGCTCGACCTCGACGGACTCCTGGAGCGCATGATGGACGCCGACAGCCAGGCTCGGGACGGGAAGGGTGCCTCTGAGCTGGAAGAGCGCCTGGCCCGCGAGGAGTACGAGTCCCGGTTGGCCAAGCTGCGCCGGGAGGTGGAAGCGGAGATACGACGTCGCCTGGTGGCCGATCGCGGCGCGGAGGCGGTGGCCAAGTCGGTGCGAAAGCCCCTCCCCGAGGACATCGAATTCATGCATGCCAACCGGGAGGAGCTGGTTGCTCTTCGCCGGGCCATCGGTCCCCTGACCCGCCGTCTGGCCGTCCGCCTGGCCCGCAAGCGACGACATGGTCGACGTGGCGCTCTCGACTTCCGCAGCACTGTTCGCCACTCTCTGTCGTATGGCGGAGTGCCCGCCGACCCGCAGTTCCGCGATCCCCGGCCGACCAAGCCGGAGATCATGGTGGTGGCGGACATCTCCGGGTCGGTCGCCGCCTTCGCCCGCTTCACCCTGCAGCTGGTCTACGCCATCAGCTCGCAGTTCTCGCGCGTGCGGTCGTTCGTGTTCATCGACGGCATCGACGAGGTGACCGACTACTTCAAGGCGACCGACGACATCGGGGAGGCCATTCACCGCATCAACACCGAAGCGGACGTGATCTGGGTGGACGGCCACTCCGACTACGGCCACGCCTTCGAATCGTTCTGGGACCGCTGGGGCAGCGGCATCACAACCAAGACGACGGTGTTGTTCCTGGGTGACGCCCGCAACAACTACCACGCCTCGCAGGCCTGGGTCCTGGCCGAGGTGGCCAAGAAGGCCCGGCATGTGTTCTGGCTCAACCCCGAGCCTCGCTCGTACTGGGACACAGGCGATTCCATCGCCAGCCAGTACGGCATCCACTGCGAGGGCTCCTATGAGTGCCGGAACCTCAAGCATCTCGAGCGCTTCGTCGAGCAACTGGGCTGAGGGGAACCCGATGAGCGAGGCGTCGCCCCCAGCTGATCAGGACCGGCCCGATGACGCCTGGCACCGGCCGCTGCGACACACGCCGGCAGCCCAGGCCAGCCCGGCCACTGCACAGAGTCCCGGGATGCACCGCTTGGAGGGGATCTCCGGGCACATGAGCGGTTCGGAGAGGATCTGGATGGGCGAGAACCGCGTCGATCCCGGTGTGAGCACCTCCGACCATCATCACGGTGAGTCGGAGACCGGGATCTACGTGGTGTCGGGCAACCCCCGCTTCGTCTTCGGCGTCGGCGGCCAGGAGACGGCCATCGACGCCGGACCGGGGGACTACGTCTACGTCCCGCCGTGGACCCCGCATCGCGAGGAGAACCCGTCGCCGACGGACTCGGCCACGGTGGTGCTGGCCCGGAGCACCCAGGACGCCATCGTGGTCAACGTGACAGACCTCACCGGGTGACCAGGGGCAGGCCGGCGATCGGGCCGCCCGCGGGCCGATGATGGCTCGTCGGGGAAGACGGTGGCGGGAGAGTCCGTAGCCAGGAGCCGGCCGATGACGAGCGGAGTGCGTCGCGCCGGCGGTGGAAGGCGGGTCAGCACCGAGTAGGTCTCAAAGGCGGCGTGGCCGGCCAGACCGAGGCGCAAGCCGGCCAGGACCGCTGCCGTGGCCCGATGCGCTGTGTGGTCACCGACGACGACGGCGACCTGGCCGTCAACCTCTGATTGAAGCGGCGCTGCCGGGGGCATTGCGCACGTGATGCTTGGCCTCCCGTAACCAGGCATTCTCGTCCCGTTCAGAGGGGCGTCTCCGGCCCTTTCTATCGTTGCCGCCTGATGGGGCCGGGGCGCTGACGCCGATGCTGGTCCTGCTCGTACGCCATGCCCACGCGGGTACGAGAGCGGCCTGGCGGGGCGACGACCAGTTCCGACCCCTCAGCAGCAAGGGTGCCGCCCAAGCCGGCGCTCTGGCCCGCGTGATCGCGCCCTTCGGCCCCACCAGCATCGTTACCAGCCCCCTGGTCCGATGCCTCCAGACGGTGGCACCGCTGGCCGCCACCACCGGCATCAGGGTCGCCACCTCCGAGCGCCTGGTCCCCCAGGCCGGAGAGGCGGCGGTGACGCTGCTGGCTGACGTCGGTAGTGGCGGCGGGCCGGTCGTGGTGTGCACGCACGGTGAGGTGATCGCCGACCTTCACGCCTACCTGACCGGCCACGACGGCGTGCACTTCGGGGCGCACCCGGCGTGGCCGAAGGCTTCGATCTGGCTGCTCACCTGCACGTCGCGCCGCTTCACCAAGGCCCGTTACGTGCCACCGCCTCCCGCTGTCGATGGAGCGACAGAAGCGCCCGGAGCGCCTTGGGGGTGAACGGGCGGCGCCCCGGTGGTGAACATCCCTTCGGCTTCTCAAGCGGAGCCCCCACCGTCCAAAAATTGCACTATGCGTGGTGCATCCGCTACCGCGGGCGTCAGGCCGCCCGTGATCATCGCCCTTGGAGGAGTGCCGCGTGTCGATGTCGGTAAGGAACGGTTTGCGTCGCTGGGGGCGGGCTGCGGCCCTGGTCGCTGTGACCACGTCGGGTGTGGCGATGACGACCGGCCCCGCAGGTGCGGCGGCCCACAACAGGGGGGCCTCTTCCCGGATCGCGCGGCCGGCGGCCACG
Source organism: Actinomycetota bacterium (assembly GCA_030945745.1). GTDB lineage: Bacteria > Actinomycetota > Acidimicrobiia > Acidimicrobiales > Palsa-688 > JALZAH01. The sequence continues at coordinate 13,106 of JALYZO010000027.1, forward strand.
GGGATGGCAGCCACCATCGGCACGGCTAACCTGCCCCAGGTCGTCCGGCGGGGCACGACGTTGCGTGCGATCGACCCCGCCGCCCCCACACGGTTCATCGGCGGCTCGTTCCGCTTCACAGGCGTCAATGCCTACGAGGTCAACTCGCTGTGGAGCATGAACGTCGGGTGTGGGCCGCAGCTCTCCGACACCCAGCTCGATGCCCTGTTCTCGGGCGTCGGCCCCAACAGCGTCATGCGGGTGTGGTTCTTCCAGCAGATGGCGACCAACAAGTACAGCGGAACGCTCGACTGGTCGGCCATGGACCGCACCGTGGCTGCTGCCCGAGCCCACGGCGTGCGCCTGATCGCGACGCTGGGCAACCAGGACGGAACGTGCGACGACGGCGCGTGGAAAGATCCGAGTTGGTACCGCCGGGGTTACGCGACGGCTGCCCGCCCTGGAGCGTTCCTCACGGTGAGCTACCTGCAATGGGTCAGGCTGGTCACCGCCCGGTACGCCACCAACCCGGCGATCCTGGCATGGGAGCCGGTCAACGAGCCCCGGCCGGACACCTGCAGCCTGGCCGCCGATTGCTGGTCGAATCGCGTGTGTCCGGATCCGCAGGCCGCCCGTTCCGCCTTGCGGTCGTTCTTCAATGCGGCCGGCGCGGTGATCCGGTCCAACGATCCCAACCACCTCATCTCCGACGGGGCACCCCCGGTCGGGGGGTGCGGGACGCTCACCTATGCAGATCTGGCCTTCGTCGACGGGTCATCGGGCATCGATCTCGTCTCCTACCACCAGTACGATGGGGCGACGCCCATGAGCGCCGTCAACGTCGCCGCGTGGAGTGCCCTCACCGCGCAGGTGTCGAAACCGCTCTTCGCCGGGGAGAACGGCGGCCTTGATGCCAGGCCGACGGCCTTCGCCGGAGCCGCCTGCCCGCTGCAGGCGGACCGGTCGACGGCGTATGCAAATGAGATCAGCACCGACTTCGCCCACCTGCCGCCACTGGTCGGATGGCTGTTCTGGAACGCCATGCCGCCGTCGGACTCGCCAGTCCCGGCCTGCAACTACGCCACCTGGCCCGGTGATCCGCTGGCGGCAATGTTGCGCGCAGAAGGTGATCAGCTAAACAGTAGGTGACGTCGGCTTGGGCTGGAATCGCGGCCGGTAGCGTCACCAAGATGAGCGCCAGCCAGGGGCTGTCTGAGTCGCTCCACGCCCGGGACGGGACACGACAGCGCTCGATGCAAACAGGCGTCCGGGTCGCCGTCATCTACGACTGCCTGTATCCCCTCACCGTTGGCGGCGGTGAGCGATGGTATCGCTTCGTCGCCGACCGCCTCGTCGCCGCCGGCGCAGACGTCACCTACCTGACCCGTCGGCAATGGGACGAACCTCCGGAGATCCCCGGCCTGCGGGTCGTCGCTGTCAGCCGAGCGGATGACCTCTACGACCAACGGGGGGTCAGGCGGCTGGCACCGACGTTGCGCTTCGGCTTCGGCGTCGGGCGCTACCTGGCCACGCATCGCCACGCCTTTGACGTCGTGCAGGTGGCGAACTTCCCTTTCTGGTCCCTGCTGGCCGCCCGGGCCGCCCTGCTGGGCACCGGGGTGCCGACCATCGTCGACTGGCATGAGATCTGGTCGTTGGCCTTCTGGCGTTCTTATGCCGGCGCACTGACCGGCTCGATCGGCTTCGTCGTGCAGCGACTGTGCGCCGCCGCCTCGGACCACCCCATCGTTTCCTCTCCGAGGAATCGGGAACGACTCGCGGCCGTTGGATGCCCGGCCGACGCCGTCGTCCTGGCCGGCTACCTTCCGGCCGATCCGTCGACGGGGGACGTCGAGGCCAGCGCGCGGATCACGCCGGTCACGCCGGTCAGGCCGTTCGCCCTGTTCGCCGGGCGTCACATCCACGACAAGGGCGTCGATCTCCTGGCCGACATCGCGGCCGAGCTGGCCGCTCTTGGGGAACCGGTCGACCTTGTGGTTGCAGGTGACGGGCCCGGTCGTCAGGCCCTCCAAGCCGAGATCGCCGCCCGAGGCCTGTCGGTCCGCTGTGTCGGGTTCGTCGTCGACGATGAGCTGTGCGGGCTGATGCGCTCGGCCAGCTGCGTCGTGGTCCCCTCCCGGCGAGAAGGATACGGGCTGGTGGTCGTCGAGGCCACCAGTCACGGCACGCCCGTGGTGGTGGCCGGCTTCGAGGAGAACCTGGCCACCGATCATGTCGAGGAGGGCAGAAACGGCTACGTGGCCGACCCCCCGGACGCGTCGACGATCGCTGAGCGGATCGCCGACGTGATCGACGCCGGGGACCGGCTCCGGCGCTCCACCCTGGCCTGGTACCGGGTAGCCGCCGGGACCAAAACCGTCGACCACTCAATGCAGCAGGTCCTCGATCTCTACGCGCATCTGACCGCGGCGTCGTGACCTCGGTGGGTGTGGTCACCTCTCCCAACATCCGGGGACGCAGGACGCTAGGCCCGCTGCCTACCGGGATGCCCGCAGTCGCCGCCGGTGTCGCCGCCTCCGGCCTGTCGGCGTACGTGTTCCTGGCCGTCACCGCCCGGCACTTCGGGCCGGTCCGCTACGCCCCGCTGGCCACGTTCTGGTCGATCACGTTCCTCATCGGTCCAGGATGCTTCGCCACGTTGGAGAAGGAGACCGGGCGGCTCATCTCTGGTGGCATGGTCCTGGAGGACCGCCAGGGTCCGGTGCTGCGACGAGCGGTGCTGCTCGGCGGGTGCGCCACGGCTCTGCTGGTCATGGTGTTCATGGCCGGCAGCCCGGTCGCCGTAGGACGGCTCTTCAACGGGAACTGGGTGCTCATGGGGGCATTCCTGATCTCTCTGGCCACCATCTGCGTGCAGTACCTGGGTCTGGGCCTGCTGGCCGGAAACTCCCGGTTCGGTGCCTACGGGGTCCTGGCCGGCGCCGAGGGACTGCTGCGCCTCGGTGGAGCGGCCGTCCTATTGGCCTTCGGGACCTTCAGCCTCGGTGCCTTCGGCCTGGTCATCGCTGTGGCCCCGGCCCTGGCCGTGGTGTGCGTGATCCCCGCGTTGCGGGCTTCGTCGTCGCTCGGTGTGGATGTCGGGATGAAGGCCATGGCCCGTTCCACCTCGTGGTTGCTGGTCGGCACCCTGTTGTCCACCGTGCTCGTCGGTTCGGGACCGATCACCGTGCAGTTGCTCGGCGGCCACCGGGATCCCGCGCTGACCGGGCGCTTCCTGTCCGGTTTGGTCCTGGTGCGAGTGCCGTTGTTCCTCTACAACTCGGCGTCGGCGACCCTGCTTCCGTCGTTGGCCGTCCATGCCGCGGCGGGGGACCGGTTGGCGTTCCGGCGCACGCTCAACCGCCTCGTTGGCCTCGTCGCCGTCGTCGGGGCGATTTGCACAATTGTTGCCGGCGTAGCTGGGCCGACTCTGCTGGGCGTGGTGTTCGGTGCCTCCTACGAGCTCCCCGGTCCGGACATGGCCATCCTGGCCGGTGCCGCCGCTGCCCTGCTGGTGGGCACCACCTTGTCGGTGGGGCTCATGGCCTGTGGTCAGGCGGCTCGGCTGGCCTTGGCATGGGGTTTCGGGGTGGTGGTGATGGTCGCGGTGACGGCCGCCGTGCAGCCCCTGCTGACCAGGGTCGAGATGGGGCTCCTGGCCGGCTCGGTGGCGTCCGCGGCAGCCATGATCTGGCCGCTGTACCGCCGCTTCACGGGTCTCTCTCGCGAGATTGTGGTCGCCCAAACTGACTAAGGACCTGATCTCCCATTGTGAGACCCCATTGCGGGCGTGGAACGAAGGCCGGTGGACAGGTTGAGGCGCTCGTGGTGGGGGGTCCCCACGGGCGGTCTCGGCGGAACCCAGGTCATGTTCTGCAGCAGCGCCCAAGTCGGTGAGTCCGTGTCGATGGGGGTGTTGCAGTCGGGACGGCCCTCGTCACCGCCGTAGTACCAGGGAAGGTAGGCGGTGATCCCCACGGCAAAGGCCGCGGTCATCTTCCGTCGGAACGCCTCGGCCCGGACCTGTGCGGAGTCGCATCCGCTCACCCCCGCCTCGTCGATCATCGATGCCTTACCGAGGACTCGGGCATCGTTGATCCGGCGTCGCAGATCTGACGGCAGGGTTGTGGCGATCGGCGAGTAGTCGTGGTAGTCGGTGACGTCCAGGCCTGGGCTGGCGATCACTTGGCGGTAGTCGGCGTCGTTGGCCGTGCCGCAGTCGGCGGTGCCGATGGATCCATCGGCTACCAGAGCGGTCGGCGCCTCCTGGTGGATCATCCCGCCCACGGCCGTGAAGAACGCCGTGAAGGTCCGGCTGACGGCCCCCTCATTGGGGCACGCCCCTTGAGAATAGCAATCTGCTCCTGGCGCACAGTTCAGCGGGTTGGGTTCGTTGACCGGTTCCCACAACGCGACGGTTCGGGATGGGGCGTAGCGAGCGACTGCGTCGTGGACCCATCCGGCGAAGCTCTCCCGGTCACCCACGGCTTGGCGGTAGCCGCCTTCGTACCAGGCGATGTCCTTCCAGGATCCGTCCTCGCACTGACCGTTCTGGTTGCCGAGCACGGCGATGAGGCGCACGCGGTGGCGGGCGGCGAGCGTCACCACCCGATCGAGAGCCGTCCAGTCACGCTGCCCTTGGCGGTCGGCCCGCGCTTGGAAGAACCAGGTTCGCACCAGGGCCCCAGGGCGGAGTGCAGAAAAGAAGGCGGCGAGGCTCTGGGTCGTCCAACCGCCGTAGCCGCAGCCGGAGTTCACGGACCAGTCGGACGTGAGCTCATAGCCGTTGATCCCCACGAAGTCGTTGGGGACCGCCGACCCCCGATGCTCGAGGGCGAGTTGGGCCCCCGAGACCGTCACCGTGCCGTCTGGAGGTCGCTGACTGGTTGGGGTGAGCGGACCGGTTGGGGTGCCATGGCCGGGAGGGCCGAGTCGCGATCCGACGCTCAGTGTGCCAAGCACGAGGATGGTGGCAACCGAGATCGACAGGGCCGCGGTGCTGCGGGGGACGCTCAGCTGACGCTGCTCTCTGTCCCGGTGGGCGTGCTTCCCGCCGCCGGGCCGGGCACGAAGTGCCAGATCTGGACGTAGGTGACGGCGTGGACCACGTTGTACGCGCCAGCGAAGCTGCGCACCAGGTGCCAACCGGGCTGGTCCAGCTTGAGGAGGTTGGCACCTTCATCCCGGGCGTAGCTTGCCGACTCGGTGGGCAGTCCGGTCCGCGTGGTGGACTGCGTGGCGATGTAGGTCACCGTCCTCGGGTTGGCGATCGTCTTCTGCCAATCGCGGTCGTTGCGGACGATGAACAGGTTGGGCCTGGTCGTGAACAGGCTGGCTGCGAAGTTGCTCAGGTTGTCCGACAGGACGCGGTCGTGCGACGACAGATGGGTGTCGAACCAGTGGTCCGCCTGTTGCCAGGCCCGTAGCCCGTCCCCGGGCGGGATGCAGCGGAACTTGCCGACCTGCTGGCGCCCGAGGGCCGGCACCACTCGGGCCACTCCGTACTGGAAGAAGCTGCACTCCGCCTCCTCGTGGGTGATGCGGCCGCTCGTCAGGGCATAGCTTCCTGTGCCGGCGGCCACCACCAGGGCCGCGACCAGAGCCAGGTTCCAGGCCCCGAGCAGCATGCTGCCATCGCGGTTCGACGCCAGCCACATCGCACCGACGGTCGCGAACAGGATGGTCATCACGAAGTATCGCGGGTCACCAAAGCCGGCTCCCTTGGCCACCGTGTACATCTGGATGATCAGGATGGCCCCGATCCCGGCCAGGATCCCCAGCGTCCCCCGGTTGCGGCCGGCCAGGGGCCTCAGGACGAGAGAAGCTATGAGGACGAACAGCACGGGGCCGAGGACGAGGACCCACCCCAGCGCCCAGGGAATTACCGCCCAAGGATGGCCGGCGGTGTTCGGCAGCCACACCGCCGTCCCCGGCGCTGGGTTGGCGCCGACATCTTGATGCAGGAAGAAGAGCGGATCTTTGAGCAGGATCCACTGCACCAGCATCCAGAAGGCGAAGCAGGCGTAGGGAGGGGCGATGATGATGACGAAGTGCCAGGCGCTGGAGCGGAGGTGGCGGATGCTGAAGGTGGCCACCAGCACCAGCGCGAACACCAGCAGAGGCCCTTCGAGGCGGGTCATGATGGCCCCGCTCAGGCCCACGGTGAAGATCAGCAGGTCCTTGGTGGACCGCGTCTGGATGTAGGTCAGGAACCCGAGCATGGTGACAGCCCCGGTGAGCAGGAAGCAGGCCTCGCTCATACCGTTGGTGGACGTGTAGATGATGTCGGGGTTGACGGCGAAGGCGGCGCAGATGAGAAAGGTCGTCCACCGGGCCAGTCCGAGGCGCATGCCGATCTTGGCCAGGACCGGGATCGTGGCTGCCATGCAGATGGCGGTGGAGACCGGACCGGCCATGATCTCGGCACCGAAGGGCCGGAAGAACGGGACGAGAGGTATCTGCAGGAGTTGCGGAAGCGGGGGCCAGTAGAACCCGATGGCACCCAGGTGAGGGTCCCTGCCGACGGTGACGTAGACGGCGTCATCTGTCCGGTTCAGGGCGTCGTTGATCCAGAAGTGCAGCCCGTAGCGGGACCAGTAGGCGGCGGCGATGTAGCCGATCAGGGCGACCAGCGTGAGGATCCCGATCTCCCGCAGCCGGGTCACCCGGCGGAGGCGGGTACCCCAGGGAGCAGGAAGCCGAGGTTCGTCCCAGGTGGGGAGATCATTGACTCCTGGACCGATGAGCGACGGGGGCAGGCGCGGCGGGCTCGGCTCCCGAAGCGGGGTGATGGTCATGCGACCGCATCCTCGCTGGTCGCCTCAGGACCGAGGTCCAGGCCGTGCTGGGTCTTCTCCCAATACGACGGCGCGGTGACCAGTTGGACCAGGGCCTTGACGGCGGCGATGGCCATGATGATCCAGTACAGGGGGCTGAGGATCGCCGCCAGCCACAGCTTCTCCTTGGGGTCGCGCGTGCTGAGCACCCACGAGTAGAGGACCAGCAGGTTGCCGGCAATCCAGCAGATCTGACCGACGAAGTACGTCATGGTGGGGATGACGGCCACGATGACGTGGGGGTGCCACACGAACCAGACGATGGTGACCGTCCAGAAGATGGGGTTCAGGATGGCCAGCAGTGGCGTGCCCGCCACGAACAGGAAGAACATCAGGAACTGGCGGGCACCGAGGGACCGGTAGAGGTCCACGGGGTGGCGGAGGTGCACCAATGCGGTCTGCGCGTACCCCTTGTACCAACGTGACCGCTGCTTGATCCAGTTCACCAGGTCACTGTTGGCCTCTTCGTAGGTCGTGGACTCGACCACGCCGGTCCGATAGCCACGGCGATGGAGTCGGACGCCGAGATCGGCATCCTCGGTGACGTTGAGGGCGTCCCAGGCGCCCACCTCCAGGAGGGTCTCGCGCCGGAAGTGGTTGGAGGTGCCGCCGAGGGGGATGGGGGCACCGAGCTGGCTCAAACCGGGGAGGAGTTGGGTGAACCACATGCGGTAGTCCAGGGTGAACCACCGGGTGAGCAGGTTCTGTGTGGGATTGAAGAAGTCCAGCCGGGCCTGGACACAGGCCACGTCGACCGGAGCCGCGGCCAGGGCCAGGGCGGCCTTGCGGAGCTGCAACGGCTCAGGTCTGTCCTCCGCGTCGTAGATGGTGACAACCTGGCCGGTCGAGGTCGCCAGGCCGTAGTTGAGCGCCTTGGGCTTGGTCCGAGGCTCCCCGGCGGGAACCAGCACCGTGGTGATGTCGGTGGTCTCGCCCAGGACCTCGTGGGCAGCGCGGACCGTGGGGACGTCGTCGTCCTCCAGGAGCAGGAGGATCTCCAGGCGATCTCGCGGGTACTCCAGGGCGCGCAGGTTGGTGACGAGGTTGGGGAGCACCTCGGGTTCGCCATAGGCAGGCACCAGGATCGTGTAGGACGGGAGCGCGCCGTCCGGCACGGCCCGGGCCATTGAGTCGGTGACGTGTACCGTGCCGTGGCCGTTCAGGGACTTCATGAACAGGATGAGGCGCACGACGAGTGAGGCGAAGTACAAGGCGATGATGAGACCGACAACGACGACCAGCGTGAGGTTGGGCTCCGCCACCACCAGCATCACGAAGATGGTGGCGGCCACCAGCAGCGCCTGCTGTTGGCCTGGCGTTACCGTCTGGTCGGCGCTCAGATCCGGGGTGGCGGCCCGCAGCGCCTCGACGCTGTACCACAGGCGGTCGGAGTCCGCATCGGGACGGTCGCCGTTGGCGGACCGGTAGCCGTCGAGCGTCGACACGGTGTAAGTGGCGATGGTCGCCCGACTCCTGAGCACCAGGCCTGTGCCGACAAGAGCCACGCCCAGATCCCCGAGGATCTGGCTCAGCACGCTGTGTCGTGGGTGGTCATGGCGTGCACCTTGATCCTGAAGATGCTGAGGAAGAACGAGGCGAACAGTATCTGGATGCCGAGCACGATGAACGTCATGGCGAACAGGGCGGGGCGAACCGCGTCGATGGCCCCCAGGGATCGGCTGATCCAGTCCACCAGGACCGCCACATCCATCCCGAACCCGACCACGAGGAACAACGCCCCGGTGATCAGACCACGCTCCAGGGAGAAGTCCCGCTCCACCCAGTCGGAGAGCTTGCTCTCGCTCTCGAAGCCGACGCTTTTGCTGTACGCCCGGGCGAACACCCCGAAGACCACCGCCTGACTGCCGACCAGGGTGAGCATCGTGAACAGGATAGAGAAGTGCACGTTCAGGACACGGTCGCCGATCTGCAGGGGGCCTGGCAGGAGCGCGCCCTCGCCCATCAGGCCCAGGACGAAAAGGCTGAGTCCCGGGAATATGAACAGGTAGGTCGGTGCCAGGATCAGCATGAAGCGGAGGTGCCGCCAGGCGTCCCGCACCCCGTTGAGCTTGGACTCGCCGATCCGCGGGTGATAGGTGATGGGGACCTCGGCGACGCGCAGATCGGAGCGAGCGGCCTTGACCACGATCTCCGAAGCGAACTCCATGCCCTCACAGCACAGGGCCATGCGGTCCAGGGCCTCCTTGGTGAACGCTCGCATGCCGCTGTGGGCGTCGCTGCTCTTCAGACCGAAGAAGCGGTTCAGGACGCCGGTGAGGATCGGATTGCCGACGTAGCGGTGGCTCCAGGTCATGGCCCCCTTCAGGATCTCGCCCCCGAAGCGCGACCCCAGCACGTAGTCGTGCTCGCCGGTGCGCAAAGGAGCGACAAGCGTGGGCAGCTCGGTGAAGTCGTAGGTGTCGTCGGAATCGCCCATGACCACGAAGCGCCCCTGGGCCGATGCGAAGCCCTTGCGGTAGGCGTTGCCGTACCCGCGTTCCGGCTGGATGACCACCGTGGCGCCCGCCCCGGTGGCTACGGCTACCGACCGGTCGGTGGAACCGTTGTCCACGACCACGACCTCGCCGGCCAGGCCGGTCCGATGGATGCCCTCGAGCGCCTTGGTCACACACCGACCGACGCTTGCCTCCTCGTTGAGGCAGGGCATCACCACGCTGATCTCGATCGCCTGGTGGTCGGAGGCGGACGCCCCGATCAGGCGAGGTGCGGGCACGGGTACGTCAACAGCGGGCACTGGTCCTCCTGGGGACAAGGGGCTGGAGCGAGGATCACAGGCCCGGTCGTGCTCTCACCAGCGCCAGGACGAATGCTCACGAGCCCGACGGGCGCTCGTTGCCGTACGTTCACCTGAGCGTCAGATGGTTTCGCCCACGTCGCCCGCCCGGCGGCGGAGGCGGTAGACGACGCTCGCCCCGACGGCGCGCTCGAGGTGCCTCTCGGCGCGTCGCGCCCACGCCGGCGGTCGGCGGAACGCCGCCGGCCACAGGTGGGCGTAGCTCCGTCGCTCTACATCGAAGCCGGCCCGGTCGAACTCGGGTTCGACCTGCCAAGGCCGGAAATGGTCCTCGTCGAGACCGGCCCGGCGCATCCGCTCTTGAGCGAAGGCCATCGCCGGATGCCAGATGTTCGGCTCGATGACCACCCACGTTCCGCCGGGCCGGGTGATGGTGGCGATGGTGGCGAAGACCTTGGGCCGGTCGTGGAGGTGATGAATGACGTCGATGCCGAAGACAAGGTCAGCGGTGACCGCCGGCAGCTCGGCGCTCCACGACACGTTCTGGGCGGCGTGGTTGTGTCGGGCGAAGGCGGACAGGCGGGGGTCGATGTCCACGCCGAAGAACGTCGTGGACGGGTGAGCGGCAGCCAAGCGGGACGTGATCTTCCCGGTTCCGCTGCCCACCTCGACGACCGTCGATGCCCGAAGCCTGCGGAGCGCATCGTCGACCAGAGCGATGCGACGATCCTCGAAGTGGCCCGATCGACTGGCTTCGTAGACCTCTGGCCCCACCTTGTCGTGGGTCTTCGCTCGCGATCGCGGGGGCACGAGTCGAGCCTGTCATAGAACCGAGGCGACCTCCGGTCGACGGCAGAGGTATCCTGCGATCCCCAGTCGGGGCACAACACCAAGCAGGAGGTGTACCTCCGATGGCCATCCTCGGGCGTGAGTTCATTGCGGTCCCTGACGACCGCAAGCGGCAGATCGTGTTCAAGTGGCCCGATCACAACATCCGCAAGATGACCCGGGCGATCGTTGACGCTGACGAGATGGCGTTGTTCGTCAACACCGGCAAGGTGGTGGCCACCATGGGCCCCGGTCGCCACCAGATCGACGCCCAGGAGATCCCCGGCCTGGGCGCCATCATCGACCGGGCCACCGGGGGCAATGCCTACCGGGCCGAGCTGTTCTTCGTTGGGACCCGGGAGTACCCAGGCTTCACCTTTGGAGGTCGCATCGACGACGTCCAGGATCCCCAGACCGGGATGATCGTCACCCTGCGGGTCTTCGGCGACTACTCGCTGAAGGTCCAGGATCCTTCGTCCCTGATCACCAACCTGGTGGGAACGGTCGACGTGACCGACAACAACCAGATCTCCGGGTGGGTGAGCGACCAGCTCCTCAAGGTGATGCGCACCCACCTGACCACGCAGATCGTCCGCAACGGCTGGCCAATACTCGGCCTTTCGGCCTACACGCCCGACATCGAGAAGGAGGTGATCCTGGCCGGCAACGAGCAGCTGTCCACCTACGGCGTCTCCCTCGTGCGCATGGGCAACTTCGACGTCAACCTGTCGGACACCGACGAGGCGACGCTGAAGAACCTGGCCAAGGACACCGCCTACTCCCGGCTGGCCGGCAGCTTCAACCAGTATGCAGCCGGGGAGATGGCACTCGGCGCCGGCGAGGGCATGTCCAAAGGTGGCGGAGCAACCGGCGGCGCCTTCCTGGCCGCAGGGCTGGGCATGGGCGGACAGGCCGCCGCCCCCCAGCAGCCCGGACCACCACCGCCGCCGGCACCTGGCTTCGCCGGCGGGGGCGGCGGGTACGTGGGGCCCGGAGGCGGCCAGGGCGGCGGAACGGCAGCGGACACCGTCGAATGCTCCAACTGCCACACCGCCAACCCGCCTGGCAACAAGTTCTGTGCGTCGTGCGGCACGTCCCTGGCTCCGCCGACGGTGACCTGCGCCAACTGCCAGGCCTCCAATCCGGCGTCCGCCAGGTTCTGTGTCAACTGTGGCCAGGGATTGGCCCCGGCGCCCGCGGTGTGTGCATCCTGCGGCACTGAACAGCCCGCCGGGACCCGCTTCTGTGCGTCGTGTGGCACGGCGATCGCTCCGCCAGCCCCGGTCGCTCGCGGCGGCGCAGCTGCACCGCCGGACGCCGGCGACCCGGTCGATCCGGTCGATCCGGCGTAGTGGTTACGGGAGAGAGGCAACAATGATCGCACCCCCGGCTCGAGGAGGTGGCGGCCACGGCTTCAGCGGAGGCGGTGGAGGTGGCGGTGGCGGTGGCCACAGCTTCGGCGGTGGTGGCGGTACGCACTTCATCGGCGGGGGCTACGGAGGCGGAGGTGGAGGTGGCGCCGCCGGCATCATCGTCTTGCTCATCATCGTGGCTCTTATTGTCGTGGTCGTGCTCGTCCTGCGCTCCCGTCGGCGCACCCGCGCAGACGGTGGAGCGCCCGCCGGCGGGCTCGGCGGGGCCTTCGGAGGGCCTGTTCCTGGATCGACGCCGGGCAGGCCGGCCCCCGGAGGGAGGAGTGGCTGGGCCGCTGGCGGCGGCGAAGCTGGTGCCGCCGCTGCGGCCGGAGCGGCTGCGACGGCCGCCAACGTGGGGACGGCAGCGGGGCCGAGCGGTCCTCCCTCGGGTGCCGGAGGCTGGTCCCACGACGAAAATCCGGCCATCGACTCGGTCCGCGGCGACCTCTTCCCTGGTAGCGCGCCGCAAGAAGCGGCCGTGGGTACGGGAATGCGGCTGACCGTCTCCGACGGGCTGGGGTCAATCGTCGAGCACGATCCCGCTTTCGACCGAGAGGCCTTCTTGGACGCGGCCCAGCGAGCGTTCTTCGTGGTGCAGGAGGCGTGGACGGACCGCAAGCCGGAGATCAGCCGCCAGGTGATGGCCGATGGCCTGTGGCAGCAGCACCGGGTCCAGATCAAGGGCTACCAGGACGAGCGCAAGCGGAACGTCCTGGGCGACCTGGCTGTCGGCAACATGGACTTCATCGCCGCCCACAGCGATGCCAGCTACGACACCATCACCGTACGGGTCCGGGCGGCGTGCAGCGACTACGACGTGGCCGACGACTCGGGAAAGGTGATCCGGGGCAACAAGCGGGTTGGCGAGTGGGCGGAGGACTGGACCTTTCAGCGGTCCTCCAAAGCCATGACGAACGCCTCGGGAGGCACCCTGTCCCTCAAGTGTCCCAACTGCGGGGCCCCGCTCAACGTGGATCTGGCTGGTGTCTGCCCCTACTGCAGGGCCCCGGTCATGTCCGGCGAGTACGACTGGGTCCTGGCTCGCATCTCCCAGGTGCCCGGCTAAGGGAACCGCTGCCCAAGGAGTTGCTATTGCGACCCTGGGCACATGCACCCCTGGGCAGCTGCGCCCTAGGGTCCGGTCGGCGCCAGGGTCGGAGCCTTGGGGGCAGCTGTCGTGGCGGGCCCGACCGAGGGGAGCATGGCCGGCAAGGTCGGTCCGGCCGGTGCGGTGGGCACTGCCGGCAACGGGGGGGCTGATCCCGGTGGCGCCAGCCCGGCGGCCACCAGCTGCTCGGGGATGGCGTAGTCCAACATTGCCTTGTACACCGTCAGGATGGAGATCCCGTAGTGGGGATCCGTCGCCCACTTTCCGGCCAGGGCCGTCCACGTCTGGCAGCACCCACCGACCCCGACCGACCCCACCAGGGGAG
>JALYZO010000042.1 GCA_030945745.1 Actinomycetota bacterium
TCGCCCTGGTCGCCTTCAAGGGCGGCTCGACGGCCAAGACGGTCGACGCCGGCGGCCAGATCACCGTGCCCAACTCGGCGGCCCAGGGCGCAGGTTGCACCGGGGGGTCGCCAGATGCCGCCTACACCGTGAGCATGGAGTCCGACCCCAGCCCGCCCCGCGCCGAGGGCACCACCTTCCACTTGACCGTTCGCCACGACGGGAAAGCAGTCACCGGCGCTACGGTCTGCATGACAGCTGACATGACGGAGATGCACCATGAGGGCATCAACACCGACGCCAAGGAGGCCTCCGGTGGCAAGTACGACGCCACGCTGAAGTTCGGTATGCGGGGCCCGTACGGCGGCTCCGTGGTCATCGTGGAGCCGGGGAAGGCGGCGGTCTCGGTGCCGATCAACTTCGAGGTGACCTGATGGCCCGGGGCTATACGGCCGACAAGGACGCCTATCAGAACCGCCTTCGGCGCATCGAGGGACAGGTCCGGGGCCTACAGGCCATGATCGACGAGGACCGCTACTGCATCGACGTCCTCACCCAGATCGCAGCTACGACGAAGGCGCTGCAGGCCGTCGCGCTGGCGCTCATCGAGGAGCACCTCAGCCACTGTGTGCGGGAGGCGATCGAGGCGGGCGGGCCCGAGGGCGAGGCCAGGGTGGCCGAGGCCTCGGCCGCCATCGCCCGACTGGTCCGGTCGTGACCGTCACCCTCGTGGCCGCCCGGGCCGAACGGGCTTCCCGCGTCCGACCAGTCGGACGCCGGCGCAGAGTCGTGGGGTCGAGTTGGCCCCGCCTGTGATCCGGTCCACTTCGCGGGGCCCGAGGCCCCCACCGCGCCTGCGGATCGTCTTCGCACAACCGATCCTGTCTGCGGAATGAACGTCGATTTCGAACGCTTCCCCCCCACACCGATTCCGGGGCGACGACTACTGGTTCTGCAGCGACGGCTGTGCCGGGTCGTTCGCCGCCGAACCATCCCGCTACGTGCCGAGCAACGCTTCTCGCGACTCATGGATCGGCTGTCGTATGAGAATGCAGGGAGAGTTGTCGGGGAGGGAGACAGGTGGGCCAGGAGGACTTCGGGATGAGGAAGGCCATTGCGCTGGTCGCCCGTGGAGATACCCGCCGCGGACGCCAGATGCTCGAACGCGCGGTCGCGTCGGGCGACCCTCGTGTGGTGCCACGCGCCCAGGCCAATCTCGGTGGGCTGCTGCTGAATCTCGGCGAGGTCGAACAGGCACGCGAGCTGCTCGAAAGCGCGGTGGCGTCCGGCGATGACGAAGTTGTGCCCCAGGCCCAGTCCAACCTGGGTGGGCTGTTGCTGTCCTTGGGTGACATGGCGCGAGGGCGACTGTTGCTGGAAGAAGCGATCGCCTCCGGCAACAGTGAGGTTGCGCCGATCGCCCAGGCCCTTCTCGGCGGTTTGCTGATCAGCCAAGGCGAGCCCGAGCGGGCCCATCGGCTGCTGGCGTGTTCGGCGGCGTCCGGCGACCCTCAGGCCGTGCCGGTCGCCCAAGCAAATCTCGGCGGCCTGCTACTCACTGAGGGAGACTTCGAGGGGGCCCGCCCCCTGCTCGAGATGGCAGTGGCGTCGGGCAAGGATCACGTGCTGCCTATGGCTCAGGTCAATCTCGGCATCGTACTGATGCACCAAGGGGAGACCGACCGGGCTCGGCGACTGCTCCACAGCGCTTCGATTTCGGACAATTCGGAGATCGCCGCAATGGCCCAGAACACGCTGGGTGAACTGTGTCTCGACACGGGGGATATCGCGGGTGCCGAGGCCGCGTACCGCGCCGCGATCGACAGCGCCGATCCTCGATGGTCGTCGACTGCCCGGATGGACCTGGCGAGGATGTTGGTCGGTGAGGGACGGACGAGCGATGGCAGGCGCCTGCTCGAAGAGGCCTCCGTCTCGGCCGTGTTCGAAATCGCTTCGATGGCGCGTGATCTGCTGGCTGACCTCCCGGATGATGACCGAGGACCCGAAACCTGATCCATCCGAGCCATTGTCGCTCTAGCGGTGTCTTTGAACGGTGAACTGGTGTCGGAGCCCCTCTTCTTCGACTGGTGGCGGGTCCTTCAAGAAGCCGGTGGTGTTCCAGGTGCGTGGATGACCAGGAAGTCGGCGATGGCGGCCTCACAACGCCAGGCGTCGACGAGGGGCAGATCGTGGCGGCCCGGCCACAACCGCACGTCGATCCCGGTTGTCGGTGCGAGCGAGGCGAGGAACACCGCGTCCACGACCGGGTCGTGGTCGCCGGCTACCAGCTCGACCGGGACGACGATGGCCTCGACCCACTCTCGCGCGCCGTCCTCCAGGATCACCCGGGTCATGGTCTGGGAGTACGACGCCCAGCTGTGCCGCACCGCGTCGGCGGCGATGGCGGTCGGGAGCCTGGGATGGGTGAGGACGGCCAGCGCGGTGGCGATGCGGTGGTGCTCGCACAACCAGTCACACGCCCGCTCGGCGACCGGCCCGGGCAGGACGAAGAGCCGGGCCATGGGACCCGCCGCGCCGATGTGGGCCCGGGCCGCAGCACCGTCCGGGTAGACGGGCGGCCCGAAGCCGACGATGCCGCGGACCCGGTCCGGGTGGAGGGCGGCCATTCGCAGCGCCACCAGGCAACCCAGCGAGTGCGCCCCGATCGTCACCGGCTCGTCCACGCCCAGGGCGTCGAGGCAGTCGAGCACGGCCCGGACGTGGTCGTCGGGGCCGTAGCCGGTGACAGGGCGGTCGGAGCTGCCGAAGCCGAGGAGGTCGGGAACGATGAGGCGGTGCCCGTCGGCCAGGCCGTCGTAGGCCGCGCCCCAGAACACTCCCGACGCCACCAGCCCGTGCAACAGCAGTACCGGAGGACCCGCCTCACCGAGCGTGCGGACGGCGAGTGGCCCGGCGCGCCGGCGATCGCCGGCCGGCGGGCGCCAGATCCGTGCTGCGCGCCGGGCCCGGCCGAACCTGACGGTGGCCGCCCCGGCCACGCCGGCTAGGGCGGCGAGCATCCAGCGGGGTCGCGAGGTCACCCGGCCATGCTCCCAGCCATGTGGGTGGTGCGGGGCGGACCGACCCGCCCCGGACGCGACTCTGCCGGGCCCGAGGGCCCGGCAGAGGTCGGAACGACTGAGTGGAGCTGAAGTTACTTGCGCACCGAGGCGGTGACGGGGACGTCACGACGACGGGCCTGACGGACGAAGGCCACGAAGCCGGCGCCGAACAGGGCCAGGCCGAGGGCGCCGAGGCCGACGGT
>JALYZO010000061.1 GCA_030945745.1 Actinomycetota bacterium
GCCCGCCACCTGCGCCGACGGGTGCAACTCGTCATGCAGGACCCGAGCGACGCCCTGTCGCCTCGCATGTCGGTCGAGGACCTGGTTCGAGAACCGCTCGATCTGGCCCACGACGGCGCCTCGAAGCAGCGTAGCGAGGTCGTGGCCGAGGCCCTCGACAGCGTGGGCCTTCCCTCGTCGGGCGCCTTCCTTGCTGCCCGGACCCACGAGCTGTCCGGCGGCCAGCTCCAGCGGGTGGCCCTGGCCCGAGCCCTGGTGTGCCGTCCGAAGGTGTTGGTGGCCGACGAGCCAACGTCCATGCTCGACGCCTCCGAGCAGGCCCGCATGCTGTCGCTGCTACGCGAGCGACAGACCGACATGGGCCTGGGACTGGTGCTCGTATCCCATGACATGGCGGTGGTTCGCAAGGTGACGGACCGCATCGTGGTCCTCGAAGCCGGCCAGGTGGCAGAGGAGGGCCTCTCCGAGGAGGTGTCGGCACAACCCCGAAGTGTCGCCGCCCGCCGGCTGATCGAGTCGGCGCCGGCCTTCGCTCGCCACGACGCCACGGGCCCGCGGGTCCTGGTTGGGGAGTCCGGCGGGATGGAGCAATGACGCCGGCCGGCCCCACCCTCGCCTCCAAGGTCTGCGGTGAGCGACTGGCCGCCCTGGGCATCGGAGCGCCCGAGGCGTCGTCGGTGGACTGGGGGGCGACGTGGTTCGGGCCGGCGAAGGTGGAGCCGGGGCGCCGAGGCTCCGAGGCGACGATCCAGGCCATGTCCGGGCTGATGGGTGTCAACGGGTGGAACGACGGGCACCCCCGGCGCATCGGCCTCGAGGTGGCGTCGGTGGGCGCCGGTGTGTTGAGCGCTGTTGGCATCCTGGCCGCGCTCATCGGCCGGGGCCGGGGCCAACCGGATGGCCCGGTGCGCACGTCGGTGCTGCAGGCTGCGCTCCTGCTCTGCTCCCACTACGTCGCGGCCGCCACCTCCGGCGACGAGACCTGGTCCCCACCGCCCCTGGCCGATCCGGCTGCGGGACCACCGTTTCGCACCTCCGACGGTCACTGGTTCGAGATGGACACCCTCGACCCGGAGGCCTGGCGGGAGTTCTGGGAGCATCTCGGGATCAGGGGCGGCGAGCTCGGCCGGGCCTGGGCCCATTTCCGGCCCCGGTACTTCGAAGGGCGATGCACGCTGCCGGCCGTCCTCCACCGCACCACCGCCCGACACACCCTCGCCGACCTGGCCGCCGTCGCCGCTTCCTCGGGGGTCAGTCTCTGCCCTCTCCGAAGCTACGCCGAGGTTCTCGCTGACGTGGCACCCGGCGAAGCCCATCCCGTGCTCCACCCCTCGGTGTCACCTTCGGCCACCCCGCTGGCGCCCTCGTCTCTGCCGCCCTCCAAATCTCTGCCACCCCCCTACGAGACGGATCTCCCGCTGGGCGGTCTGACGGTCGTGGAGGCGACGACGCGCATGCAGGGCCCCCTCGCCACCCTGCTGCTCCAGATGCTGGGGGCTCAGGTGGTGAAGGTCGAGCCTCCAGGCGGTGACATCGGTCGGATGGTCTCGCCGGTCGCCGAGGGGATCGGTTCGTTCTTCCGGTGCTGGAACCGAGGCAAGCGGTCCGTCGAGCTCGATCTCACCAAGCTCTCGGGTCGTGACGAGCTGATCGACGTGGTTCGCGGTGCCGACGTCTTCGTTCACAACTGGCGGCCCGGAAAGGCCGAGGAGTGGTCCCTCGCAGCGGACGACCTGGCCCGTCATCACCCGGGTCTGGTGTACGGCCAGGCCTCGGGTTGGGGGTCACGACCAGACCGCCGCGGCGTGCTGGGGCTGGACTTCTTGGTCCAGGCGTTCGCCGGGTTCGGCGACGGGCTGACGCCCCCCGACCAGCAGCCGCGCAACAGCATGGTCCTGCTCACCGACTTCGTGGGTGCCCTCGTCACCTGCGAGGGCCTCCTGGCCGGCCTGCACAGCCGATGCCGCGACGGCGTGGGCCGCCGGGTGGAGACGTCGCTGTTGGCCGGCGCCCTCACCATCGAGGCCCACGTCCTCGACGGTCTCAGGACCGGCCAGGAGATCGCCAGGCGAGGAGGGCGGCCCGACTGGGACCTCCTCGACCTGCCCATCACGACCCTCGACGGTGCGGTGGTGGTGAGCGTCGAGGGCGATGAAGATCTCTCTCGCCTTTGTCGCGCCTGCGGGCTCGAACCTGACGGGTCAAGGCCCGAGTTGGCTTCGCGCATCGCTGCTCAGATTGGCCAGGGTCGCTCCCGGGAGTGGGAGGAGCGCCTGGTGGCCGCCGGCCTCCCCGGCGCGGTGGCCGCGTCGGACCTCGCTCGGCTCCCCCACGACCCGGCGTTCTCGGGTCTGTTCGAGCACGTGACCGGCACCTGCCGGGTCCCGGGCTCGCCTTGGTGGGCGGGGACGTGAGCCCGCCGTCGGTGCTGTCCGCCTCGTCACTCATGGACGAGGCGGCCTCCCGGGCGGGAAGCGACGACTGGGGCAACGGCGCCTTCATCCCCGCGCTGACGCTCCTGGTCCAGTCCTGCCAGCGGACGGCGTCGCTCACCCCCGGTGGGTGGCGGGTCCTGCGTAGCGTGGTGCTGCGTCACCTCCGCAACCGCCTGGGTCTGGCGGAGCGCCTGCGGCGCAATCCCGGCCTGGCCTCGACCGCCGTCCCCGCCGTGGTGGTCACCGGTCTTCCCCGCACGGGGACGACCCTCATCCACAACCTTCTGGCCCTTGACCCTGAGCTGCGGGCTCTACGCCTGTGGGAGGCCCTGAGGCCCTTCCCGGCCCCCGGACCAGAGGGTCCAGGAACGACGACCCTCGTCGAGCAGGCCAACGCATGGCTGGCCAACTTCTACGAGTTGGCTCCCGACATGCGCGCCATCCACGCTCTCAGCGCCGAGGGTCCCGAGGAGTGCGACGCCCTGCTCCAGAACAGCTTTGCCAGCCAGCACCTCGACGACATGTTCGACGCCGAGGACTACTCCGCCTGGTTCGCCAACGATCCTCTCGACGAGGCATACCGCTACTTCGCCGTCCAGCTTGCCGCACTGTCGGAGACGGCACTCCTCGAGGGATCGCCCGGTGCGGAGCGGGGCGCAGGGACGTGGGTTCTCAAGTCGCCGGGCCATCTCGGCCATCTCGATGCCCTCTTGGGCGCCCTGCCCGGCGCCGTTGTCGTGCACTGCCACCGCAACCCCCTTGAGGCCGTTCCCTCCTATGCCAGCCTGATCCGCACCGTCCGGGCGCCTCACACCGAGCGCCTGGACGCCGCGGTGGTCGGCCGCCAGGCGCTGGACCGGTCCTGTCGTGCCGTGCGGCGGGCCCTGGACGTGCGCAACAGCGGAGGGGATGGGCCCTTCCTCGACCTCGCGTACACCGGCCTCGTCGGCGACCCGCTGGGCGTCATGACCGAGGTCTACGAGCGGTTCGGCCGACCACTGCGACCCGCCCTGGTGGCCCGGATGGAGCAATGGCTCGACGCCAATCCCCAACATCTCCACGGTCCGCACCCCTATGCCATGGGCGAGTTCGGCCTGCGAACGGGACAGGTGAGCGAGGCCTTCGCGTCCTACCTGGATCGCTTCGGCGCGCTGCTCGAGGCACCCGCGCGTTGAGCCAGCCGGCCAGCTCGGAGTCCCCTCGGATGACCGGGCGTGGGTTGAATGGTAGGGTTTCGCCGGCGACGAGGGGAGAGCATGATGCGATGGAGTGGGCGATTGGCGGTTGCGTCTGCGGCTGTGGTCACCGGAGCCGTCCTGGCCGGGTGTGGCAGCGCCAGCTCCACCAGCACGGCCGTGGGTTGCTCCACGCAGGGAGCCACTTCGACCGCCACCACCAAGAGCTACCACTACGTGCTCAACGTGGGACCGGTGCAGGAGATGTACGCCCCGGGGCAGGCTCCTCCCAACGCCAGGGGTGAGACGATGTTCAACGGGTCGATGTCGATGGCCAACGGGCCGGCCGCCCAGCATGTGGAGCTTCACCTGTGCTCAGCCGGGTCCAACCGGGTGGTGACCAACGCCCGTCCGGTGATGACCCTCACCGACAAGACCACGGGCGCCACCCAGCCCCTGGCGATGAGCACCATGCAGGGGTTGGGTCAAGGACAGGGCGACTTCCACTACGGCGACAACGCCAATGTCCCGGTCGGTCACGCCTTCGTGCTCGCGGTGAAGGTCAACGGTGAGCAGGCGAACCTGGACTTCACCCGGGCCGGCACCTGAGCGTCATGGCCATCATCGACGCCGGCGCGGGCGTCCTGACGTTCATCAACGTCCTCACCGTCGAACCCGACAGGTGCCAGGAGCTGATCGACGCCCTGGTCGCCACCACCGAGGAGGTGTGGAGCCGCCATCCAGGCCACCTGTCGACCAGCCTGCACCGCAGCGGTGACCACACCAAGGTCACCAACTACGCGCAGTGGAGGAGCCGGGAGGACTTCGATGCCATGCTCGGCGACCCCGAGGCCCAACAGCGCATGGCCGCCATCGGTCGCCTGGCCGTGCCCGCCCCCGCCCACTACGAGGTGGTCTGGACCCACCCGCCCGCCTAGCTCAGCGGGGCCGCCACCGCTGGCGGGGGAGGTCCCCCTCCACCACCATGGCCGTCAGGACCGCACGGTCCACCTTCCCGATCTTGGTGCGGGGGATCCCTTCCATCACGCACAGCTCGTCGGGCAGCTTGTGGCGGGCCAGGGTGGCGCCCACGAAGCCACGCAGCTCCGCCAGGTCGGGGACCTCTGTCCCGGTGGGGGCGACGCAGGCGCAGATCGCCTCCCCCAGGACGGGGTCGGGGGTGGCCACCACCCCGGCGTCGAGGATGCCGGGATGGCGGACGAGGGCGGACTCGATCTCGCTCGGGGCCACTTTGAGGCCGCCCCGGTTGACGAGCTCCTTGAGGCGGCCGACGACGTAGAGGCAACCGTCGGCGTCGAGACGACCCAGGTCCCCGGTGTGATACCAGCCATCGATCGCTGTGGGCGGGTCCCCCCAGTACTCCACCGGGCTGCGGGCCCCGAAGGAGATCTCACCCACATCGCCGGTGGGCACGGGGTGGTGGTCGGCGGGATCGAGGATGGCGACGGTGCCGTCCTGCGCGGTACCTTCGGGCCCCTCGAACACGGTGTTGCCGACCGAGCCACGAAGGATCTGGTCGCGGTCAGTGGTGCGGGTGGTGAAGCCCTCGGCACAGCCGAACACGTAGAGCACGTCGCCGGCGAGACGCTCGTAGACCCCCGTGGCCACTGGCGCCGGCAGGGCGGTGGCCGCAGAGATGGCCCAGCGCAAGGTGCCCACGGCGTGGCGGTCGGGGTCCAGGGCGGAGAGGATGAGCGTGAGGTGGGTCGGCATGCCGGGGAGCACGGTGACGCCTTCGTCGGCCACCAGTCGCAGCGCCGTCTCGGGCGAGAAGCGTTCGAGGAGGACCAGCCGCCCGCCGCTGAGCAGGGCGATCAGTCCCAGGCGGAGGCCGAAGACGTGAGCCATGGGCAGGTAGACAAGGTGCACGTCGGATGGTCCTGGCCGGAAGGCGTCGGCGAAGAACTGCATCTTGGCACGACAGGCTGCGTGGCTCTCCAGGACCGCCTTGGACTTCCCCGTTGTCCCCGACGTCAGAAGCAGCACGGCCAGAGCCGCGGGATCGGGCGGCGTCGGCAGGGACGTCGCGCCCCCACCCGGTTCGCCCCGCCCGACCAGCAGATCGCCGAGGTGGGCGAGGTCGCTGGCTTCGGGTCGGTCGCCACGCTCGGCGCCGTGAACGATCAGGCGGACCTCGGGCCGGGCCGCTTGGACGGCCAGGAGGGTGGCCAGGTCCCCGTCGGGACGAGGCTGGAAGAGCAGGACGGAAGCACCGACCTGGTCGACCAGGCGGATCAGCTCTGGCCCGGTGAGGTCATTGTCGGTCCCCACGTGGACGGCACCCAGCGCCCAGGCGGCAACGATTGCCACGACGTGCTCGGGGACGTTGAGGAACTGGCAGACGACCCGGTCTCCTTCTCTCACGCCCATCCGTGCATAGGAGCGGGCCAGGTTGGACGCCTGCTCCCACAGCTCGGCGTAGGTTGTGGTCACCCCCTGGTAGGTGATGGCCGGCCGCTCCGCCCATCGCCGGCACGCGGTCTCCAGGTCCGGGGCCAGGCTCATGGTTTCGACCGTAGCCTCGGCGCTGCGGGTC
>JALYZO010000087.1 GCA_030945745.1 Actinomycetota bacterium
TGGTCCGGAACTTCAGGATCTCGAACTCGCGGCCGCCCTTGCCAACCCGCGCCTGGCGGTAGAGCAGCGGGCCCTGGTTTCCGAGCTTGTTCCCGAGCCACACGACCGGCGTGACGCCGGCCAGGAGCACGACGCCGGCGGCGGCGCCGATGCCGTCGAGCATGCGCTTGACCCGCCCGTAGTGCGTCCGGTGGAGCTCGCCGATGTCGAACAGCAGCGAGATGCGCTCGAGCTCCGACAGCGGCAGCTTGCCCAGCCACTGGTCGTAGAAGAGCGACAGGGTCCGGATGCGGACACCGGCCTCGTGCAGGCCGGCCGCCTGGGCCACGATCGACTCCTCGGCCAACGCCGCACGGTCGAGCACGACGGCGGTGGCGCCGGCGGACCGCACCGCGTCGACGAGAGGCTGGCGGGTGCCGTCGCCCACCGCCTCGTCCGGGCGCAGCACGCAGGCCAGGACCGCGGGTCGTTCGGGCTGCCCGTCGAGGTCCTGGGCCAGATGGAAGCCCTCGTCCAGATCGGCGACGGCGACGACCCGGTCGCGCTGGCCGTCCCACGCCCGGCCGTCCCTCGACAGCGTCGAGCAGAGGACTGCGAAGGGCACGAGCACGGCCGGGGCGCCGAAGAGAACAAACCGGGGAAGCAGGCTCGAGCCCAGGACCAGTTGGAGGACGGCGAACGCCAGGGCGGCGGCCGCGATCGAGCCGGCGGCGGCCAGCAGGGCGGCCCGCCTGGTCCGCGGTACCTCGGGAAGTCCGGCGCCGTACGCTGCCACGACGAGCAGCCCGGTGAACGCCAGCGACCAGACGAATCGGGACGAGGCCGTGTAGTCGTAGCCGTGGGCCTCGGCGTGGGCCTTGCTGAGCCCGAGGACGGTCAGGATCGTGCCAGCGACGAGAAGGGGGCGGGCAAAGCGTCGCATGCGCCCTACCGGTCCTGCGGCCGCACGGCTGTCCACCCCACAGCAACTACATCGACCGATCGCACGTCCGGGTTGAGCCTCGCTTATCGACCCTGCCGGCACTCGGGGATCTCCGGAGGACGGCTCAGCAGATCGGCGGCTGTCTCGTAGGCGTAGGCGATGTGCGGCTCCCCGGCGATGCATCGCATCCGGCCGACGAAGACGAGATCGAGGGGATGGGCCTCGGCCAGCTCGGTGCGATCCGCGACCGCGACCGCGACCGCGACCGCCGGCCTGCCGGTGGCCAGGGCGAGCCATGCCGCCGGCCTTCCCACTGCGCCCATATACCAGGCGACCTCCTGGCCGGGCGGGAGCCTCGATGCGGCGGCGACGGCGCCGGCCTGCCGCCCCTGCAGGATCGCCCACAACGGCGCGTCGGGCCGCGTCCACAGCCCGACCGCGAGGAGGATCGCCACTGCGGTCGCGGTTGCGGCCACGAGCAGCTCCTGGCGGAAACGGGTGCCGCTCCCGGCCAGCAGCCGGTCGACGCCGGCCGCCAGGCCGATGGCGATGGGCAGCAGGAACCAGTACGTCCAGTAGTCGTGGTTGACGGCGCCCGATCGGAACACGACGGGATACGGGAGCGTCACCGCCAGTGCGACGACTGACAGCATCCTGGTCCGCCGGTCCCGCACGGCGACGATCAGCCCGGCCGCCCCCAGCACGGCTGTGATCCCGAACATCGTCGTCACGTCCCCACGCAGGACACTTGCGAGCGAGCCCAGCGGGACGGGCACGGTCTCCCCGGTGCGCAGGCGGAACTGGTCGAAGAGGGGCGCGAGGGTCCCACCGAACGCCCAGACCAGCCAGACGATCAGGAGGACGGCGCCCGCCAGTGCCCCGCCGGCGAAGGCGGCGTCGGACGTCCTGTCGCCCGAGCCTCGCTTCAGGCCGAGGAGCGCCCAACCGCCGACCACGGCGGCCACCAGCAGCGACTGCCAGCCGGCCAGGACAGCGACCGCGGTGAGCCCGGCGGCGAGTGGCCACGGCACCCGTCGCCCCCGCAGGAGCCGCTGCCGGCACAACAGGACGGCCAGACCGAACGGGAGCGACGTCACCGGCGTGTCGAGCATGGCGCCGTAGACGAGGAACATCGGCGTGGCCGCCAGCAGGACGACCGAGGCGCCCACGGCGGTCGGATGGAGACCGGCGTCGAGCAACAGCGCGGCGAGGAGGGCGAGCACGGCCAGGCTGCCGAGCCAGGCCGGTGCCCGGGTCACGGCGGGGGAGTCGCCGCCGACGGCCTGGAACAGCGCGGTCTCGACGTAGAGCAGCGGCGGATGGTTGGCGTAGACCCCGTTCTCCGGGCTGCGCGTCCCCATGCGCGATTCCAATGCCCCATGCTCGAGCAGGGCGCGACTTCCGGAAGCCCAGACACCGGCGTTGCGCCCGTCGTGGGAGTCACCGAACGGGGCCGGGATGATACGACCGGCGAAAGCTGTGAAGAGCAGGGTGGCGAGACCCAGCAGCAGCCAGAACGGCCGGCGCCGAGCCGGCCGGTCCTCTTCCTGCGCAGTCGTCCGAGTGACCAGCCGGACCGCCATGCCCTGCTATGTCGACAGTTCGGCGCCGGGGGTAAAGCCCCGTCCGCTACCGGTCGATATCCACGGCGTGGCGTTACGGGGCGGGCTGACGCTGGAACCCGCGGCACTTCCGGCACACCCGGTCCGGGGCACCGGTCCGGGTCGACGTGGTCCCCGGTTGGCGTGGGCCCTGGCCGGCACGGTCCTGGCCCTCGGCTTTCTTCTCCTCGACGTCCGGGCCAGCGGCCACGGGATACTGCGCCCCATCCGGGCCGGGTCGAGAGGTCCGGGGGCGGCACTGATCGCCCGGGATTTTCCTCACGACGTGGCGCCGGACGAGGTCGGCCTCGACGGCCAGCAGTTCTACGCCATCGCCCGGAACCCGCTCCATCCCGCTGCGGTGGCTCCGGACCTCGATCGCCCCCAGTACCGCTACCAACGCCCGCTGTACCCGGCGCTGGCCTGGCTGCTCCACCCCTCCGGCGGCGGCCCCGGACTGATCGTGGCGTTCGCCGCCGTCAGCCTCGCCGGGCTGTTCGTGGGCGCCCTGGCCATGGGATCGCTGGCCGAGATCCTGCGGGGCCCGCCCTGGTTGGCCCTGCTCTATCCGCTCCTGCCGGGGTCGGTGTGGGCGCTGACCAGCAGCGTGGCCGACGGCCTGGCCGTCTCTCTCTGCCTGGTGACGGTCGTCGCCACCCTGCGCGGCCGCCCGGTCGTGGGGTGGGTGGCGGCGATCGCCGCGGCCTTGACCAAGGAGACCACGATCCTGGTGCCGCTGGCCCTGGTCCTGGCCCGGCGCCGGAAGGAGGACGTGCCCCTCGTCGCCCTCCCCGTCCTCGCGCTGGCGACCTGGATGGTGGTCGTCCTGCTCTGGGTGCCCGCCGGCGGGCTGCCCTCGGAGCACCTCGTCCTGCCGCTCACCGGCCTCCTGGACGCGGTACGGACGCGATGGCTGCACGGCAGGGAGCTGATCGGCATGGCCTCCACGGTGGCCGCCTTCGTGCTGGGTGGCGCGGTCCTGATCCGCCGGCGCGGCCCGGTGGCGCTCCGCTGGGTCATCGCCATGCAGATGGCTTTTCTCACCGTGTGCAGCGGAGCGGTGCTGGGCGACGACTTCGGTGGCACGCGGTCCACGCTGATGCTCCTCGCCGTGGCCACCGCGGTCCTCGTAGGCCGCCCGGCCGCGGCGCCGGCCCTTGACTGACCGGCCGGACCGCGTCGCCGTACTGGCGATCATCCTCCTGACGATCGTCGCCGTCGCCTTGGGCGTCCGTACCGGCTATCACACGGTGGACGTCGACGAGGTGGTCTTCCACAACACGCTCACCGCCATGCGGGACGGCCGCGGCTATTACCCCGCAATGCGCGACGCGCTGGTGGCCAAGGAGGGAGCGGCGCCCAGCCAGATCCGCTCCGTCCGTCCGCCCACGCTCTACCTGGTGCTGGCCCGGTTCCCACCGCCGTGGTGGCGGTACCTGGTGGGAGCCGTCTACCTGGCGACGATGGCGCTGGCCTGGCGACTGGCCCGGCCCCTCCACGCCTACGGCGGGCCGGTGGCGGTGGTCCTGTCCGGCATGTGGATGCTCGGCGCGTCACCCGTCCTGTTCCTGCACACCGAGCTGTGGGGCGTCCCGTTCCTCCTCGGCGGCGCCCTCGCCATGCGGCACGAGCGATGGGCGGCGGCGGCCGCGGCGCTTGCGGGGGCCGCTGTCCTCCGCGAGCTGTACGTGCTCCCGCTGGTCATCGGTTTCCTCGTCGCCCCCCGCCGGAGGCCGTGGCTGGTGGCGCTGGGCGTGGTCGGGGTGCTGGGGCTGGTGCACGTCGATCTGGCCCGGGCGATCCTCAGCACGCAGGGACGGGAGGCCGGCTTCGGCGCCAGCCACGGACTCAGCCTGCGCTACGTCCTCAACGCCGTCGGCCCGTCGGACCGCCCGCTCGGCTGGCTCGTGGGCCTCGGCGGGCTGACCCTGGGAGCCATCGGCCTCCACGCACGCTGGGGCGACGATCCCGCCGCCCGCCTCTTGCTCCCGTTCGCCGCAGTCATGGTGCCCCTCACGGTGCTCATCGGCCGGGAGTACTGGGGGCTGGTGTTCGGTCCCGCCCTGGCCTGCTTCGTGCCCGCCGGCCTCGACCGCCTCGTCGCCTACCGGGCCAGGACGGGGGCGAGGAACTGCCCGGTGTAGCTCTCCCGGGTCTTGGCCACGACCTCGGGCGGTCCCTCGACGATCACCATGCCGCCCCCGTCGCCCCCCTCGGGACCCAGGTCGACCACCCAGTCGGCGCTCTTGATGACGTCGAGGTTGTGCTCGATGACCAGCACCGTGTTGCCCTGGTCGACGAGGCGGCTGAGCACGGTCAGCAGCTTGCGGATGTCCTCGAAGTGGAGGCCGGTGGTGGGCTCGTCGAGGATGTAGATGGTGTGGCCCGTGCCCCGCTTGGACAGCTCGCTGGCCAGCTTGACCCGCTGGGCCTCGCCTCCGGACAGGGTGGGCGCCGGTTGGCCGAGCCGCACATAGCCCAGTCCGACGTCGACCAGGGTCTTGAGGTGGCGGGCGATCACCGGCTGGTTGGCGAAGAACTCGGCGCCCTCCTCGCACGACAGGTCGAGCACCTCAGCCACGTTCTTGCCCTTGAACGTGACGTCGAGGGTGTCCCGGTTGTACCTGCCGCCCTTGCACACCTCGCAGGGGACGTAGACGTCGGGCAGGAAGTGCATCTCGATCTTGATCGTCCCGTCGCCGGCGCACGCCTCGCACCGCCCGCCCTTGACGTTGAACGAGAAGCGCCCCGGCAGGTAGCCGCGGACCTTGGCCTCCTGGGTCTGGGCGAACAGCTTGCGGACGTGGTCCCACACACCCGTGTACGTCGCCGCGTTCGACCGGGGGGTGCGCCCGATCGGCGACTGGTCGATGTTGATGACCTTGTCGAGGTACTCGTCGCCCTCGATCTTCTTGTGGCGGCCGGGGACGGTCTTGGACTTGTAGATCCGCTGCATGAGTGCCCGGTACAGGATGTCGTTGACGAGCGTGGACTTGCCCGACCCCGACACCCCGCTGACGCACACGAAGCACCCGAGGGGCAGCTCGACGTCGATGTTCCGCAGATTGTGCTCCCGGGCGCCGCGGACGACCAGCCACTGGTCGCCCGGGTCGCGCCGCATGGCGGGCACCGGGATCGACCGCTCGCCGGTCAGGTACTGCCCGGTGATCGACCGCTTCGCCTTCAGCAGGTCCTTGACCGACCCGCTGACCACCACCTCGCCGCCGTGCTCACCGGCGCCCGGCCCGATGTCCACGACGTGGTCGGCCACCCGGATGGTGTCCTCGTCGTGCTCGACGACGATCACGGTGTTGCCCAGGTCGCGGAGGCGCACCAGCGTGTCGATCAGCTTGCGGTTGTCCCGCTGGTGGAGGCCGATGGACGGCTCGTCGAGCACGTACAGCACCCCGACCAGGCCGCTGCCGATCTGGCTGGCCAGGCGGATGCGCTGGGCCTCGCCGCCGGCCAGGGTGCCGGCCGAGCGGTTCAGGGTGAGGTAGTCGAGACCGACGTCGAGGAGGAAGCGCATGCGGGCGTTGACCTCCTTCACGACCCGCTCGGCGATCATCCGGTCGCGCTCGGACAGCTCGAAGGTGGCCAGGAAGTCGGCCGCCTTGGCGATCGACAGGTCGCAGACCTGGTTGATGTTCTTGCCGGCGACGGTAACGCCCAGGGACTCCGGCTTCAGGCGGGCGCCACCGCAGTCCGGGCAGGGCACCTCCCGCATGTAGCCCTCGATCTGCTCCCGCATGTAGTCCGACTCGGCCTCGGAGTGGCGGCGCTGGAGGTACGGGACCGCGCCCTCGTACTGGGTGAAGTAGGAGCGGGTCCGGCCGTAGCGGTTGCGGTACTGGACGTGGACCTGCTTCGCCCCTGACCCGTACAGGAGCACCTTCTGCTGCGGCTTGGTCAGCTTCTGGAACGGGACGTTCATCCGGAACTTGTAGGCCTCGGCCACCGCACCCAGCACCCGGTGGAAGTACTCCCCCCGGGCGCCTGCCCACGGGGCCACTGCGCCCTCGTCGAGGGTCAGCTCCGGGTTGGGCACGACCAGTTCTGGGTCGACCTCGAAACGGGTACCGAGACCGTCGCAGTGGGGGCAGGCGCCGTACGGCGAGTTGAACGAGAAGTTCCGGGGAGCCAGCTCGGGGAACGATGTGCCGTCGTTGGGGCAGGCCAGGTGCTGGCTGAACGTCATCACCTCGGCCTCGGCCGTATCGCCGTCCCTGGGCACCAGCTCGACCTCGGCCACCCCGTCGGCCAGGCGCAGCGCCGTCTCCAGGGAGTCGGTCAGCCGCCGCTCGATCCCTTCCCGGCGGACGAGGCGGTCGACCACCACCTCGATCGAGTGCATCTCGTAGCGGCCGAGCTTCTGGCTCTTGTCGGACAGCTCCCGCAGCTCACCGTCGACCCGCGCCCGGGTGTACCCCTGGCCGGCCAGCTCCTCGAGCAGGCCCTCGT
>JALYZO010000091.1 GCA_030945745.1 Actinomycetota bacterium
GACCCACCCCGTCGCCCAACAGGGCAGCAATCACCTGATGGTCGGCGCTGGACTGCTCGGCGGTGGCCTCGTCGTTGCCTTCTCCGCTGTCGCCCTGACCACGGTCGGCCGGCGTCGCGCCTCGGCCGCCCGTCGCCGTTAGGATCTCCCGCCCGGTGCCCGCCCGGGTCGGTCATGGGCTGACTCGGCTAAGCGTCGCCACGCTCGTCGTGCTCTTCGGTCTCCTGCCCGCGCAAGCGACGCCGTCGAGGCCGGTTGGCGCTGCTGGCGGACCGACGGTGGCGGTGATCACCCCTGCTCGCGGTCCGGCGACCGGCGGGACGCCGGTGAGGATCACCGGCACTGGCTTCGACGGGACCACGGTCGTACGCTTCGGCGAGGTGGCTGCTCCCAGCTTCGATGTGGAGACGGGGCTCGACGGCACGATCCTCGACGTGATCGCCCCCCCGCACCGCGCCGGGACCGTGCGGATCACCGTCACCACCGCGGTCGGCTCATCGCCTCCGGTGGCCGCCGGTGCGTTCGGGTACCTGCCGGTCCAGGGCCACTGGTCCTCCTTGTCGGCGCCGCGACGGTCCTCGCAGACTGCCACGCTGCTGCCCAACGGCAATGTGCTGGTGGCCGGCGGCTGCGTGCAGCCGGAACCATCCGGCCAGTGTTCGAAGGCCACCGCCACCGCCGAGATCTACGATCCCGGCCGCCGGTCGTTCGCCCCGACCCGCAGCATGACCACGGCCCGGATCGGCCACCTCGCCGCCCTGTTGCCCGACGGTGAGGTGCTCGTGTCCGGGGGCTGTCCGACGCTGACCTGTGGGTCGGTGCTGAGCCCGTCGGAGCTTTCCGCCGAGCTGTACGACCCGGCCACGGGACGCTGGACCAAGACCGGGCCCATGGCGTTCATCCACCACAACCCCACGGTCACCCTGCTGGCCTCCCGTCCTGCCTCGGCGTGCGCTCCCAACTGCGGTAAGGTGCTGGTGGTGGGCACATCGAGTGCTCTCGACGGGTCGACCCCCTCGACCGACGCCGAGCTGTATGATCCGCGCGCCGGCACCTGGGCGCCGACTGCGCCGACCGAGCACGACCCCAACTACCCGAGCTCGACGCTGCTGCCCACTGGCAAGGTGCTGGTTGCGGGCCCTGTTTCCGACCTGCCACCGCTGACCGCGGCCCCCGCCGAGCTGTATGACCCGGTCACCTCCACCTGGGCGCCGACCGGCAACGCCGAGCCGACCCCAGAGCCCGGGGAGTCGACCACCCTGCTCCCGGATGGCCGGGTCCTGGCCATGGCCGCAAACCCGGCCGCCGGCAAGGGAGTTGAGCTCTACGACCCCACCGCGCTGCCCGACCCTGCCAACCCGGCTGTCAAAGGCGGCGCATGGACGTCCGCCGCGCTCACGGTGCAACGCTACGGCAACACTGCGACACGGCTGCACGACGGCGGCGTGCTGGTGGCGGGGGGGGAGGGCGTGACCGTCGGCGAGCCCAACAGCCCGCCCCTTGGCACTGCCGAGCTGTACAACGAGAAGTCGGGGACGTTCACCTCGGCGGCCACCATGGCCGGCGGCCGGGCGGTGGATCCGGTCAGCCGGTCGGGCAGACCCACCTTCACCGCCACGCTGCTCTCCGATGGCACCGTGCTGGTGGTCGGCGCCAGCTACAGGGTGGCCAGCCTCGACACGTACTTCAAGGCCAATCAAGACGCCAACCTGAGCAGCCCGGTGGCCTACGGTCCGTCGGCCGAGCTGTACACACCCGGCGACACCGGCTCGGGCAACAACCCGCTGGCTCTCGGCCTTGGGCTGGGCGCAGCGGCCCTGCTCATTGCTCTGGGTGCGGTGGTGCTGGTCCGGCGAAGGAACCGATGAGGTTGTTCCTGAGACCAGGCCGCCATCAGTGGAGGGCGTCGGGCCTCGCCACCGCTGGGCTGCTCGTGGGCTTGTTGAGCGTTGTGGCCGCAAGCCCGGCGTCGGCGGCGCCGGGGGGGATCATCACCACCTTCGCCGGGGGGGGCGGGGGCGGCGATGGCGCCCCGGCCACCCAGGCGTCGCTGGGGGCGGTGTCGGGGGTGGCGGTCGACCGCCGCAGCGGTGCTGTGTACATCTCTGACGCCCACAGCGTTCGTAGGGTGGACCCGTCGGGGACGATCACCACGGTT
>JALYZO010000092.1 GCA_030945745.1 Actinomycetota bacterium
GGCTAAACCCGCTCCGACCGGATCGGCTTGGCGAAGCCTTGATCGCTACGTGTTTGCGTAGTCGCTCCGATGGCGGCAGCGGTTTCCTCGACAAGGTTGTCGGACTTTCCTCGGACGAACAGGTCGCTCACTGCCTCGGCGTCCTGGCCCGTTGTACGGCATCCGACCCTGATATCGCTATCGCGACCACGACGGTCCTCGCCGCCCGACACGAGCAGCTCGTCGCCCGTGCCAAGCGCCAAGCCCGAGGGACCGCCGACCGTCCCGGGCAACTCAGCCTCGTCAAGGCACTGCTTCGCCTACTCGCCGGCAATCTCGCCCAGGGGCTGGCGTCGGCCGAGCCGGGCAACACCACCTACCAGCGTGACCTGTCGATCTCCTACAACAACCTGGCTGACCTCGCCGGGCAGGCGGGACACAGCGACGAGGCCGAGCGGCTCTACCGCCAGGGTCTGACCATCCGCCAGGGGCTGGCGTCGGCCGAGCCGCGCAACACCACCTACCAGCGCGACCTGTCGATCTCCTACGAGCGCTTGGGCGTCATATCGGGGGGACCAGAGGACTCTTGCACTTGGTTTCGGCGGGCGGTCGACGCTCGCCGCGGTATCTTCCGATCAGAGCCCAACCGAGTCGACCTTGCCGAGGAGCTTGGCGTCGCGCTCCGACTCCTAGGGGGAGTGACAGAAGAACCTGGCGGCCCGCAGCACGAACTGACCGAGCTCTTGGAACCATTCGAGGGTGCCCGCACTATTACCCACAAGGGTGCCACCCTTCTCCGCTGGGCACGCGGAACAGAGCGTTGAGATGTGAGCCCGCCCTTTGCCTCTTCGGCATTTGGCGGGTGTTGACTTCCTATTCTCTTGTTCCCTTCGTCTAAGTCTGTTTAGTGGAAGCATCCTGGTCGTGGACTTCCACTAACGTGCTCCCAGGCTTCTGGTAGGGGCCGCAAACTGCTTCGACTAACAGGGGGCGCCGGTGCCATCACGATCCAAGAGGGTCACGGGCGAGGACCGTGTGGACGTCGACGTCCACCAGGTGCGTGCCCGCTACGAGCGTTGGCTGGCCCGCCAGCCCCTCGCAGGGCGGACCCGGGACGCCTACACCGCCCAGGTGCACAGCTTCGTGGACTGGCTGGCCGGCTCCGAGCACGGAGGGGCGGCGCTCGCAGAGCCTCACGTGCGGGACTGGGCGGTTCGGGACTACAAGCGTCACGTCAAGGCGTCCAAGCGCTGGTCGCCGGCGTCGGTCAACCAGGCGCTTGCCGGCATCGACAACTTCTACCGCTCTCTCGGTGTCGGCCGCCCTGAGGTGCCCCGAGAGGACTTGCCCCAGGTCGCCCCCCGGGCGCTCGACGGGGACGAGCAACGGGCGTTCCTGCGGGCGGTGGAGGCGTGCCCGTCGGCGAGGGACCGGGCCCTGGTCACGGTGCTGTTCTACACTGGGCTGCGCCTCTCCGAGCTGGCCGGCCTCGATATCGACGATGTGTCGGTCAGCGAACGCCGGGGGCGGCTCCTGGTTCGCTCGGGCAAGGGCGACGCCTACCGGGAGGTCCCGCTGAACTCCGCTTGTCGCAAGGCGCTCGACGAGTGGACTGCGGCCCGCTCCGAGCTGCTCGCCAGCCGTGACGACGAGGATCCCCGAGCCGAGGTCGCCGCCTTGTGGCTGTCGCGGGCCGGGGCCCGGATAAGCGCCCGGGCCGTCGACCTTGTCCTGCGCCGCCTGGCCACCGACGCCCACCTCCAACTATCGGCCCACACCCTTCGCCACACCTGTGTCACGAACCTGATCCGTTCGGGGGCCGACGTGGTGCTGGTAGCCGAGATCGCCGGTCACCGCCGACTGGACACCACCCGCCGCTACAGCCTGCCCTCCCAGGCCGACAAGGACGCTGCGCTCGAAGCGGTCCTGGTCGAGACCTGACAACGGGATGGAGAGCTGAGCGAGCGTGGCCGCCGGGGTTCTCTCCAACGCCGAGTTGGTCCAGCTCGATTCGTGGCCAGCGGCCGAGCAGCGTGACGTCGGCGGTCAACCGGTCCCGCCTGCGGCCGGTCGCCTTTGCCAGCGCGGCGTGCACCGGGCGGGCCCGCCCGACGGTGTTGCAGACCACGAGGACCGTGTCGGCGCCTGCGGCAACAGATCCTTGCGCTCCGGGGCGATGAGAACGTCAGATGTCAGGCGACTCACGGCTTCGGGCGCCTTTCGGTGGCCTCCACCGTTGAGGTTCCAGGTGATGAGCCGCACAGGCTCGACCGTAGCGGAGCCCTCGCGGCCATCTCTGAGCCTCTCCCGGGCCTGTCCGGCCTCTTGCTACGCGCTGCGACCGGGGGTTCGAGTCAGCGTCAGGCTCAGTCAGCGACTCGAAGGCCACCTCACCACGGTCACTTCCTCGTCTCTGAGGGCTTGTCGAGTACCGTTCAGGAATGGGACCAGATGAGGTGAGGGTTCGTGTAGCACCCTCACCGAGGTTGCCCGAACTTGAGCGCTTCGAGGGGTCTTGGGTTGCCGTTGTCGATGGGAAGGTCGTGGCTGCCGCGCCGACATCTCACGAGCTCGCGCTCAGGCTCCACGACATGGATCGCAGCCAGCGCCAGCGAGTAGTGATCGAGTACGTCCGCCCGACCACCGATAGCTACATCGTGGGTGCGGGGTAGACGCTGACGGGCCAGGTTCACGCCTTCCCGTGGCGCGAAGAGGAGAGTCTCGTTTCGGGTAGCAGGATCCTGCGACCCACGGTGGACGTGCGGCTCTCCAGCGGAAGCCTTTCGATCGCCATCAAGGCGCTCATCGACACAGGTGCTCCACGCAGTGTGATACCCCGAGGTGTGGGCGACCTGTTGGGTATTGCTTTCCCGGACTATCCCAGCGAAACGGACAAGAAGGTCAGGCTCATGGGCCATGAGTGGGCGGCGGTCACGGCGCAGGTCGACCTCCTCCTTCCCCCTTTCGACGACTTGGGCTGGGAAGCCGAGGTCGACGTCGTCATCGACGAGGGCCTACCGTTCGCCCTGCTCGGTTACGAGGGCTTCCTCAACCGGTGGGCGGTCAGCTTCAACGGCTACTCCGGTTACTTCGTGGTGGAACCCGCGGACGAGTTCGATGATCGCCAAACCACCCGAGGTCCTCCTCGAGCTGCGGGATCGGTATCCCGACCTCTTTGCCTCATAGCCCAGTCCCGCAGTCATCGTGGGTCGCCTGACTCGCCCAAGCTCGTCATCACCGAAGAACCCGTCGTCGACGCGACGCCGGACGACCGAGGCCCGCTGCTGATCCCCGGTGGCTCCCCTGCGCTCGGCCTCCGGCCGAGCCATAAATTTAGCCATAATTTCCCGCCGAAGAGGACCTACAGGAGCCTACCCGAACGTCGCCGGAGTTGTAAAAGTCCTGGTCAGGACGTTGTTGGCCTACCCCAGCGACACCCAGACTCGCACTTGAGTTGCAAGACTCCGGGGGTTCGAATCCCTCTCCCTCCCGCAGCTCAGACGGTGTTTCCGGTCTGGTGCCTGGGCTCGGAAGATGGCTCGAAGGCCATAATCGGGCCATAGTTGTTCCAGCGAACGCGTATGGCTGAGGCCATGGGGGGCTCCGTCCGCTTGAAGGGTCCGGACCCCTGGCAGAATCCGTGTATCGCTCGGTCGCGACCCGGAGCTGCGCCGCCCGGTAGACGTAGCGGTACTTGCGCAGCGGGCGCCGCCGAGGGTTCTCCGAGGTCGAGCACGGTGGTGACCAGTAACACCGGTCACCACACGGTCGCCGAGTTCCTCGAGCGTCGGCCACGAGCTCGGCGCTGGACCGTCGACCCACGACTATGAGGGGGCTAGCCCCACAATCCGCTCGCCAGGTGTGGCCAAATCATGTGAGCACGGGGCTTGACATTCTCAGGAACGTTCCTGAAAGACTGGGCGCCGCAGGCTCAAGGAGCGGACCAGGCATGGCCAATCAACTACCGGCGTATGGCCGCTTGGTCACCGAAGCGGTCGCCACGTACTGGGATATGCGACAAGGGCAGGCGGCGAAGTCCAGGGCTCAGGGGGTCCTGAACACGGGAACCCGGGCCGAGGTCACTGGGGGACGCCACCTCGACGAGCTTCAGGCCCTGCTTGTCAGGGTGTTCGTCGACGCCAGAATCCCTCCGCACCTAATCGACGTGAAGAAGCGGCCGATCGCGGGCTATTTCCGCCGCGACAAGAGCTGGGATGTCGTGGTGACGGTCGCCGACCGGGTGGTCGGAATCGTGGAGCTTAAGTCGATGGCGGGCGACAGCCCGGGGCAGAACTACAACAACCGAACGGACGAGGCGCTCGGCCAGTCGCTCGACGTCTGGAAGGCCGTGGAACGCGGAATCATCGACACACCATTGCGCCCGTGGCTCGGTTACTTCATGCTCCTGGAGGACAACGACGCCTTCAACACGCCGGTCCAAGGACGCCGCCCTGTGTGGAAGGCGGACCCCGTGTTTGACGGTGCCAGCTACTCCACGCGCTACGCCATCTTCTTCGAGCGGATGGTTCGGGAACGTCTTCTTGATGCTGCCTGCCTCGTGCTCGCTGACAAGACCACCGGAACCGTTCGGTTTCCCTCCAGCACCCTGTCGTTCCAGGCGTTCGCAGCGGCGATCCACGGCCGTTGCCTTCAGTTTGTCGCGACCAACCCCGACATCGCCTGGACCTGAACGGGCTCCGCAGACCTATCGCCTCACCGCAGGCGGTCAGGATCGATCTGATAAACGTGGGTGGCGGCGGCCGTTGCTCGCTCCCGGTCCCTGTCCGCGAAGGCTCGGGCCAGTTCCCTCGCCGATGGCAAATCAAAGGCGTTGGGTTCTGGCACCCGGATCTCCCGGAGGTACTGCGCCTGGAAGCGGTAACAGCCTCCCC
The DNA here is from genome assembly GCA_030945745.1 of Actinomycetota bacterium. Classification (GTDB taxonomy): domain Bacteria; phylum Actinomycetota; class Acidimicrobiia; order Acidimicrobiales; family Palsa-688; genus JALZAH01. The sequence continues at coordinate 4,872 of JALYZO010000092.1, forward strand.
TCATCTTCACGCAGTATGCGCCGACGAACAGGTTGGCCACGTCGGAGAGGAGGAGGCCGCCGAGGACCTCTGGGTCCCAGGTGGTGGAGACGACGTAGTAGAGGTTGTGGTGCGGATAGTGCGAGCCGTCATCCAGCACGGGGTGGGCAAGGGCCTTCATGTCTGGCAGCACCAGCCGGGTCTGGCACAGCAGCTTCGTATCGACCCGATCAATGGTCCGGTACCAGTGCATCGGGCGCCGCCCAGCGACATGTCGAGCGCGCAGGCGTCCTCCGTGGGCGGCAAAATACGCTTGCAGGCGTGGATACTTCGCCAGGTCGACGAGGCCCTTCTCGTCCCACGGGTTGACGAGGTAGCTCCCGGACCACTCGACCCGACCGGTGGTGGTGTCCGCTGACTGGAGGAGGGGAAGCAGGCGTTCTTCCTCGACGAGATGTGGGTCCTTCGCAATGAACACATCGTCACATCCCGTGGCTACCCCGATCCCAACCCTCGTGCCCGTACGAGTGTCTTGAAGGGGCGCGAAGCGCTCCTGCAGCTCAGCGATCAGTGCCAGCTGGGCCGGCGAGCCGGATGGCCACAGCTCCCGGCCGCTGAACCAGCGGGGGACTCGGGATGCCTCGTAGTCGTCAGTGGACAAGTCCCGTTCGTCCCGGCGATGGACCCATGTCGAGAGCCCGCGGGCGTGCCTCTGGGTGAACGTCTTCTTCGCTTGGATGACCCTCGCCGCCACCTGTTGGGTGTTGCGCAGCACGACAATGGCCGGATAGGCGGAGACGTCGTCTTCGAAGGCAGCAACGTCGTGCATCGACAGGACGGTCTCGACGGCATAGGACCGGGTGATCAGCTGGCGGAGGTCTGCTCCGTACTGGTTGCGCATCCACCGGTCGGCACAAATGTACGAGAGGGCACCACCGGGCTTGAGCAAGTCGAGGCCACGCTCGATGAAGCCCACGTAGATGTCGCTGCGGCCTCGCATGGTGGGGCAGGCGCGCCGGTAGGCATCCATTATCGGCCGAGCTACGTTCTCCAATCGGACGTACGGCGGGTTACCCACGACGTAGTCGGCACTGTTCGGTTCATGATCGTGCAGTAGGAAATCGCCGGTGCTGATCCACGCCCTCGCCAAATCCCGGGCCTCGTCGTCGGCGAGTCCTGCTTCGACCAGCCGGAGGGCCACGGCCTTACGGGTTCTCTCGGCGTTGGCGTCGAGCAGGTCGTAGGCGCGGATTGCAGCGGTCTGGGCTTGAAGATTGCGGCCGAGCCGAGCACTCGACTCGATGAGACGGTCCACGATTGGGAGCAAGAATGCCCCGGTCCCACACGAAGGCTCGATAAGAACCCGTGCGCCGAGATCCTCGGCAGCCGTGTACCCGACGAGATCAAGGATGAGGTCAACGACCCATCGCCGAGTGAAGACCTCGCCGTAATCAGCCCCCGGGTCCGGGAGGACCTCACCTGAACCCATGGAGGGCCCGATCAGTGACAGCTGCCTTCCCGTCGACATGAAGCACACCTCCTACGAACGTATGTTCGATAACCATAGGTGGGTTGTGCGACTCCGCAGGCGATCCTCTCACAGAGGAGACGGTAGTGACCTCGTGACGCGCTGGTGGTGACCCCGGACAAACAGACGCCCACCGGCCAAGTTCACTTTGGCCTGCCACGACCCGTGCGCGGCCTGACCGGCGTCGCGCCGTTGGATGTGCTCTTCACGCTCGGCGGCGGTGCGAAGCGGCGGACCCCTGTGGCGGGTTTCCGGCGTACTCCAGTGATCCCCAAGGTACTTCGTGCGAGGTGAAAGGGCTCCGCCCCGGTCCTGTCGCAGGCGGCCGGTGAAGCTGAGGGCCGCAGCCCGACCACGAAACTCAGCAGTGGCGCCCGTCCGTGTCTGGTTGACCGCCCAGAGTCACCGTTTCTGGATGTTTGCAACCGTCAATGTCAGATTTCATGCAAATCACCCTTTTGTGGGACGGTTGGACGGGCCAACATAAAGGGGTCCCGGTCCGCTCTTTGGTGGAGGTCGCTCCATGCCCTACGGTCTCGCCTCTGAGCCTCGCACCGCCATCTGTGGCGTGGGCGCTGTGACCGGCTACGGCTGGGGTGTCGACGCCCTTTGGTCCGGTGTGCTCTCGGGTCGATCCGCGGTGGTCCCCGTCACCGTCGATGGGTCCACCTACCTCGCTGCCCGACCACCGTCGCTGGGATCGAGGGACGACCATCCCTCTCGCTACGGGCAAGCCTTGTTCGGGGCTACCCGTGAGGCGGTGGCTGATGCTCGGAAGCGGGGGTGGGTCCCCGGCGCGCGGGTGGGGCTGATTGGGGCGGGGTCGCTAGGCGACGTCGAGTACCGCCGTTCTTATCTCGGCGAGCACAATGGGTGTCTTCGGAACAGGGACTATCTGGGTTTGATGCCTTCCACGGCCCCGGCAATGTTGCTACGGGACCTCGGGTTCTCCGGTGGCCCTGTGATGAACATCCAAGCGGCGTGTGCAGCAACCAACGTGGCGTTGGTAATGGCCCACCTGTGGCTGGCGGCGGGGATGGCCACCGACGTGATCGTCGCTGCGAGCGACTTTTCCGCTGTGCCGGAGGATGTGGCGCAGTTCGCCCGGATGGGAGCACTGGCTCGAGACGGCGATCCGCTTGACCTCTGTCGCCCCTTTCAGGCCGGATCGACGGGCTTCGTCGTGGGCGAGGCGGCTGCCACCCTGATCCTGTCCGCGAGGGCCGATGAGCCCTACGGGATGGTTCTGGGCGGAGCCACAGCCCATGACCCTTATCATCCCATCGCTATCAACCCTGACTGCGCAGAGCTCGTCAACACGTTCGAGGGGGCACTGGTCGCCGCAGGTGTGCACAGGTCAGAGGTTTCCTACCTGTATACCCATGGGACCGGCACGGCACAGAACGACGCCGCAGAGATCGAAGCCGCCGAGAAGGTGCTGGAATCCGATATCACGTTTGTGGCCACCAAACCCCTGACCGGTCACTGCCAGGGAGCCTCGGCCGGCGTGGAGGCGGTGCTCACTGCGCTCAGCTTCACGAAGAAGATGATGCCGTCCGTGACGCCGGTGGCAACTCCCTATCATGCGCTTGCGGTGGGAACCAGTCCCCGTCGTGACGGCCTGATCCTCAAGTCGGCCCTCGGGATGGGCGGCTTCAACTCGGCGGTAGTGTTCTCCCCAACGACCTGAAGACGTTATTGACCCCTAGGGGAGACTATCCTTCTTTTGTGTGACGCCTTCAGGGCTGAATGCGAAGGGTAAGGAGCGTTGCTCACCTCAGGTGGGGAACGTGCACCCGCCGCCGAACGAGGGGCAAGCGGTAGACACCTCGACTGAAGAAAGTCTCGTGTTGCTCGCAGAGCGTTGGCGTCTCGTGCGGGGATCCGTGGCGATTGGATCTTTCGAGTTGCGTCGTGACGGCCTGCTGGTGTCTTCGCCGGAGGTGGACGATCTGTGCGGCTTCCCGCAGGGAGCTGGCCTCCACAACATTCATGATCTGATCGAGCGCGTGGCGGTCGAGCAGCGAGGTGCCGTGCTCAACACGCTCATGGCGCCGGTCGGGGTCAGGTCCGCCATCCAGATGGACATGCAGCTGGTTCGTCTCGACGGAGCGCTCCGCGACATTCAGGTGCGCGGTCGGTGGATAGGTCCGGCTGCCACGCCAGTCCTGGTCGGGATACTCCTTGAGCATCCCTCCGGCGAAGTGTTCCGACTGGCCGAACTCGCAGCCCGGTATCGGACGTTGACCGAGGTCAGCCCGGACATCATCGTCGTCCACCAAGATGGCAAGATCGTCTACGCAAACCCGGCCACGGTCGCCTGTCTGCGTGCCGATGACGCGAGCCAGGTCGTGGGTAAACCCATCCTCGATTTCTTTTCTCCGACATCACAACGGGTGTTTCTCGAGCGGATCTCGGCGATGGCCGAAACGGGGACCGCCGCAGAGTTCTTCGAGGAAGCGGTGACCGCCCTTGATGGTACCGTGATCGATATCGAGGCGACCTCGATCCTCACATCGTGGGAGGAGCGACCTGCATATCAGGCGATCGCCCGGGTCATCACGGAACGGAAGAGCGCGGAGCGCGAACTACGCGAGCAGGCAGCCCTCATTGACGCAGTGGCGGACGCCATCGTCGTATCCCAGGGGGGGCAGGTCGAGAACCTGCGGATCGTGTCATGGTCGAAGGGAGCCGAGCGCCTCTACGGCTGGTCGGAGGACGAGGTGAAGGTTCGCCCGCTCTGGGAGGTCTTCGGGGACAGAGCCACGCGCGGCGCATCCTGGTGGCGCAAGGCAACAAAGCAAGGTGCGGTAGCGCAGGAAGGCACCCACGTCACCAAGGATGGCACCGTCATCCCTGTACACCTCTCAGCAACACTGCTCCGCGACGACGATGGAAACCCCTCTGGCGTCATCACCGTGTCGAGCGATATATCGCAACGCAAAGCGGCCGACGCCGCTCGCCGACAACTCGAGGATCGCTACTCGGCGGTCGTCGCTGCGCTGGAAGAGGGCATCGTCGTGGTCGGTCCCGACGGCAGGATCCAAGCCACGAACTCCGCCGCCGAACGGATGTTGGACGTCGGTGCCGGTCGCCTTTCCGGCGCCGATCTCTCCGCGCGGATGTGGGCCGTCGTCGACGACGGTGGAGCGCCGCTTCCTGACGAGGATCAGCCCCACCAGGTTACCTTGCGCACCGGTAAACCTCAGGCGAACGTGATCCTGGGCTTCGTCAAGACCGCAGGGACCACATGGGTGTCCATCAACTCGCGACCGTTGAACCCGACCACGGGTCCTGGACATCCCGTCGTTTGTTCAATCTCTGATATCACCGAATCAAGGGCAGCGAGAGAGCGATTGGAGCACTCGGCCACCCATGACATGCTCACTGGACTACCCAATCGAGCTGGAATCACTGCCCACCTGGATCGGCTGACTGCCGACGGCGTCACGGACCTTACCGCATTGTTCGTGGACCTTGACGGGTTCAAAGTCATCAACGACTCTCTTGGCCACCCCGCTGGCGATCAGGTGTTGCAACACGTCGCAGCTCGACTGTTGAACGCCTTGCGGGATCACGACGACGTCGTCGGCCGGCTCGCCGGCGACGAGTTCGTCGTCCTCTGCGCCAACCTTGCCGACCCGAACAGAGCCGACGTCATCGCTGAGCGACTCCTGAGCGTTATCGGACAGCCGTTCGGCCTGCACGATTCGTATGCCGCAGACCAGGTCGTGCACCTCAGTGCGTCGATCGGATTGGCGCGCCTCGGCGCCGATGTAGCTCCTCACGATCTGCTCATCAACGCTGACATGGCCATGTACCTAGCGAAGGAGCACGGAGGGAATCGAGTTGAGACCTTCGACGACGCGCTCCGCGAACGCGCATGCCGGCGGCTCTCCATCCGTGAAGACCTGCGCTCTGCGCTGGAGACGTCCAAGCCCCGTGTCGTCTATCAGCCCATCGTCAACCAGGCCAGGCGCACGATCGGCTACGAGGCCCTCGCCCGCTGGGACCATCCAACCCGAGGTCCGATCGCACCCGAAGAGTTCATCCCTATCGCCGAGGAGGTGGGTCTGATCACGAAGCTCGGTGCCTCGGTCCTGTCGCAAGCCGCCACGGCGATCTGCGCTCTTCGGGCCGCTGGACACGATCTGTACATGTCTGTGAACCTCTCGGCACGTCAGGTCGCCGACCCTGACCTCATCCCCGTAGTACGTGCCGCGTTGAATCGTACTGGCCTACCGGCCCGTGCCTTATGCCTCGAGCTCACAGAGACCTCCGTGATGGCTGACGCCCAGGCCGCTACGGTTATCCTCTCGGAACTCAAGGCCCTCGGGGTGATGTTGGCCATTGATGACTTCGGAACCGGATACTCGTCGCTGGCCTATCTGGACAAGTTCCCCGTCGACGCCCTAAAGGTGGACAAGTCCTTCATCGCCGCTCTCGGGGTCGACGCCGCTGAACCGACCCTTGTAGCCAGTATGGTTTCGCTGGCGCACTCCCTCAACTTGTCCGTGATCGCCGAGGGTGTGGAGACCGAGACTCAGGCCAGAATTCTGACCGAGATCGACGTCGACGCTTTCCAGGGCTACCTCTACGGACGCCCCGGCCCGATCGGATCCGATCCTCCGGTTGACTATCGGCACTTCGACTAACGGTTGTGGGACCGGGGCGGCTTCGGCTCCGAGGTCCTACCACGCCAGGCCCGAGGTTCGCTACGCCGGCCAGGCCAGGGTCTCGGCGTCAGCGATCCGGTAGGCGTAGCCCTGCTCGGCCAGGAAGCGCTGCCGGCGGGCGGCGAACTCCTGGTCGTTGGTGTCCCGAGCGACGATGGAGAAGAAGATCGCCTGGCGGCCGTCGGCCTTGGGGCGCAGGATCCGTCCCAACCGCTGCGCCTCCTCCTGGCGGCTCCCGAAGCTGCCCGACACCTGGATGGCCACCGAGGCCTCCGGCAGGTCGACCGAGAAGTTGGCCACCTTGGAGACCACCAGAACCGGCTCGAGCCCGTCGCGGAAGGCGCGGTAGAGACGCTCGCGCTCTCTGGTGGGCGTCTTGCCGGTGATCGTCGGCGCCCCGAGGCGCTCCGACAGCTCGTCGAGCTGATCGAGGTACTGGCCGATCACCAGGGTGGGCTCGCCCCGGCTGACCGCCTCGGCGCAGAGGATCTCGACGACCGCCACCTTGGAGCGAGCGGTGGCCCCCACCCGGTAGCGGTCCTCCGCCTCGGCCAGGGCGTACGCCATGCGCTCCTCGTCGCTGAGGGTGACCCGGACCTCGGTGCAGTGCGCCGGGGCGATCCAACCCTGAGCTTCGATGTCGCGCCACGGAGCGTCGAATCGCTTGGGCCCGATGAGGCTGAACACGTCGCCTTCACGCCCGTCCTCGCGCACCAACGTGGCGGTGAGACCGAGGCGGCGCCGGCTTTGGATGTCGGCGGTCATGCGGAACACCGGGGCGGGGAGCAGGTGGACCTCGTCGTAGACGATCAGCCCCCAGTCCTCGCCCGACAGCAGCTCCAGGTGCGGGTGCAGCCCGCGTCGCTTGGAGATCAGGATCTGGTAGGTGGCCAACGTGACCGCCCGGATGTCCTTGTGCTCACCTGAGTACTCGCCGATCTCGGCCTCGGTGAGGCTGGTCCTGGCCAGCAGCTCGGCGCGCCACTGCCGGGCGGCGACGATGTTGGTGACCAGCACGAGGGTGTGCGCAGAGACCCGGGCCATGGCCGCCGCCCCGACGATGGTCTTGCCCGCCCCGCACGGCAGGACGACGACCCCGCTGCCGGCCGCGTGGAAGGTGTCGACGGCGTCGCGCTGGTAGTCGCGCACCGCGAACGCGTCGCTCTCGCGCAGGCTCATGGGATGGGAGGCGCCGTCGACGTAGCCGGCCCGGTCCTCGGCCGGCCATCCCGCCTTGAGCAGCGCCTGCTTGAGCCGGCCCCGCTCCGAGCGGGCCACCACCACGGTGTCGGCGTCGATGCGGACCCCGACGAGGGGGGTGACGGTCTTGGTCCGCAGGACCTCCTCGAGCACCGCCCGGTCGCTGCTGCGCAGCACCAGGCCGTGGACCGGGTCCATCTCCAAGGCGAGCCGGCCGTAGCGGGCCATGGTGTCGGCCACGTCGATGAGGATGGGCTGGGGCACCGGGTAGCGCGACCAGCGCACCAGGGCGTCGACGACACCCTCCGCGTCGTGGCCGGCGGCCCGGGCGTTCCACAGCGCCAGGGGTGTCACCCGGTAGGTGTGGACATGCTCGGGGGAGCGTTCCAGCTCGGCGAAGGGACTGATGGCCAGCCGGCAGGCGGCGGCGTCGGGATGGTCGGTCTCGAGCAGCAGGGTCCGGTCGGACTGGACGATCAGGGGCCCGTCGCTCACCACTGGGACTCCTCTTCGGCGGCGGTGGCGATGCGGGCCCACCGGATGCGACGCAGGACCAGCTCCTGGCCGCCGCCGCGCCCCACCCGGTTGACCCGTAGGGTGCGTCGGCTGAGCGCCAGCGGCTCGACCCAGGACTCCGCCTCTTCCCCCTTGCCGTTCACATACGAGAGGCGCACCAGCCACCCCTCGTCGATGGCCTCGTCGACGAGGGCGATGATGGCATCGCCATCCTGGGCGATGTGGCCCGGTCGGGGCGGGTCGTCATCGTCGAGCAGCCGGGCTTGGACGACGGCCGGCCGGGGACGTGGCCCGGGCGGTGGCGTTCCCCGGCGTGGTGGCGGAGAAGGTGGCGGGGAAGGGGCCGGCGGCGGAGCGTTGCGCAAGCGCTGGACCATCGCGGCCACGACGTCAGGACCGGTCTCCTCCTCCCCGTCGGTGCCGTCGTCGGTCAGGAACCGCCGCAGCTGGTCGGTCGTGGCCGACTCCAGCACTGCGGTGGGGAGACCGCTCAACGCGGCCAGCAGGGCCGGATCGTCCAAGAGGTCGCCCAACAGAGCGAACTCGTCGTCGGCATCGTCGTCGGGGGCCCCCGGCGCCCTCCGGGCCGGCGGGGCGCTGAGCACCAGGGTCCCATCGGCGTGCTCCGGGGCGGCCAGATAACCGGCCTCCCGGAGAGTGGCCACCACGGCCGCAGGCTCGGCGTCGCCGACCGCCACGGTCGGGGCCAGGAGCTGAAGGTGGAGGCGGGCGGTCTTCTTGGCATGGACCACCTCGGCCAGCAACGAGGCGTCGCTGCAGCGCACGTAGCTGGAGGCGGAGCCTACCCGCACCTGCCCGTGGCGGCGGCCCAGGTCCTCGATCAGGTAGGTCAGGGGCTGGGGAACACCTTTGCGAGCGTGCTCGCCGAGCAACGTGAGCATCTCCGCGCTGGTCTGCCCGGCGTCGAAGCCGCGGCGCAGTGACGACTCACTGAAGCGGTAGACGGTGGCTGCGCCTGTCGATTCCACGTCGGCCAGCACGTCGAGCTGCCGCCGTAGGCCCGGGGCCAGCTCTCCCGACGCCATGGCCGTCAGGTCGGCTTGGAGCACCAGCTCGGTTGTCAACGGCGGGGACCGCTGCGCCAGGGCGGCGGCGGCGGCGTCGGGATCCTCCTCCACCAGGGCGAGGCCGAAGGAGCTGGGGAACTGCCCGACGCTGATGCCGAGCAGCTCAGCTTCCTCCAGGATCCACGTGGCCAGACGCTCGGGGCGTGCCGGGCCGCCCTCCCACAGGGTCGGCATCTGCCATTGGGCCCGGTCGATCACGCTGGCGGCGTCGGCGGATCGCCCGGGCCGCAGCAGGCTGAGGACCAACTTCCGCCGGGCGATGGCCTCGCTCTCCGGCGGGCGGTCGAGCAGGGGGGGGATCATCTTGTTCCTGGTGTCGGTTGCCCCCGCCAGGCTCAGGTGAGCGGCGGCGTGGAGCCAGGCGTCGACCAGCCACACCCAACGCTCCGCGGTGGTGGTGCCGAGCCACCGGTCGTAGCTGGGGGTCGGCAGGGCCACGGCACCGTCATGGTCCGCCAGGCCGGCGAAGACCGCCAGCTCGATGATCCGGGCGGCATCGACCTCGGTCCGCTTCGTGGCCTTGGCCACCCGCCGCACCTCGCGCACGCCCAAGCCCCCCGCCTGGAGCAGCTTGGGCGGGTCGGCCCCCCAGCCACCCAAAAGGTCGGCCACGTCGGCCACCACGTCGATTGCGATCTGGGCGGCTCGCTGGTCGACCTGCTCGCCATCGCCGACGGTGGTTGCCACAGGCGGTGGCTCCGGGGTGAACGAGTCGAAAAGGCGGCCGCCGCGCAGGGCCACGGCCACCTCGGCGGGCATGGTCGCCAGGCCCCACGATTCGGTCACCACCAGGCCCCGCCGCAGCAGCCAGCCCACCGGCGTGCGGTCCGACTGCGCCTCGCGGTAGTAGTTGCCGTAGCCGAAGCTGATCTGGAGGTTCTCGTGAGCCAGTCGCTCGGCCATCGCCTTGGTGCCTGCAGGTCCGGCAGCCACCACCGCAGCCATCCGCTCCGGCGACGACAGGACCCCGACCAGGGTGGTGACGATCGCCGCCTTGGGCCCCTTGGCAACGACCCCCAGGCGACCGGCCAGGTCGGTCAACGCCGCCACCGACTGAGCCTCCAGAGGGCTCCGGGCCCCGATGCCCAGGCCCGCCGGGTGGGGGATGGCGGCGGCCAGGCCCGGGTTGCGCACCAGCCGGTCGCCGTCTCGGAGCACCAGTGCGGCGGTCTCCAACAGGCCGAGGACCGGCTCCAGTGCCTCGGGTTGGGTGCCGAGGGCCGCGGCCAGGGCGTCGGTGTCGGTCGCCTCGGGAAGGACGCACAGCGCTTCGAGTGCCACGCGGCTGGTCCGGTCCGCCGAGTCGTAGCGGACCTTGACGCTCCCCGGCGAGATGACGGCTCGGGCCAGGTCTGCCACGTCGCCAACGCCGCCGAGGATCAGGTCGGGACAGCACGACAGCAACCCGGCCAGAGCGCCGTCGTTGAAGCCGGTGATCGCTTCGATCCACAGGCGCTGGACGCCCCGCTCGACGCTGGTGGTCCCGGTTGAAGACAACGGCACGGTCGAAGATTACCGCCCCCTGCGGCCGCAGACGCGGATGGCTCAGGAGGACGGAGGGACGGTCAGCTCAGCGCCCACCCAACCGTCGAGCTCCGGCCGGCGGACCACGTCGCAGCACCGGTAGGACCCCGCCACATGGCGCCATTGGCCGGCCAGCAGGCCGGCCAGCAGGATCCGCCCGCCGGGGGCGACCACGTCGATCACGGCGGGGGCCAGGGCAACGTGGACGGCGGCGGTCACGTTGACCAGGGCCAGATCCACCGGCCCCACCACGTCTGCGGCCGACCCCGTGGACGCCCTCACCGCCGAGTCGACGCTGTTGCGGGAGGCATTTCCCCGAACGATCGTCGCCGAGTCGGGATCGATGTCCACCGCCTGGACCGACGCGGCACCGAGGACGGCAGCGGCCACGGCCAGGATCCCGCTGCCCGTGCCCACATCAGCTACCCGCAGGCCAACAGGGGGGTCGTCGCCCAGCAGACCCAGGATCAGCCGGGTGCTCGGGTGTGTTCCGCTGCCGAAGCAGGCGCCAGGGTCGATGCGCACCACGGTGGTCCCCGCCGGAACCACCACCAGCGCGCCCACCTGGACCGGTTCGGCGTAGGCCCGCCAGGCGTCGGCCCAGTCCCGGGGCAGCTCGACCACGTGGCCGCCGACCTCCGCAGCGACCGTGATGGCCGCCGCAGTGGTGGGCAATGACGCCACCAGCGTGGTTTCGGCCCCCTCCGGGCGCAGCTCGACCGCGGTTGCCCCCCGGTCCCACAGCTCCTCAGCCGCCAGCTCGGCCCGTTCGGTGGCGACGGCCCAGTGGACGACGAGATCGGTGGTGGACACGGCGGCTCCGGAAAGGCGGGAACGGGTTGGCCCCGGCATCCGCCACAATGGCACGGTGTTGCAGGCCCGGGATCTGAGCGTCGAGGTAGGTGGGCGCTTCACGCTGCAAGACGCCAGCTTCCTGGTCCGCCCCGGCGACAAGGTCGGTCTGGTCGGTCGCAACGGGGCCGGCAAGACCAGCCTGCTCAAGGTGCTGGGCGGCGACGCCGAGCCGGCGGTGGGACAGGTGACCGTCGGCGGCCGGCTGGGATTCCTGTCCCAGGACGCGGCGCACCTGAAGGAGGCGGCGGGCGTCAGCGGGCTCAGCTACGTGCTGTCCGGCCGGGGCCTCGACGAGGCGGCCGTCCGCCTGGAGAAGCTGCGCCTGACCATGGAGGAGGACCCCTCCGAGCGCAACGTCGGTCGTTTCGCCAAGGCCGAGGAGGCGTTCTCCGCCGCCGGCGGGTACGCTGCGGAGTCCGAGGTGCGCCAACTGGTGGCCGGCCTGGGGCTGAGCGACGAGCGGCTCGATCTGCCCATTGACGTCCTGTCGGGGGGAGAGCGTCGCCGCGTCGAGCTGGCCCGCATCCTCTACGCCGGCGCCGACCTGCTACTCCTCGACGAGCCCACCAACCATCTGGACTCTGACGCCAAGGGTTGGCTGCTTGCCTTCCTGCGCTCCTACCGGGGGGCGTTGCTGGTGGTCAGCCACGACCTCGATCTTCTCGACGAGGCCATCACCCGTGTCCTGCACCTCGACGAGGGGCGCATGGTGGCCTACAAGGGGACGTACAGCCAGTACCGCAAGGCCCGGGTCCTTGACGACGCCCGGGCCGCCAAGCTGGCTGAGCGCGAGTCGGCGGAGATCAAGCGGTTGTCGACCATGGCGGACGCCATGCGCCACCAGACGGCCAAGCGGGCCAAGGTGGCCAAGTCCCTCGATCGGCGGGTCGACCGGATGCAGGCCAACAGGACCGAGGCGCCCGGTCGTGGTGACCGCAGGTACAAGGTGCGGTTCCCCACGCCGCCGCACGCCGGCCGGGTCATCCTCCAAGCCGAGCGGTTGGCCAAGGCCTACGGGGGCCCGCCGGTGTTCACCGAGGTCGGCTTCACCGTGGAACATGGCCAGCGGCTGTTGATCATGGGCCTCAACGGTGCCGGCAAGACCAGCCTCCTGCGCATCCTGGCCGGCCAGACCGCCGCCACCGCCGGGTCGTTCCGCACCGGGGTCGGCGTCGACGTCGGCTACTACGCCCAGGAGCACGAGGGGATCCGCCGCGGCGTCGATGTCCTCACCCACATCCGGGAGTCGGCGGCCATCCCCGACACCGAGCTACGGGCCCTGCTGGGCATGATGGGCCTGTCCGGGGAGATCGCCCACCAGGACGCCTCGACCCTGTCGGGCGGGGAGAAGACCAAGCTGGCCCTCGCCCAGCTGGTGGCCGGCCGCCACAACCTGCTCCTTCTCGACGAGCCCACCAACAACTTGGACCCCCCGTCGCGCACGGCCATCGGCCACGCCCTCTCGGCGTGGCCGGGAACGATGATCCTGGTCAGCCACGACACCGAGTTCGTGACCCGATTGGCCCCCGATCGGGTCCTGGTCATGCCCGACGGGACCGAGGACACCTGGAGCGACGACCTCTTGGACCTCGTCGCCATGGCCTGAGCCACCCAGAGCCTCGTTCGATGTCGTTTGGCGTTCAGCAGGGCGAGTCCTTTTGCTCCCCGGCGACTCGTCTGCGAGACTGTCAGAACGACGGTATAGCCATCTGGGGGACTCGTATGTATCGCATGCTCATGACCGCTGGTTCGCGACGGGCCTCGCAGGGACGTCGGCGGCCGAGGATCAGGGTGCTCTTCGCGGCCCTGACGGTGCTCGGGCTGGTGGGGGTCCAGGGCGCGACCCGTGCATCGGCGGCAACGGGAGACATCACGACCGTGGCGGGCAACGTCAACAACACAGCCGCCAGTGGTGACGGCGGTCCCGCCAACTCGGCCGGCCTCGCCGCCCCCGCGGCGGTGGCCTTCGACCAGGCCGGCAACCTCTACATCGCCGACTCCGTCAGCTCAACCGTCCGCAAGGTCACCGCTGCCACCGGCATCATCACCACGGTTGCCGGCACGACCGGCACGGCCGGCTTCAGCGGGGACGGGGGGGCAGCCACCTCGGCGCAGCTCACCTCTCCTCAGGGTTTGGCCTTCGACCAGGCCGGCAACCTCTACATCGCGGACTCCGGCAACTCCACCGTCCGCAAGGTCACCGCCGCCAGCGGCACCATCACCACGGTGGCCGGCAACGGCAACTTCGGCTACAGCGGTGACGGCGGCGCCGCCACGGCGGCGACGCTCGAGGCTCCTTACGGTGTGGCGGTCGACCAGGCCGGCAACGTCTACATCGCCGATCAGTTTGCCAACGTCATCCGCAAGGTCACCTCCGCCACCGGCATCATCACCACCGTGGTCGGCGATCCAGGGGGAGCGTCGGGGTTCGGCGGTGACGGCGGATCGGCAGCCTCGGCCCTCCTGGCCTCCCCCCAGGACGTGGTCGTGGACGGAGCCGGCAACCTCTACATCGATGACTCGGGCAACCAGCGCGTCCGCAAGGTCACTGCGGCAACCGGCAACATCTCCACCGTGGCCGGCAACGGCACGACTGGCTTCAGCGGTGACGGCGGGCCCGCCGTCTCTGCTGCGCTCAACAACCCCGGCGGCCTGGTCCTCGACGGGGCCGGAGACATCTTCATCAGCGACACCGGAAATCAGCGCATCCGCAAGGTGACGGCCAGCACAGGGATCATCAACACCGTGGCCGGAAACGGCTCGGCCGGCTTCAGCGGCGACGGCGGGCCGGCCACGGTCGCTCAGCTCAACAACCCCGAGGGCGTGACCCTCGACAGCTCCGGCAACCTGTACCTCGCCGACACGTTCAACCACGTCATTCGGGAGGTGCAGGGCGCAGCCGCTCCCCCGACCCCCTCCGCCGGCGCCTACCACCCCCTCACACCCACGCGCGTCACCGACACCCGTCGCGGCAGCGGCTACCCCAACTCGGGCTCGCCGGTCGGTCCAGCCGGCTCGGTGACGGTCACCATGCCGGCCGCAGTGCCGACGACGGCAACATCGGTTTCGTTGTCGGTCACGGCCGTCGACGGCACCACCAACAGCTTCCTGACCGTCTACCCGACGGGTCAGCCGCCGCTCACACCCACCTCCGTCCTCAACTACGTGGCTGGGCCGCCCGACTGCGGCACGCTTGACTGCGTCGTGCCCAACCTGGTGATCAGCAAGGTGCACGGCGGACAGGTGACCGTGGTCAACGGCAGCCCCACCGGCAGCGTCGACGTGGTAGTCGATCTGGAGGGGTACTTCGATCCCACCGCCGCCACCACGACCGGCGTCGGACACTACACGCCCCTCGCCGCGTACCGGGTGGCCGACACCCGCTGCGTGACCGCGCAGAAGCCCGGGTTCTGTGCCAGTGAGAACCTGCCCCCCTCCAACACCACCCCGACGCTGGGCTCGGGTCAGTCCTTCAACGTGCCGGCGACGGGCGCGAGCGGGCCAAACCAGGGGATCTCGGCGGCGACGGTGCAGCTCACCGTGACCAATACCACCGGCCGCGGGATCAGTGAAGGTGGACTGGGCGGGGACTACCTGACCGCCTACCCGACGGGGGCAACCAGGCCGACCGCGTCCAACGTCAACTGGGTCGCGGGGCAGACCACCTCGACCAGGGCCATCGTGCCGGTCGACGCCAACGGCAACTTCACCATCTACAACTTCAATGGCAAAGCCGACGTGGTGGTTGACGTGGTCGGGCTATTCAGCGACGCTACGGGACTGCCAACCAGCGGCTCGCTGTACACGCCGGTGGTGCCGGCCCGCCTGACCGACACCCGCACGGGTGCCGGGCCACTCGGTCCTGGCACCAGCACCACGTTTCCGGTGACTGGCCAGGCCGGCATCCCGGCCGAGGCCAACGGCAACCCCTCCGCCGCCACCCTCAACGTCACCGAGGCGTCCGCCACTGCCCTCGGCTTCCTGACCGTGACCCCCCAACCGCTGACTCCGCCGGCGACCACCTCGGACGTGAACTTCACCGCAGGGGAGATCCGGGCCAACGCGGACCTGGCCCAGCTGAACAATGCGACCGGCACGGTGAGCATCTACAACTACGCCGGGACCACCCAGGTTGCGGTCGATGCCTTCGGGTACTTCTCCACCATCGGCAACCCCGGGTTCCTCCGATTGACTTCGCCGGCAGCGAAGAGCGGGGCGCTGTCGGCCCGGCGCTGACGCAGCAGGGCCGACAGCGGTGACGATCGAAAGGGCGGTAAGGAGATGGATCAGCACCGGCACTCGACCCGGCGACGGGATGTGAGGTTCACGGCCACGGTCACGGGCGGTTTGGTGGCCCTGGTCGTGGGCTTGTTGAGCGTCGTGGCCGCAAGCCCGGCGTCGGCGGCGCCGGGGGGGATCATCACCACCTTCGCCGGGGGGGGCGGGGGCGGCGATGGCGGCCCGGCCACCCAGGCGTCGCTGGGGGCGGTGTCGGGGGTGGCGGTCGACCGCCGCAGCGGTGCTGTGTACATCTCTGACGCCCACAGCGTTCGTAGGGTGGACCCGTCGGGGACGATCACCACGGTT
>JALYZO010000095.1 GCA_030945745.1 Actinomycetota bacterium
CGGCCGAGCTGTGCGGGCTGCGCTGGGACTGCCTGCGCACCGAGGAGGTGCTCGACGAGGCCGGGCAGCTCCGGCCCGCACCCGTCCTCGTCCACGACATGCCCAAGGTCGCCCGGCGCGGCTTCCACCTGCCCATCGACGAGGCGGCGGCCGAGGTCATCCGGGCCCAGCAGGCGCGCGTGCGCGACAGCCATCCCGACACGCCGCCGTCCCAGCTGGCGCTGTTCCCGGCGCTGGTGCGCAACCCCAGGGGCGTGAAGCCGTTCAACCGGACCACGTTCGGCGAGCGTTTCCGCACCTGGGTGCATGACCTGCCCGTCCTCGTCGGTCCCGGGGGCGAGGACTACGACCGCTGCGACATCACGTCGTATTCCTTCCGGCACACCTACGCCCAGCGCCACGCCGACGGCGGCACGCCCGTCGAGGTGCTCGCCGCCCTCATGGGCCACGCCCGGCTGAGCACCACCCAGGGCTACTACCGGGTCACCCACAAGCGGAAGCGCAAGGCGGTCGACCAGCTCGCGGCGCTTCAGCTCAACGGCCGGGGCGAGCGGTCCCGGCCGGCAGTGGAGCGCCTCCTCGACAGCGAGCACCTCCGCGATGCGGTCGGGCAGGTGGCGGTGCCGTTCGGGATCTGCCGGGAGCCCACCAACGTCAAGGCACACGGCCAGGCCTGTCCGTTCCGCCACCAGTGCTTCGGCTGCACCCACTTCCGCACCGATCCGTCCTTCCTGCCCGAGCTGCGTGCCCATCTCAGCCGGCTCCTGGCCGATACGGAGCGCCTCCGGGCCGCGGCTCCCGAGCTCGAAGAGTGGGCCCGCAACGCGGCCATCCCCGCCGGCGAGGAGGTTGCCGCCGTCCGGGCCATCATCGACCGTTGCCACGAGCTGCTGGCCAGCGTCGGCGATGACGAACGGCCCGCCGTCGAGGAGGCGGTCGCGGTGCTGCGCCGCAGCCGGGCCCAGCTCGACACCACCGTGCCGGTGCGGTTCCTGGGCGTCATCGGTTCACCGTCACCCACGCTGTTCCCCAACGTCGTGCGCGACCAGCACCGAGACGATGAAGCCTGACAGGGCCGAGGCCTTGCGCGCCGCCCGCCAGCTCGCCGGTCAACGCAAGCGCACCCTCGTGCTGGCTGCGGTCGAGGCTCTCGTTCAGCGGGGCCGGGTGCCCACCATCGCCGGCGTGGCCCGTGATGCGGGCGTCGGGCGCAAGTTCATCTACGACCATCCCGACCTCAGGGCCGAGGTCGAGCTCAAATGCGCCCAGGCCGTGCATCGCCAGGCCGACGACATGGTCAGCGCGGCCCGCGTCACGGGAGCGTCGCTACGAGCGGACCTGGAGAACAGCCGGGTGACGAACCTCCGCCTCCAGCAGCGGCTGCGGTCCCTCGAGAGCCGTCTGTCCCAACTCGAGGGTGCCAGCCTGGTCGCCGACGACCTCCTGGCCGGCGACGTGGCCGCTCATGTCGCCGAGCATCGGCTTGGCCAACGCGTCGCCGAGCTCGAGCGACAGCTGTTCGACGCAGCCGAGGCGCTCCGGCGCAGCGACGAGGAGCTGGACGCGGCGCGGGCCATCAACCGCGAGCTCATGTCACAGGCCAACCGCGCCGAGTCGCACGGCTCACCGCCCACGGCCGACTTCGGTCCGCCCGAGAGAGGAAGGACGACATGACCGGCGACGATCCTCATGGTCCCTGGACCTTCGACGATGCCTGGATGACGACGCATCCCGACCGTCCGCTCGTCGATGACGCCACCGCCGCGGTCCTCGATGAAGCAGTCGTCGAGCTCACACTCCTGCGCTCGCCCATGTCCCTCGGCGACGGGCTCGCCGACCTTCACGCCATGGCCAGCCTCCTCGCCCAACTGCATGCCTGGATGCCCCTCAGCGTCGCCGCCGCGAGGAAGCACGAGCACACGTGGGAGGCGATCGGGCGCCAGCTCGGCGTCACCGCCACCACCGCCAGGAAACGGCACCGAGCGCACATCTCCCGTCCGCCAGATGGGCCCCAACGCCCGGTCGAAGACACGTGACTCCCACGTGCGGATGGCCTGATGTCGCTGCTGCGAGCCGCTGCGCTCGCCTGTCGGTGTCCTGCATCTGCTGAAAACCGCCGCCCTGGAGGCCGGGGTGCCCTTGCGGGAGGTGCAGATCGCCGCCAGGCACGCTGATCCCCGCACCACGACGGTCTACGACCACCGGCGCCAGAGCTTCGACCGTCACGCCGCCTACGTGGTGGTCGCCTTCGTCGCCGGCGGCTGATCTACCCTGCTACCCATGTCGGAGGAGACCGCCAGCCCCACGCGGCTGCTCGACGACTGGCGGGCCGAAGTGGGTGACGAGGCCGCGGCCGTCCAGGCGGCCCGGGCCCAGATCGCCGACGGTTCGCTTCGGGGCTTCTCCGACAAGGACGAGCTCCTCGAACACCTCCAAGGCACGCACCGCCGATCGGCGTGACCTGGCGGGTCTTCCTGACCGACTCGTCTCAGCCGGACCTCGACGTGCTGACGCCAGCAGATCGCTCGCCATCACCGAGGAACTGTGCGCCTGGGTCGCAGACGGACCGCCTCGGACGAGTGGCCCAGATCGTGGCGGGGGTCCAGCTGTTCGAGGATCAGCTGCCATCGGGGATCAGCGTCACCTACTTCGTCGACGAGCAGGTCCCCTACGTCGGCGTCGTTCGTATCCGGCGGCGTTGATCCCCAGCGGCGGTGTCTCACAACCGCGCCGTTCTGCCGGCGCCGGAAGGTGCCCTCTCTACCGCCGGCGCAGGGTGGCGTAGCGAGTGGGGATTCCCGGAAATCGTCCGGGCGTCGCAGTGGGACACCGCGTCGGGACGCGTCGCAGGACACGACCCTGCGTCCCGACCGTCGAGCGATACCTTGTTGTCGATCATGCGGTCGCCGATCGTGATCGCGGATGGACCAGGGTGACCGTCCTCGACAACCAGATGAGCCCACCGCGAACGCAGTTCGCCACCGTCGCCGTCGGAATTATGGCGATCCTGAGCGTAGCCATGATGGTTCGGACACTTCAGAACTTCACCGTCTCGGGCAGCGCCGAGCACTCGAATGCTTGGGGAGCCGTGCTGACTGGGTGCCCCCAGGACGAGGGCGAGGCGGTCGCCGATCACAGGGACGACCCCGGAGGTGTGCCCGTTCCGGGCGCCCAGGGTCGCTGCCGGCGGGAGGGGCTGCTGCGGGCCGCCGAGGGCACCGGGTCGGTGGTGCTCGCGGTCATCGTCGCCAGCGGGTTGGCCGTGACTCGCCGACGATCCAGTGCACCCGCCGAGCCATCAGCCCTGCGGTAGTCCGGCCGAAGACCCTCGCTGCTGGGTCGGCCGCGTCCCTCAGCTCATCCCATAAGCACGGACTCTCCGCCGCGACACCCTCGCCCCGATCGCCGGAACCGCAGGGGTCCATCAGGTGCCATCCCTGGTTCCGGCGTCCAGTAGAAGCCCGGCGACGGACTCGTCTGGGGCCAGCGCGAGCGCCCCTCCGGAGAACCGATCGTCGTTGGTGACGTCCCGAACGGCGAACGGCGGACTACCCAGCCGGCAATCGCCTGGAGCGAGCTCCACCTCTGCGAGAACCAGTCCGTCCAGGCGCCCATGGAACTGGTGGACGGCCACCGTCTTGCCCTCCCACCCCACCCGCCACCGCGTCTTGCAAAGCACCGTTGCTGGCAGCGATGCCAGCACGGCGAACTCCTCATAGGACAAGTAGACGTTCGTGAGCTTGACGGTCTCGGGATCGTTGGCATGGAGCCGGACCTTCTGGCCGAGCTTGTACACGATCTGCTCATCGCTCTCGGTGTGACGGAGGCGAAGCCGGGTGCCGCGGATGTAGCGGTCGACGATCTCCGCCCAGCGCTGAGCATCTGGCGGCACCCCGGATGCGATCCACCGCTGCTCACGCTCGACGTGTGCGTATCGGCCCTCTCCCGCTCGGCGGATCACGGTGAATCATCGCGTGCATCGACGGTGACTGGCGTCGTGCAGTCTCACGCCCCCGTATGGCACGGCATGACGGTGTCACCGACCCGACGACTGGTTCCTCGCAGCCGGAACTCGCCGGCGTCAGCCACCTGCCCCATAAGGACGGCCGGTGCTGCGATGGCAGCCCATCCCTGATCGCCGGGTAGGCGGGATGCGGCCTTGGACGTCCGGCGCCGGGTAGTCGTTCGTCCGAGGCGTGCCTCATGGCTTAGCCGTACGTACGCCGAGGATCCCAGAACGGGAACCTGAACCGAAGGATCGACTCGTGCTGGCGTCGGGTCGAGTGGAGTATATCGACATACTCATATCCAATCACAGATTCCTGGCAATTCTTCGCCACCTAATAGTCCCGGTTTGACAATGATCCTATAACGAGCCAGCATTAGACAATTCCCAATCTAAGGAGTCTGTGTGGCTGAACGAGTAACGATAGAGCTGGTCGACGACCTTGACGGCTCAGTCGCTGACGAGACCGTCCACTTCACGTGGGAGGGCA
>JALYZO010000113.1 GCA_030945745.1 Actinomycetota bacterium
GACTTCTTCTCCGAGGAGAAACGTGACGCCGACTCCGCAATTCACTGGCTGGCCGGCGGCGTGCCGGCATTCCGCTTGGTCAACACCTGCCATGCCGGGCGCTACCGCATCGAAAAGCAGATTGTGACCGATCCAGAGCGGGACACGGTGTTACAACAGGTCCGCTTTGTCGCGCAGCAAGGCGCACTCTCCGACTATCATCTGTATGTCCTGCTCCCGGCCCTGGCTCTGGGTCCGGACGTGATCATCTCGTTGCTGCCCTCTTCGCTGGCCGGCGACGGCGCAACCGCCATCCACGTCCTGTACTGGCCCGTCGTCGGGCTCGGGTCCGTCGCCGTGCTCAACACCATGTACATGTTGTGCCTGCCCGTCCGGGTCCGTTGGCGACGGGGGATCCCGGGAGCCGTGGTGGCCATGACCGCCTGGCTGATGGGCAGCTTCGTCGTGCGGGCCTATCTGGAGTCAAGCTTCCAGAAGAAGTCGGTCTACGGGTCGCTGTCGGCCCCCATCGCCGCTCTGCTGTTCTTCTACGTGACCGCCCTGGCCGTGCTGATCGGCGCCGAGCTCAACTCGGCCATCGACGCGGTGTGGCCGGTGCCGTCGACGGCGTCCGGTCGCGCCCAGTCGGTGCGCAAGGCGCGCGATCGCGAGGTGCAGGCTCGCCGGGCCGGGCGCAAGCCGATCCGCCTCGGCGATCCGTCCATCGGCGACACGTGGGGGGACCTCCCCGGCGACGCTCAGATCAGCTGACCGGCGGTGCTCTGCCACCACGATGTCGCGGGGCCGGCGCCGGCGGTCGGGGCCGTAGGCTCTTCGACCGTGCCCTCGACCCCTCAACCTCTGTTCCTGCCGTGAAGGTGTACACCCGCAAGGGCGACGACGGGACCACCGGTCTGCTCTACGGAGGTCGGGTGGCCAAGGACAGCCCCTTGATCGATGCCAACGGAGCGGTCGACGAGGCCCAGGCCGCCCTTGGCGTGGTCCGCGCGGAGGTGGAGCGGTCCTCCGAGCTCGACCTGCTGCTCGTCCGCCTTGAGCGCGAGCTCTACGTGCTCATGGCCGATGTGGCCACGGCCGCTGGCAACAGGGCCAAGCTCTCCGCTGGCGTCACGCTCGTCACCGCCGAGATGGTGACCGCCCTCGAGGCCCTGATCGACGACCTGGCCGGCCGGTTCCCACCGTTGAAGGACTTCGTCATCCCCGGCCACGACCGGGTGTCGGCCGGCCTCGACGTGGCCCGCACGGCCATCCGCCGGGCCGAGCGCCTCGTCATCGGCAGCGCAGCTCCCGACTCCCGGACCGCCGCCTACCTGAACCGCCTGTCCGATCTGGTTTGGACCATGGCTCGCTGGCAGGAGCACGGCGATTCGCTGCTGTCCCGGCAGGCGGGCGCCATGCCGGCCCCCACCAACGATGGGACCGACACCCATGGCTGACCTGTGCCGAGGCATCGCTGTCTTCCAAGCGGCGGCCGGCGTCCCCGTCGACGCCGAGGTGCTCGGTGTTCCCGTCTTCGCCGACGGGTCGCTGCCAGAGGGGGCCGGGGCCAGCCTCGATCAGATGTTCCTGACCCGCTGCGGCTTCGAGGGTCGAGCGGGCCAGTCCCAGGTCCTGCCCGCCGATGACGGCACCATCGTGGTCGCGCTCGGCGTGGGAGCCCGCACGGGGGTCGACGGTGACGTCGTGCGCAAGGCCGGGGCCGCCCTCGGTCGCCACCTGTCGCGCTGCACGGTGGCGGCCACCACGCTCGCCCTGGCCGGCGACGCGCCCGCTCTGGGTGCCGCCGCCGTGGAGGGGATCGCGCTGGGCGGCTACACCTACGCAGGGTCCGCCAAGTCGGGGGGCTCAGGCCCCGAGCGGGTGGTCATCGTCGGCGGTGATGGCGATCAGGTCCGGTTCGGGGCGGCGGCCGCGCTGGCCACGGTACGGGCCCGGGACTGGGTCAACGAGCCGGCCGGAACGCTGACCCCGTCGGCTCTGGCCGCCATCGCCGTGGAGCTGGGCCGCCGGTACGGCTTTGCCGTCGATGTGTGGGACGAGGAGCGCATCGCCGCCGAGCGCCTCGGCGGACTCGAGGGTGTCAGCAAGGGGGCCGACGAACCGGCCCGCCTGCTGCGCCTGTCCTACGAGCCTGCGGGCGCCTCGCGCACCGTGGCCCTGGTGGGCAAGGGCATCACGTTCGACTCCGGGGGGCTGTCCATCAAGACGGCGGCGTCGATGATGACCATGAAGAGCGACATGGGAGGCGCTGCGGCCGTCATCGCCGCGGTGGCCGCCGCCGCCGAGCTCGGCTTGGCGGTGCGGGTGACCGGCTGGGTGGCATCGACGGAGAACATGGTCAACGGCGGCGCCATTCGCCCTGGGGACATCCTCACGGTCAGGAACGGTACGACCATCGAGGTGCTCAACACCGACGCCGAGGGCCGCCTTGTCCTGGCCGACGCCCTGGCCCTGGCCGCCGAGGAGTCGCCCGATGCCATCGTCGACATCGCCACCCTCACCGGAGCGCAACGGGTGGCGCTCGGGCCCGGAGTGGCTGCGGTCATGGGCAATGACGATGCCCTCGTCGCCAGGGTCCTGCAGGCGGCGGACCGGGCAGGGGAGCCGGCGTGGCGCCTCCCGCTGGTGGCCGCCTACCGCTCCAAGTTGGACTCCGACGTCGCCGACCTCAAGAACGTTGCCTCCAACCCGGCCGCCGGTTCCATCATGGCCGGCCTGCTGCTGGGCGAGTTCGTCGCTGGCCGACCCTGGGCCCATCTCGACATCGCCTCACCCAGTTGGTCCGACACCGACGACGGCTGGCTGACCCGCGGGGCCACGGGGTGGGGGGCCAGGACCCTGCTTCAGCTGCTCGCCGGCTAAGCGACACTGCGGCGGACCACCCTGCGGCGGTCACTGCGCGGCGCGACTGTCGGCTCGCCACTGCCGGCGGAGGATACGGCGTTCATCCTCGTCGCAGCCGCCCCACACGCCGAACTCCTGGTTGCTGGTCAGGGCAAAGGTCAGGCAGGACGATCGAACGGGGCAGCCGTCGCAGACGGCCTTGGCCAGCCCGATCTGCTGGGCGGCCATGCCCGTCGACCCTATGGGGAAGAAGACCTCCGGGTCGACGTCACGACAAGCCGCCGAGCGTCGCCAAGCCTCACGGTCGTAGCGGGGCTTGGGCCACGGCGTGACTCTTGGCGACGCATCCGTGGGCGGCCGTCGCAGGGCAGCGTCCTCACGGTGGAGGGTTCGAGGCATGCCGACTCCTTGGTGGGGAAAGGGTAGACGGCGGAGTGTCCGGTCCAGGCTGGAGTGACCACCCCGCTCGCCGTTGCCACGCTAGCTGGGTCCGAACAGCTTGTTCAACTATTTCTCTTCAGCGTGTTGAAGTTTCCGCCTTTCCGGTCGTCCCACCCCCGGCGTCGTGCCCACTTAGGGGTACGAAAGGGACTCGGTTTAGGCTCCGCAAGTGGTCGCTACCTGGCTCAGCATCGGTGAGGTCGCCCGTCGCACGGGACTGGCCCCGGCGACGCTGCGGGTCTGGGAGGCCCGCTACGGCTTTCCCGAGCCCACCCGCGGAGCGGGGGGTCAGCGTTGCTACGCCGACGACGTGGTCGATCAGGTCCGCCAGGTGGTCGCCGACCGTGCCGCAGGCCTTGCCCTGCCGGTCGCCGTGGAACGAGTTCGCGGCGCCGGGGCCCAGGGCCACACCTCCGTTCACGCCAGCCTCCGGCTCAAACGACCCGATCTGCCGGTGCACCGCTTCACCAAGCGAGGCCTGTCGGTGCTCAGCCGGGCCATCGAGGACGAGGGCCACAATCGTGGCGAGCGGCCGGTGCTGGTCGCCGCCGGGTTCCAACAGGAGCGTCAGTACCGCAGCGCCCAGGCCCGATGGGAGGACCTGGCCAGGGGAGCGTCCCTGGCGTTGGCGTTCGCCGATTTCGACCAGGCGAGGGTGCTTGCCGAGGGACCTATCGAGGTACCTATCGATGCCACCGACCCTCTCCGGCGGGAGTGGTTCGTCCTCTGGTACGGGCCCCGCTACTCAGCCTGCCTTTCGGCCAGGGAGATCCCCGGCCAGAGCCGGGTAGGCGACCGCGACCGCATCTTCGAGATGATCTGGGGCGTCGACGCCCCATTGGTCTGGGATGCAGCGGAGCTGATCTGCGCTCTGGCCGCTCGTTCCGTGCCCGACCTGCCGGTGGCGTCCGCCCTGCGTGAGGTGCCGAGCGGGTCCACCGACGACCTGGCCATGCTGTCTGCCCTGTCGAACCGCATGATCGCCTATCTGGCCGCCCTGGTCACCCCGGGGGCGGCCCCGACGTCGGGCGCATAGGCCTTTGCCGGGAGCATCCCGATCGATCCCATCATCTCCTCGTTGCCCGCAAGGCCGGGCCCAGGCCAGCACCGAGCGGGCGCCCCGGACCGGGATCTACCGAGGTCCCTCCTGGAGCGCCAGAGCGGCTTCGATGAGGGCCAGGTGGGCGCCGGCGGAGGGCAGGTTGCCAAGAAGCTCGCCGGACGCGGGGTCGGCGGCCGACGACAGGAGCCCGCAGGGACTGGCCAGAGAGCAGACGGCCTCCATCCGGACGTGCGCGTCTTCCCACCGGCCCAGGCGGGCGAGAGCCCGTACGGCCCACAGCGAGGCTTCCACGTCAGGGCTGTCACTGCCGGCGAGCCCGTCGTCGAGGCTGGTCGGGTACCGGTGGACCAGCAAGCCCACCGACAGGCGTTCCACGATCCGCTCGACGGTCCTGGCCACGATGGGATGTTCCGCCGGCCAGGGCCCGGACCAGGCGACTCGGAGGAGGGCGGCATCGGGAAGATCCTCGGGGGACGGCTCCAGGCGAAGCCCGCCATCGGCGGCCAATCCCTCCTTCTCACACCAGGTGGCGATGTCGTTGGCTGCCTGGCGCCAGCCGACGGCGTCGAGGTCGAGGGGGTTGGCGGCCCGGGCCTGCCTGGCCATGCGCTCGAGGGCGGACCAGACCTGCACCTTGGAAGCCAGGAGGTGACGGGGGGCACCCAGACCCCAGACGCCGGCGTCGCGGTCGAGCCAGTGGTCGGCCAGCCAATCGGCGCCGGCGACCAACGACGGCCACGCCGCGCTGAGCGGCCCGGCTGCATCGGGAACCCCATCGCTGCGCCCCCGCCCACTGGCCGAGATGGTCCCAACTACGTCACCGTGGACGTCGAGGTCAAGGTGAGACGGGGGACCGCCGAGGGTGACGGGCTGCGAACGACGCCACCCGGCGACGGACAGCTCCTCAGGTTCGCGCACTGGGCCGCCCTCCACGTCTGCGCAGGTCGGCCAGGGCGCATCGGAAGACTCCACGGCAACCCGCAGCCAGGCTTCGGCGGCCTCGGCGTCCTCGGGAAAGCCGATGCGACCGAGCACTCCGGCAGCGCCGGCGGCCAGGCGCCACGGCACCACCCGGCCGTCGCTGTTGCGTTCGCCTCCTGCGCGACGGGGCAGCCCGACGGTGCCGGCGGCCACTGGCGCCCCTCCCCGGTACCAGGTGAGGGCCTTGATGGTGAGTGCCGCCCGCTCCACCTGCGCCCGGTAGGGGCCCTGGTAGGTGAGGCCCCCGATCCAGGTGCGCCAGGCCGTGGTCGTCGTATCGATGAGCCGGCGGGCGGCGTCGGCAGAGAGTCCGTGGTGGTGGGGATGATCCGCCTGGTCGATGGTCACCACCATCACCTCCCCGGGCTCCAGCCGTCGGCCGGAGCGCCACACCACGTGGTCTCGGTCGAGGGCCACCGGGGCAAGCTCGAGGCCGGATCGGACAACGGTGGAGCCGAACGCCAGGCCCTCGGACCACACCGACGCCGATCGGGCCGGCCCGTAGGAGTCTCCGGGAACGACCTCGAGCTCCACGTCGATCGGTCCGGATCGGACGGTGACCACCCGGACGATTCGGCCCGGTGGGGTCTCCGCTGAGCCGGGCCACGGCATCAGGTCGTCCACCTCGGTGATGAACCCGGGGCCCTCGGACGTGGTGCGGGTGATGGCCGTCCCGGCCACGTACTCCTGGCGCGACGGAGGAAGCCGCCGCCGGCTGTCGGACCCCCGGCGGAGCGGGCCAAGCCGTACGGCACCCGCCGCCGGGTCCAGGAGGCGCCCAAGTGTGGCGGAGCCGTCGAAGCGACCCGGGCAATACCAGTCGATGGTCCCGTCGGCGGCCACCGTGGCACCGGTGACGCCATCGCCGATCCACGATCGGGCGCCCAGAGGCACCCGGTCTGCGTCGGTGATCATCGGCGGGTGATCATCGGCTGGTGATCATGGGCTGGTGGTGAGGCGGCCGCTCAGCTCAGTCGCCGACGGCGACGACGTCGACCTCGAGCCTCCCGCTCGGGGCCTCATAGGAGACCCGGTCGCCTGCCTTGGCGCCGGTCAGGGCCTGACCCAACGGCGACGCCGGGGAGATGACGGCGACGCCTTCCCGTCGCTCCTCGATGGAGCCGATCAAGTAGAGCTCCATATCGTCGTCACCGACGTAGCGTAGCGACACGACGACGCCGGTGGTCACCTGGCCCGAGGCGGCGGCGGTTGCCGAGTCGACGATCCGGGCGCCTTCGAGGGTGGCTGCCAGCTGGCGGATCCTGGCCTCCATCTTGCCCTGGCTGTCCTTGGCGGCGTGGTAGTCGCCGTTCTCCGACAGGTCACCGAGCGCCCGGGCCGCCTCGATGGCCCGGGCGATCTCCACCCGTCCCCGGGTGCGGAGATCGTCGAGCTCGGAGGCCAGCCGATCGAAGGTGTCGCGCGTGAGTTCCGTCTCAGCCATGGTGTTCCACGCTACTGCGGTTGACGGGGCCCTCCCCATCCACGACACTGGGGGGACTGTGACCCCATTCATCGCCGCCGCCCTGCCGACCATCGCGTCGGTACGCATCATCGTGTAGCACACCGGTGGCTTCACCGGTGTGCTGCTCCGACCGTCCCTCGAGGGGGCGGTTCTTTTATGTCCGTTCACAGAGCAGGTCCGGTCCTCTCCGGACGCTCCAGCAAGTAGAGGAAGTTGTTTGTGACAGCGCACTCCATCGCCGTGATCCCCGGCGACGGCATCGGCATCGAGGTCATCACCGAGGCCCTCAAGGTCGGCCGAGCCGCCGGCGCGGAGCTCGACTCCGTCGACTACGACCTGGGAGGGCGCCGGTACCTGGCAACCGGTGAGGTGCTGCCCGACGCGGTGCTGGGCGAGCTGGCCGGCTTCGAGGCCATCCTGCTCGGGGCCATCGGCACGCCCGAGATACCCCCCGGCGTGCTGGAGCGGGGCCTGCTGCTGAAGCTGCGGTTTGCGCTGGACCTCTACATCAACCTCCGGCCGTTCGTGGCTCCGGCGAGCGTCGGCGCCCGCGTGCCCATCGACTTCGCCGTCATCCGCGAGAACACCGAGGGCACCTACGCCGGCGAGGGTGGCTTCCTGCGGCAGGGCACCCCCGCCGAGGTGGCGACCCAGGGGTCGGTCAACACGCGCTTCGGGGTCGAGCGGTGCGTCCGCTTCGCCTTCGAGCTGGCACGCAGCCGACCCCGCCGTCACCTGACGCTGGTGCACAAGACCAACGTGTTGACCTTTTCCGGGGATCTGTGGATGCGCACGTTCGGGGAGGTCGGCACCGAGTACCCCGACGTTGCCACGGCCTACAATCACATCGACGCCGCCTGCATCTACTGCGTCGAATCCCCCGACCGCTACGACGTGGTCGTCACCGACAACCTCTTCGGTGACATCCTCACCGATCTCGCCGGCGCCATCGCCGGAGGCATCGGTCGCGCCGCATCCGCCAACCTCAACCCGGCCAGGACCGGACCGTCGTTGTTCGAGCCGGTGCACGGCTCGGCGCCCGACATCGCCGGCACCGGGCGGGCCAACCCGACCGCGGCCATCATCTCCATGGCCATGATGCTTGACTTCCTCGGCGCAAGCGATGAGGCCAGGCGGGTGACCATGGCGGTGGAGCGCTTCGTTCCTGACGCTGCGCTGTCGACGTCGGAGATCGGCGATGCCATCGCCAGCGAAATCCCCCTGTCAGAGAAATCGTAGAAAGGGCGTCACCGCGATGCCGATCGAACCAACCGAGAAGATCTGGATGGACGGCGAGCTCGTCGATTGGGACGACGCCAAGATCCACATCCTGACCCACACCCTCCACTACGGATGCGGGGTCTTTGAAGGGATCCGGGCCTACCCGACGGAGCGCGGGCCTGCGGTCTTCCGCCTGACCGACCACATCGAGCGCCTATTCAACTCGGCGAAGATCTTTATGATCGACATCCCCTTCGCGGTCGAGGAGATCATCGCCGCTACCAAGGACACGGTGCGGGTCAACGGGCTCGAGCAGGGCTACATCCGACCCATCGTCTACCTGGGGTACGGGGAGATGGGTCTCAACCCCCTTCCCTGCACCGTGAACGTGTCGATAGCCGTGTGGCCGTGGGGTGCGTACCTGGGCGACGACGGCGTGGAGCAGGGCGTCCGCATGAAGATCAGCTCTTGGCAGCGCCACGATCCCAACGCCATGCCTCCGGCGGCCAAGGGCACCGGCATGTACATCAACTCCTCGATGGCCAAGATCGAGGCGCTCAAGTCCGGCTACGACGAGGCCATCCTCCTGTCGCCGCAGGGCTACGTCAGCGAGTGCACCGGCGAGAACCTCTTCGTGGTGCGCCGCGGGAGGATCATCACCCCGCCCTCGTCTGCCGGGGCCCTCGAGGGCATCACCCAGTCGTCGGTGCTGACCATCGCCCGAGACCTCGGCTACACCGTCGAGGTGGGCCACATCCTGCGGTCGGACCTCTACGTGGCCGAGGAAGCGTTCCTGTCCGGGACAGCGGCCGAGGTCGTGCCCATCTCGTCGGTCGATGACCGCGTCGTCGGTGACGGCCGGCCCGGACCCATGACCCGGCGCATCCAGGAGGTCTTCGTCGATGCCGTCCGCGGCAAGGTCGACCGCTACAAGGACTGGAACGAACATGTCGGCTGAAGGCCCGGGACACAGTTACTCGACCCACAGCCACACGCCGTTGCACGCGGCCGCCGGCCGCCCGTTGCCCGCCGCCGTCGACATCTACGACACGACTCTTCGTGACGGGAGCCAGCAGGAGGGTCTGTCGCTGACCGTGGAGGACAAGCTCCGGGTGGCCCAGCAACTGGACCACCTCGGGGTGGCGTTCATCGAGGGTGGCTGGCCGGGGGCCAACCCCAAGGACGAGGAGTTCTTCCACCGGGCCGCCGCCGGTGACCTCCCCCTGCGCACGGCCACCCTGGTGGCGTTCGGCTCGACCAGGAAGGCCAATGGCCGGGCGGAGACCGATCCAGTCCTCAACCATCTTCTGGCCGCCGGCACCGAGGCGGTGTGCCTGGTAGCCAAAGCGTCGGAACGTCATGTCGTCGAGGCTCTGCGCGCATCGCTCACCGAGGCCGTCGACATGGTGGCCGACTCCGTCGCCTTCCTCCGCAGCCACGGCCGGAGGGTGTTCCTCGACGCCGAGCACTTCTTCGACGGTTACCGGGACAACCCGGGGTTCAGCATCGACGTCCTGCGGGCCGCCGAGGAGGCCGGAGCCGAGACCCTGGTGCTGTGCGACACCAATGGCGGCAGCCTGCCCTTCGACGTCGAGCGGGTCGTCGGTGAGGTGCGCGACCGCACCGGCGTCGGCCTCGGCTGCCACTTCCACAACGACTCCGGTTGCGCAGTGGCCAACTCCCTGATCGCCGTCCGCCAAGGGGTCACCCAGGTCCAGGGCTGCGTGAACGGCTACGGGGAGCGGACCGGCAACGCGGACCTGACCTCGGTGGTGCCGGACCTGTCGCTGAAGATGGGCGTGGAGACAATAGGCCTGGAGCGGTTGCGGCTCCTGACGCCGGTCTCCCATCACATCGCCGAGCTGGTCAATGTGGCCCCGGCCCCTGACCAGCCCTTCGTGGGGATGTCGGCGTTCACCCACAAGGCCGGGCTGCACACCAGCGCCATCGCCCGGGCCAAGGACGCCTACGAGCATGTCGATCCCGACGCGGTCGGCAACGGGACCCGCTTCGCCGTGTCGGAGATGGCGGGCCGCTCCACCGTGGCGCTCAAGGCCGATCAGTTGGGCCTGGACCTCGACGACCCCGCCACGAGCGAGGTCGTCGAACGACTCAAGGAGCTCGAGCACCGCGGCTATCACTTCGAGGTGGCCGATGGCTCCCTTGAGCTGCTGATGCGCGAGGCGTCAGGATGGAAGCAGCCGTACTTCCACCTGGAGAGCCATCGCGTCGTTGCCGACCTGGGTGAAGGTGGTCAATGGGTCACCGAGGCCACCGTCAAGGTCCACGTGGGCGACGAGCGCATCTTGGCGGTCGCCGAGGGCAGCGGTCCCGTCGACGCCCTCAACGCCGCTCTGCGCAAGGCCATCGGCAACCACTACCCGGTGCTGGCCGGGGTCCACCTGACCGACTACAAGGTCAGGGTGCTCGACACCGGGCGGGGCACGGCTGCCGTCACCCGGGTGCTGATCGACTCCACCGACGGGGAGCGCACCTGGACCACCATCGGCGTGTCGGAGAACATCATCGAGGCGTCCTGGGAGGCCTTGGCCGCCTCCGTGGTCTTCGGGTTGCTCCACCACGGCGCCGGCCAGCAGACTCAAGGCTCGTGACCCAGCCCGACTACGTCCCTCTGCGCGGGCCCGACCGGATGCGGCCATCGGACCGGCTGACCCTGCCGGCTGCGTGGCGTGCCGACCGCCCCGGCGACCTGGCGCAACAGGCCGTCCCGGCCGGGAACGGCTTCGGTCAACCGGGCCCCGACGTGGGCTACGGCATGAAGCTGGCCAAGCGCTTCACCGACCGGCTGGTGTTGACCGTCGGCGAGCATACCGCCGATGTGGTCGCCGGCTGCTTCGCCTGCGGGGCCAAGAGGGCGGCGAGCATTGGGCGGGCGCCGGTCATCTGGGACATGGAATGGGCCTTCGCTTTGTGGGGCTATCTGGCCGAGGCTCCCGAGCGGCTGGTGGATCTGCGGGTCCCTCTGTTTCGGGGCGCGGCCCACCACTATGGCGACCAGCGGGCGATCGTCGATGCCGTCGCCGCCGAGGCTCTGGTGCTCACTCCCGCGGCCGTGGCTGAGCGCGTCCGCAACGGGTGGGAGAACCTCTTCGTGGTTGATCCTCCCGAAACAATCGGGCCGCGATGATGAACCCATGACGATCGTCCCCGTTCCCGGAAGCCGCCTGTGGGCCGGCGCCCAGGTCGCAGAGGCCAGGCGCACCCGCAACATCCCCTGGCGAGCGTTGGCCGAGACCCTGGGCCGCAGCGTGGTGTGGTCCACCAGCTACCGCCCGACCGCGGCGCAGGTGCCGTGGATCGCACCGAGCCGGTCATCTACCGCCTGGAGGAGGCCCTGCAGGTCTACGGGCCGGCCGTGGCCGCCCGGGTGGTGCTGACCTTCAACGGGAAGTTCCTGCCCTACCGCGTTTGGTGATCGGCCAGACCGGCCAGATCCTCGGGTTTGGCCACATGGCCTCGAGCCACCCCCTCGAGGGTGCGCTTCACCATCATCGACAGCTCCGAGCCGGGACCCAGCTCCAACGTGGCGGTGACCCCCAGGTCGGCGAGCGCCAGGAGCGACTCCCGCCAACGAACCGGGGACACGAGCTGGGCGGACAGCAGCGCCGACCAGCCGTCGGTGTGGGCCGCCGCGTCCACGTTGGCCACCACCGGCGCGGCAGGCGTGGACCACGAAACGACGCCCAGAGCCTCGTCGAGGTCGCTTTGGGCCGACGCCATCAGCGGGGAGTGAAAGGCCCCGCCGACGGGCAGCGCCATCACCCGTTTGGCACCCAGGTCCGTGGCCTTGGCCCCGGCTCCCGCCACCCCGGCAGCCGTGCCGGCGATGACGATCTGGCCCGGGGCGTTGTCGTTGGCCACCCATGCTCCCTCGACGTCCGCACAGGCCTGGGCCACCAGGTCCGGGTCCAGCCCAAGGACGGCGGCCATGGTGCCCGGGGCGGCGTCGGCCGCTGCCTGCATGGCCTCACCGCGAGCGGCCACCAGTCGCGCCCCTTCGGCCACCGAGAGGGCGCCGACGGCGACGAGGGCGCTGTACTCGCCCAGGCTGTGGCCGGCGGCGGCGACCACCGAGGCGTCATCGAGCGCTTCGCCCCGCGCTGCATCGAGGATGACCACGCTCAGGGCGAACGCCGCCAGCTGGGCGTTCCTGGTGGCTTTGAGGGTGTCGGCGTCCGCTTCGACGAGGAGCGAAGCCACGTCGCGCCCGGTCGCCTCGCTGATCGTCTCGGTCAGCGTCCAGGAGCGATGGTCCTTCCAGGGCGATCCCATGCCGGGACGCTGCGAGCCTTGACCTGGGAAGAGGAGAGCAAGCACGTCCGAACGTTACGCGGCGCCGATGGGCAGGCCCTGATTCCCCGGATCCCGATGCCGAAGGCGAAGGTTGGCTATTTGACGGGTTGGTCGTTTGGAGGTGGCAGGGTTGACCCATTGCGTAGGATGACAGCTGAGACAGCGGCTGTGTCGCTCGGGGGCGGGAGTAGGGGTAGGGGTTTGGGGGTCGGTTGCGGTGGGGTGGGCTGCGTGATGGTGGTTCCGAAGTTCGGTGGCGGCGGGTTGGTGTTGTTCGGGTCGATCAGGTCGGCCAGGCTTGGAGCCTGGTCGAGGCGGGGAACTCCCAGTTCGGGTAGTTCCAGCAGGTCCAAGATGGTCTTGCCGATGCTCACGTGGGAGTTCCAGCGATTGTCGACACCGGCGCGGACGTGGCCACCGAACATCAGCAGGGGTACGCGTGGCCCGTATGCGAGTTGGACGCCGTCCGGGGTGTGTTCCACGTTCGGGGTGGCCACGTGGTCGTCCCAGCCGCCCCAGTCGTCCCAGGTCAAGAAGAACACGGTGTCGTCCCAATGCCCAGCAGCGACGATCGCATCGACCGCCTGCCAGATCTTGTTCTGGCCCTTGGTGACGTCTGCGGGCGGGTGCTCGTCGTAGGGGCTGTTGTGCCAGACCATGCTCAGCCGGGCGAGGTCGGAGGCGTCGGCGACGATCTGATTGCTCCGCACGATGTTCGCCGAGCCTTGAAGTTGTTCGTAAAAGCTCACCGGGTAGGCGGAGCTACCCGTATACGCCTTCCAGGTCAGCTTGTGGTCTTGGGCGTGCCCCAGGATCGACGGCATGTCCCACAGGGGCGAAGGTTGATTGCGGGGCGGGTTTCGCAGCGTCGGGGTTTGCCCGCCGACGATCAGCAGGTGGTTAGGGGTCGAGTTCGTGCCGAACCCTGAGCAATGGTTCTCCAGAAATGCCCCGGTCGCGGCGAGGTAGGCGTAGTAGGGCAGCACCGCAGCCGTGTCGAACTGCAAGTGCGACGCCGGCGTCTTCGTGCCGGCTTGCTGGGCGGACAGCCATTTTGCGTATGCCGCCCGGTTGTGCGGCTGATCCCGGGCCGGAGGGTTCGCCGACAGGGTCCAATCGGCAGCGACGTCGGCCCCCCAAGCCCGCATCGACCGGAAGTAGTTGTCCGTGGTGTGATTCTCCTGAACGAAGACGACGACGTGGCTCACTGCGGCAGCCGTCGCTCCAGGCTGCGCCGCAGGCGATGAGCGGGTTCGTTTCACCTGGGCTCGGCCATCGGGCGGATCTGGCGGCGCCGCAGCAACACGAGACCGCCGCCGAGCACCGCAGCACCGAGCAGTGCGGGAAGCACCGTTCCCAGAGGTGACTCTGGGAGGACCGGTCCGGGGAGGACGCTGCAGGCCACCGGAGCCTGACCGACGGCGAGAGCGTGGGCGGCGTTGAGCAGGCACTGCCCGTTGCTGAGGTCGGTCCCTGTCCGCTGAACGTCGGGAGTGGCCCCGGAGAACTCGGCGCCGTCCAGAAGGGATTGCATGTCGGAGGCCACGATGTCGCGCTGGCTGCCCAAGGCGGACAGCTGGCTGTCGATGGTGTTGGTCCCACCGGGTACAGCGTTGGTGAACGCCACCAGGGTGTTGCCGGCGAAGCCCTCCGGCTGGCCAGAGCCCTGCGCTCGGTCGAACCCGGGGGTTGCGGCGGCATCGAGCTGCTTGAGCATCCTTCCGAGGGCGGCGACGTTCGAGTCGTTGCGCTCGGGGGCGGTCTTGTAGGCCCTGGTCAGGATCTTGGCCATGACCCTGCCGTCGTGCTGGTAGTCGTCGGTCAGCCCGGTCAGCTGCATGAGCGTCGGCCTGGCGTCCACTTCGTCAGCAAACAGTCGCGCATCGACACCGTGGATACCGTCGGCGTTGTCGGTGACGTTGGCGACGCCCGGACCTACCATGCCCAACCAGGTGTTGTTGGCCGACATCGCGGTCACCGACGGACGGTCGCTGACCGGCTGGGGGTCATAGTCGCCGTGGATGTAGGCGAAGCCGGAGTCCGAGCACGCGACCAGCGGAGAGCTCTTGGCGCAGTTGTTGGCCTTGGCCACATAGTCCCACGGCTTGGCGAAGTCGGTGAGGGTCGGGGTTCTGGCGGGGTCGGCGGTGACCATGTGGAGTATCTTCTGCTCGTTCTGGTCAGCGAGGTAGTTGGTGAGGTTTTCCTGGCGACCAGTGTAAGGATTGGTGATCTTGGTGGCCAGCAAGTCCTTCTCGAGGGTTTGGGTCACCGGATCACCCGGCCCAGGATTGTTGAGCAACCAGAAGTTGGGTGCCGAGTCATTGTGTACGTAGCTTGAGCTCAGCGCTGCTTGGCTGGTCGGGGGGAGCGCGTTGGCCAGGTTGACCGATACCTCGCCGAGCTGCCCGGTGGTTGGGGCGGTCTCGACGGCGTGGGTGTAAGAGCACGGCGTGTTGACGCCGTCGCAACCGGCGGGCGTCGGGGCGTCGGTGGGGGGCGCTCCAGTCACGCCGCTGTAGACCCCGACGCGGTCGGACTCGTCGGATCCGAACACGAACAGCGTGTTGGACTTGTCGATCCCGTCGGCCTTGAGCCGGGAGAAGAACTGCGCGAACGATGCGTTCTCCTGCTGCAGGTAGGTCTCGTAGCCGGGTTCACCTGGGCCGTAGGCGCCGACGCTTCCGCAGTTGCTGCCGTGGCAGTCATGTGCGTCGGAGAGGTAGGCGTAGGTGACCGGCACGTTGTGCTCCTGCATGGCCGCTACGTAGCCGAGACTCGTCGCCGCGGTCATCCCGTCAAAACCCGGGAACTGCGTGATTGCCTGGCCGCCGGCACCGCCGTTGTAGACGTCGTTGATCATGGCGCCCCCGGTGCCGGTACCGCCTATGTAGGGAGCGACGTACTTGTGGCCGTAGAGGGCGTTGTAGCCGCTGTAGCCGCCCGGCTCGTCGGGCAGGAGGTCGGCTCTTGTGTTGGGGTTCGTTGCGCAGGTGTCGCCCTGCGCACAGTGAACCGCGACACCGACAAAGTTCCCCGACTTGTTGGCGTCCATGGTCTCGGGTGATCCCGAGCCAAACACCTTGGCGATGTCAAGACCCGTGTTTTCGAGGACCATGTTCGCGGTGGCAACGTTGCCGACAGCGCAGCCGGCCCGGGTGAAGGGCACCCACGGTGCTGGAGCGGTCACGCCGGCGCGGTCGATCATCTGCGGCGTCTTGTCGGTGGCTGCCCCGAACGAGTTGAGGGGATCGGTCCAATAGGAGAAGGCGCTGGCTCCGGTCTGGGTGCCGTTGCTGTTGAACGAAGCGAAGCTGTTGGACACCGGGATGCCGTGGCGGTCGCCGTAGACGCCGGTGTAGCCGGTGAGGAAGTCCGTTGCCGTGTGGGAGATCAGGGGCGTGTGGTAGTTGACCAGCAGCGAGCCGTTCCCGGTGATGAAGTTCTGCACCGCCGGGAGTTGCTCAAGATCCGACGGAACGTTGGGATTGTCCCGGTTGAAATGGGTGTTGTCCCAACCGATCTGTATGACATGCTTTATGTTGCCGTGCGCCGGGTCCAGCTGGCACCCCGATGGCGGGCTTGGCGTTCCTGTGGGGACCGGTCCGGCCGAAGCCGCCGGTGCCGCCGCCAGCATGCCCGTGGCTGCGACGCTGGCCGCCAAGCCAAATGCGCAACCGATGTGCAAGGCGTTACCGAACATGCTCACCGCGGACCTCCCTTGGTCGGACGGAGCAACGCTAAGGCGGCCGGGTTACATCGACTTGCGCTGCTGTTGGCGCGGACGTGGCTCGCACGTGAACGTTCGATCCGAGGGGAGGAGCCAGGGAAGGAGGGCTCTACTCTGCGATCGTGTCTAGCTGGCTGAAGTCGCTTTGCCGGATGCGCCTCGGCGCTGCTGTGGCGGTCCTTGGTTCAGCGGCGCTGGTGGCCTGCGGACCGGGACCGGTCGCTGCCGAGGTCGGCGGGCGATCGATCTCCGCCGGAAGCATCGACCGGGAGACGGCCCTGCTGGGTCTCGTGCCCGGCTACGCGGCCACCCTTGCCGGCGCCGGTCGCGGCCCGGTGTCGACAACGGACGTGCTGACCCGACGTATCGACCTGACGGTCGTTGACGCTGAGGTGCACCGCCGGCACCTGGTGATCGACCCTGCAGCCACCCGGGCTGCCGGCGTGGACGCTGCTGCTGAGGTGAACGACGCGGCGCCCGGCGGCTGGCAGCGCCTCCCCGGTTGGTACCGGGAACAGCTGATCGCCCGCAGTGCCCAGGTCACCGCACTTGAGGTGTCGCTCGGGATGCCGGCGCCGACCGATGCCGTTCTCCGCGCCGTCTACCAGCGTGACGCTTCGACGGTCCATACGACCCGCTGCGTGGAGCACCTGCTCGTCGCCGACGATGCCGCGGCGATGGCTGCGGGGGCCCGGCTGGCCGCAGGGGAGTCTTTCTCCGCCCTGGCCTCCCAGGTGTCGATCGACCGGGGCAGCGCCGCCAGCGGAGGGACCTTGGGCTGCGGCACAGCAGCGGTCCAGCACTTCACTGCGCCTTTCGAGCAGGCCGTGGAGTCCCAGGTCGCCGGCCGACCGGGCCCACCCGTACACACGCGCTTTGGGGTCCACCTCATCGAGGTCCTCTCTCGGGCCACACCACCGTTCGAGCAGGTCCGGGAGCAGGAACGCCTGCGCTGGCTGGCCGGTGGTGACAACCGGGTTGCCGAACGGGTCGCGGCTCTGCTCGGCGCCACCACCGTCACCGTGGCGCCCCGCTACGGCACCTTCGACGCCGCGGGGCCAACTCCGGGCGTCGTCCCACCCAGGGGTGCCGGGACGCGGCCGCCGACCAATCGTCCTGCGTTGGTGCCTCCCGGGGGGAACTCAGGGACTCAACAGGCCGAGCCGAATGACTGATCTGGACGGTCTTCGAGGGCGAATTGGGGCCTTTGATGCGTTTCTCCGGCGTTAGCGGTACACTGATAACTACGCCTGCCCGGGTGGACCCGGCTGAAGGAGTCGGCGGTTTAAGGGGTTCGTCGCGCCTGGGCCAGACCCAACCGGCCTGCCCAGCCGAGAGAGTGACGGATGACCATCGAAGAAGTACTCTCCAACCCGGATCTCGAGGATGGCAAAGCCAACTTCGACAGCGTCTACAACGGTGACGATCCACGGGAGTACTACGAGGAGCTCGGCAGCCTCGGCTACGAGATCCCCCACCACGGACAGCAGCTGTTCTCTGCCTTGCTCACGGCGCGCGCAGGCGAAGATGGGGAGAGCGACCCAGCCGTCCTTGACCTGTGCTGCTCCTACGGCGTCAACGCCGCGCTCCTGCGCTGCGACTTGACCATGGCCGACCTGGTGGATCACTACCGGGACCCAGCCGTGGCCGACCTCACCCCCAAGGAGATGACCGCCGTCGATCGTGCGTACTACGCCGAGCACCTGCTCAACGAGCCGCCGAGGATCGCTGGCCTGGACATCTCCGACCGGGCTATCGGCTATGCCCAGGAGGTCGGCCTGCTCCAACATGGTGCGACCGAGAACCTGGAGGAGGGCCCGCCCTCAGCAGAGCTTGCCCGCGTGGTCGCCGACGCCGACCTGATCACCGTCACCGGTGGAGTCGGCTACATCACGGCCAAGACCTTCGGGCGTCTCTTCGATGCCGCCGACCCTGACGCCGCGCCGTGGTTGGCCGCCTTCACCCTCCGCCGGTTCTCGTACCATGACATCGCCGACGCGCTGGCCGAACGAGGCCTCGTCACCGAGCGCCTGGTCGGGCGGACGTTCCCCCAGCGCCGCTTCTCCTGCGACGAGGAGCGAGACTTCACCCTGCGCCACCTCGATGAGTCCGGCCTGGATGTTCGGGGCAAGGAGGCCGAAGGCAGCTTCCACACCGAGTTCTACCTTTCTCGACCCGCCGCTGAGGTTGCCGAATGCCCTCTGGGCGATCTCCTGGGTGATCTGAGGGGCCGCGCCACGAGGGTCTGAGGCAACGGGTCCGGGCCTGGGTCTCAGGGAAACGGCAGCCGTCAGTTCCGACCCGGCTTCCGCCTTGTCCTACGCTCGGCAGAGTGACCGATACGTCTGCTCAGGATGCCAACGGCGACGTCGCTGACCTCATTGTCCGATGCTTGGAACACGAGGGCGTCCGCTACGTGTTCGGCATCCCCGGTGAGGAGAACATCCGGCTGACCGAGGCCCTGGTGGCCTCGGACATTCGTTACATCCTGGTCCGCCACGAGCAGGCTGCGTCGTTCATGGCCGAGATCTACGGCCGCCTGACCGGCCGCGCCGGGGTCTGCTCGTCGACCCTCGGGCCCGGCGCCATCAACCTGTTGTTGGGCGTGGCCGACGCCACCACCAACAGCACGCCACTGGTTGCTCTGTCCGCCCAGGTCGGCCTCAGCCGGATCTACAAAGAGTCGCACCAAAGCGTCGACCTGGTGTCGATGTTCGACCCGGTCACCAAGTGGGCGGCGCTCGTCGGAACGGCCGGGTCGGTGCCCGAGATGGTGCGCAAGGCGTTCAAGCTGGCCCAGACGGAGCGACCGGGTGCCGTGTATTTGGCCGTCCCCGAGGACATCGAGGGGCTCCCGGCGGTGGAGGGCTCCGAGCCGCTCCCGGTGAACGTGCCTCGCGCCGATGAGCCGTCACCCTCGCAGATTGCCCGGGTCGTCGAGGTGCTCGACAGTGCCTCCCGGCCGGTGGTCCTGGCCGGGCACGGGGCGGCGCGTGGTGGGGCCAAGGATGCACTTATCCGCTTCTCCGAGCGTCTGGGCCTACCGGTGGCCACCACCTTCCATGGCAAGGGCGTCTTTCCCGACGACCATCCTCATGCCCTGGGCGCGGTTGGGTTCATGCGTCACGACTACGTCAACTTCGGCTTCGATGACGCCGACGTCATCCTCGCCGTGGGCTTCGAGCTGCAGGAGTTCGACCCCGTCAAGGTCAACCCCAGGGCGGACAAGCGGATCGTCCACCTGAGCCGCTGCCCGGCCGAGGTCGACAACCACTACGACGTGGAGGTCGGCGTGCAGTCCGACATCGCCCGGACCCTCGACCTGGTGGCAGACGCGACCGATCGGCGTTTCGAAGCGGCGTCGGCGGATCGGCGCATCCGCTCCCTGCTGGCCGACGAGCTGACGGTGGCAGCCAGCGACGACAGCTTCCCGTTGAAACCGCAGCGGATCGTGGCCGACACCCGCGCCGCCTTGGGCCGCCACGACATCGTCCTGGCCGATACCGGGGCGGTCAAGATGTGGATGGCCCGGCTGTACCCGACCTACGAGCCCAACACCTGCCTCATCTCCAACGGCCTGTCGACCATGGCGTTCGCCCTGCCTGGGGCCATAGGCGCCAAGCTGGCCGAACCGGCGCGCCGGGTGCTGGCCGCAGTGGGCGACGGAGCCTTCCTGATGAACTCCCAGGAGATCGAGACGGCGCTGCGGGAGCGCGTCCCCATGACCGTGTTGGTGTGGGTTGACGAAGCCTACGGCCTGATCAAGTGGAAGATGGATCTGGAGCTGGGTCACTCCGTGGCCATCACCTTCGACAACCCGGACTTCGTGGCCTACGCGGAGAGCTTCGGCGCCAAGGGGTACCAGATCTCCTCCGCCGCACAGCTCCTGCCGACGCTGCGCAAGGCCCTCGACGACGACACGGTCTCGGTGATCGCCTGCCCGGTCGACTACTCGGAGAACCTTCGCCTCACCGCCGCCCTGGAGGGTTGGGCGGGCCGTTCCGAGTAGCGGGAGACGACCTGCTTGACTGGGTCGACCCTGGGAGGAGAGGCACCGTGTTGGGGCTGCCCGAAGGCGTGACCGCCTGCTTGTTCGACTTGGACGGCGTGCTGACCAAGACCGCCGCGGTCCACGCCGCGGCATGGAAGCGGATGTTCGACGACTACCTGCAGACGGTGGCCGATCGGGACGACACCACGGCTGTCCCCTTCGATGGCCGCCGGGATTACGACGTGTACGTCGACGGCAAGCCGAGGGCCGACGGCGTCCGGTCGTTCCTGGCGTCGCGCCACATCGAGCTCCCCGACGGTGCGCCCGACGATCCTGCGGACGCGGAGACCGTCAACGGCCTCGGGAACCGCAAGAACGTCCTCGTGCTGGAGAAGATCCGAAGAGAAGGGGTCGAACCGTACGACGGCTCGCTTCGCTACCTGCGGGCCGCCCGCCACGCTGGCCTGCGCCGGGCCGTGGTGTCGTCGAGCGCCAACTGCCGTGACGTGCTCGTCGCCGCCGGGATCGAAGGTTTCATCGAGGTGAGCGTCGACGGCAAGGTGGCCGCCGAGCGCCGCCTGAGGGGCAAGCCCGCCCCCGACACCTATCTTGCTGCGGCCCGTGACCTGGGCGTCGAGCCGGCCGCTGCCGCCGTGTTCGAGGACGCTCTGGCCGGGGTGGCATCGGGGCGAGCCGGGGCATTCGGTTGGGTGGTCGGCGTCGACCGCGTCGGCCAAGCGGACGCTCTGCGCACTTCGGGCGCTGATCTGGTGGTGACCGACCTCGCCGACCTTCTGGAGGAGCCATGAACGACAAGTCGGGCGCCGCTGCCCCCGACCCGGACCCAGATCCGGCGATGAACGACAACTCCCGGCTGAGGACCGACCAGCAATGGGTGCTGAGGGAGTCCACCCTCGGCCTCGAGCAGCTGGCAGAGACCGAGTCGGTGTTCACGCTGGCCAACGGCCACATCGGCCTGCGCGGCAACCTCGACGAGGGCGAACCGTGGGCCCGGCCGGGGACCTACCTCAACGGGTTCTACGAGAGCCGGCCGCTGCCCTACGCGGAGGCCGGCTACGGCTACCCGGAGGCGGGCCAGACGGTCGTCAACGTCACCAACGGCAAGATCCTCCGCCTGCTGGTCGACGACGAGCCGTTTGACCTTCGCTACGGCCGGGTCCTCAGCCACCAACGGGAGCTCGACATGAGGGCCGGGGTCCTGCGCCGGCGGGTGCAGTGGGAGTCGCCGGGACGGCGGACCATCACCGTGACCTCGACGCGCATGGTGTCGCTCATGCAGCGGGCCATGGCGGCGATCGAATACGAGGTCGAGGTCCTGGACTCCTCGGCGCGCATCGTCGTGCAATCGGAGTTGGTGACCAACGAGGCGGGTCCGCTGGCCAGCGGCGACCCTCGAGTGGCCGCCGCCCTCGAACGCCCCCTGCGGGAAATCGAGCGCGGGGCCAAGGACCAGTCGGTCTACCTGATCCACCGGACCGAGCGTTCCGGGCTGGCCATGGCCGCCATGATGGACCACCTCGTCGAGGGTCCTGAGCGCATCGGTGTTCAGGTCGAGGCCCACGAGGACCTGGGTCGGGTCACGTTCATCACCACCCTCGAGCCTCACGAGAAGCTGCGCGTCGTCAAGCTGGTCAGCTACGGGTGGTCGGGAGGTCGGTCGGTTCCGGCGCTGCGCGATCAGGTGTCGGCGGCCATCGCCGCTGCCTGGCACACCGGCTGGGAGGGCATGCAGAGCGAGCAGAGGGACTTCCTCGACGGGTTCTGGAAGTTCGCCGACGTTCAGATCGAAGGGGATCCCGAGCTGCAACACGCCATCCGCTTCGCCTTGTTCCACCTGCTGCAGGCTGGGGCCCGGGCGGAGACGAGGGCCCTGCCCGGCAAGGGGCTGACGGGCCCGGGCTACGACGGGCATGCCTTCTGGGACTCGGAGAGCTTCGTGCTGCCGGTGCTCACCTACACCTCGCAGGGCTCAGCGCGTGACGCCCTGATCTGGCGACACTCGATCCTGCCGGCGGCGCGCGACCGGGCCGCCCAGCTCGGGTTGTCGGGGGCGGCATTCCCGTGGCGGACCATCGCCGGCGAGGAGTGCTCAGCGTACTGGCCGGCGGGGACGGCGGGGTTCCATGTCAACGCCGACATCGCCGACGCGGTGATGCGTTACATGAACGTCAGCGGCGACGTGGACTTCGAGCAGCGCTACGGCGTGGAGCTGCTCGTGGCCACCGCCCAGCTTTGGTGCTCGCTCGGTTCGTTCGACCGTGACGGCGGCTTCCGCATCGACGGGGTCACCGGGCCCGACGAGTACTCGGCGGTCGCCGACAACAACGTCTACACCAACCTGATGGCTCGTCGGAACCTGCGGGGAGCGGCCGACGCCGTCGAGCGAAACCGGGACGGTTGTCCAACGGTCACCGACGAGGAGATCGCCCGGTGGCGCCAGGCCGCAGACGCCATGATCGTGCCCTACGACGAGAAGCTGGGGGTGCATCCCCAGTCCGAGGGCTTCACCGAACACGCGCCCTGGGACTTCGAGGCGAGCGCCGACCACTACCCGCTGTTGTTTCACTATCCCTACGTCGACCTGTACCGCAAGCAGGTGGTGAAGCAGGCGGACCTGACCCTCGCCCTGTTCACGTGCGGCAATGAGTTCAGCCACGAGGAGAAGGTCCGCGATTTCGAGTACTA
The DNA here is from genome assembly GCA_030945745.1 of Actinomycetota bacterium. GTDB lineage: Bacteria > Actinomycetota > Acidimicrobiia > Acidimicrobiales > Palsa-688 > JALZAH01. The sequence goes on from JALYZO010000113.1 coordinate 22,757, forward strand.
CGAGCCACTCACCGTGCGGGACAGCTCCCTGTCGTCGTGCACCCAGGCCATCGTCGCTGCCGAGACCGGTCATCTCCAACTGGCCTACGACTACCTGGGCGAAGCCGCCTTCATGGACCTCGACAACCTGCACCACAACACCCAGGACGGCCTGCACCTGGCATCGTTGGGTGGCTCGTGGCTGGCCGTCGTCTGCGGGTTCGGGGGCATGCGAGACCACGACGGCGAGCTCAGCTTCCGGCCACGCATCCCCGAGCAACTGGTCCGCCTGACCTTCAACCTGTTGTGGCGGGGGAGCCACCTGCGGGTCGAGGTCACCACAGCCGAGGCCATGTACCGGTGCGAGGGTCACCCGGTTCGCATCACCCACTACGGCCAGGGGATCGACGTGGCCGAGCAGGCCCCCGTTACCTGCGCCATTCCCGAAGCCGAGGAGCGGGAGAACCCGGGACAGCCCCTGGGTCGGGTTCCGACGTTTCGCAGGCCTCAACGCATCCGGGAGCGCTGAGGGCACCGACGCCAGGGTGGTACTGCCCTCCGCGTCCATGGCCCGCCCACCGCTCCTGGTCCAGGGGCTTGGTGGTCGCTCAGCCGGCCAGCTTGACCGCCACGTCGTTGACCCTCGAGGTCACTGCTGATAGTGCTCCACGGTCGACTCCGGACGAACCGCGGCCCGGTCGGGATCCTGACCGGCGTCACGGCGGGCCCGACGTTGGCGCAGCAGGTCCCAGGACTGGTCGAGTGCCACCTCGACCTTGCGCAGTCGGGCCTTGTCCTCGTCCGAGAGGCCCTGATCGCTGTGGTCCAGCTCCAAGCGGTGCTCCTCGGCCACCAACTCGTCGATGCGTGCGGTGATCTCTGCGTCGTTCATAGCGGATCGTCCTCCTTGACAGGACTGGTCTACCCGACGAGCGGCGCGCTCATGCCCCACGCCCGGCCGGGGAGCTAGTCCGCCAAGGTCCTCTAGGATGACGCCCGACCGGCGAGCCGACCAGCGAGGGGCCCAGGACACGTGGCAAACAGCGAGGGGTATCACGAGCCCGTCGAGCTCTTGGCGCAGTCGACCATCGAGCGGCACCGGGTGATCGCCTCGCTCCAGGAGGAGCTCGAAGCGGTCGACTGGTACGACCAGCGTGTCGATGCCTCGGAGGATCCGTCGTTGGCCGCACTCCTGGCCCACAACCGGGACGAGGAGAAGGAGCACGCGGCGATGAACCTGGAGTGGCTGCGCCGCCACGATCCGGGCTTCGACGAGCAGCTCCGCACCTACCTGTTCACCGAGCTGCCGGTCACCGAGGTGGAGGGGGTCTCCGAGGATCGTGGCGACACCGGGGGGAAGGCTCCCCGTGCCCCTGGGACGGCCGTCGGCGGCTCACTCGGCATCGGCAGCCTGAAGGGAATCCAGCGATGAACCACCTCCTGCGTGAGGTCGCCCCCCTTTCCGATGCCGCATGGTTGCAGGTCGGCGACGAGGCCAAGAGCCGGCTCACCAACTATCTGGCGGCGCGGCGCCTGGTGGACTTCTCCGGACCGTCGGGGTGGCAGCACTCCGCTCACAACTTGGGCACCAGCACCGAGATCGACGGCCCGTCCAAGGTGTCGGGCGTCATGGCCAGGTCCCGCCGGGTCCTCCCACTCTGCGAGTTGCGGGTTCCCTTCGTCGTGTCCCGCGCCGAGCTCGACGATGCCGACCGCGGCAACGAGGACGTCGATCTCGACCCGCTGGCGGAGGCGGCGGCCGCCATCGCCCTGGCCGAGAACCTGGCGGTCTTCCACGGCTACCCGGCGGCGTCGATCGTCGGCATCACTGAGGCCAGCAGCCACCAGGCCGTCCACGTCACCGGCGGGCTGGAGGAGTTCCCCAAGTTCGTGGCCAGCGGCGTCGAACGTCTCCGGCTGGGCGGTGTCGACGGCCCCTACGGCCTGGCGCTCAGCAGCGAGCTGTGGACCGACGTGGTGGAGACGACCGAGCACGGCGGCTACCCGCTGTTCAACCACCTGGGCCGCATCCTGGACGGCGGGCCCATCGTGTGGGCTCCCGGCGTGGAAGGCGGCGTGGTCATCAGCCAGCGGGGCGGCGATTACCTCCTCGACTCCGGCCAGGACCTCTCCGTCGGGTACCTGGCCCACGATGCGACGACGGTCACCCTTTACCTCGAGGAGAGCTTTACCTTTCGGGCGTTGAGCGATGATGCTGCCGTAGCCTTGACCTTCTGAGCGGGTCGGGCGTGCACTTCTCCGACGGGGTATGACCATCGTCACAGCCAGCGCCAGCGATCTGTGGCATAAACGGCGGGCAATCGGGGTTCTCTTTCTCTGTAATGAGCGCACCTGTCACCACCGCACCATCTTCATCGAAGCGCCGCGCCTCCAGGGACGCCCTGGGGGCTGGCCCTGATCTCCTCGGCCTGTACCTCGACGAGGCCGGTAGCTTCCCCCTGCTCGCCAAAGCGGACGAGATGCGCCTGGGCCAGGTCATCCAAGAAGGCCAGGAGGCCAGGGCCACGCTGGACAAGGGCACCAAGGGCCTCACGGCCCGCAAGCGCAAGGAGCTGCGAAACCAGGTGGCGGACGCCGACCAGGCGACGTCGGAGTTCATCAACGCCAACCTCCGTCTGGTCGTGTCGGTGGCCCGCAAGTACCAGTGGTCGGGCCTGCCGATGGGCGATCTCATCCAAGAGGGCAATCTGGGCCTGATCCATGCCGTGGAGAAGTTCGATTGGCGCAAGGGGTTCAAGTTCTCCACCTACGCCACCTGGTGGATCCGCCAGGCCATCGGTCGGGCCATCGAGAACACGGGCCACACCGTGCGGGTCCCTGCCCACGTGGGTGACGAGATCCGCCGGGCCCGCCGGACCCAGGCCGAGCTCGAGTCGGCCAACGGTCGACCGGCCACCATGGCGGAGCTGGCCAAGGCCCTGGAGACCAACGAGGCCGACCTGGCCGAGCTCCTGCGCTACGACGCCGACCCCATGAGCCTCGATGTGGCCGTGGGCGAGGACGGGGACACCAGCCTGGGTGACCTGGTGGTCAACCACTCGGCGGAGTCGCCCTTCGAGGCGGTCGCCGGGGCGTTGTTGCCCGACCAGATCGAGAGCTTCCTGACCATCCTCGATGACGACGAGCGCCAGGTGCTGTGGCTGCGCTATGGCCTGGACCGGGGCGAGCCCCGGACCCAGGGTGAGGTCGGGGCCATCCTGGACCTGACCGCAGAGCGGGTACGACGCATCGAGCGCGACGCTCTTCTCAAGCTGCGCCGCCAGCTGGTTGGCTCGGACGCCCACGACCTCTTGGCCAGCTGAGAGGCGCCCTGCGGGACCGCGGGCGGGAGAGCCGGGACCGGTAGCCTGATCGGTCGTGACCGCTCCCCGGGTGCGCATCGCCCCGTCTCCAACCGGCTACTTCCACGTCGGCACCGCCCGCGCTGCACTGTTCAACTGGCTGTACGCACGCCAGAGGGAGGGGACGTTCGTGCTGCGCATCGAGGACACGGACACGGCCCGCAACCGCATCGAGCACACCGAGGGCATCCAGCGGTCGCTGCAGTGGTTGGGCCTCGACTGGGACGAGGGGCCGTACTTTCAGTCCGAGCGCGGCGGCCTGTACGCGGCGGCCATCGACCGGCTCTGGGGCGACGGTGCCGCCTACGCCTGCGACTGCACGTCCGAGGAGGTCCAGGCCAGGGCCAAGGAGCGGAAGAAGCCGGGCTACGACGGGCATTGCCGGGACCGGAACCTCGAGCCCGGGCCCGGGCGGATGCTGCGCTTCCGCAGCCCCGAGGTCGGCTCGTTCGGCTTCGACGACATCGTGCGGGGGCAGGTGCCCGCCGAGGCGGGGACCATCGAGGACTTCGGGGTCCGCAAGTCCAACGGCGACCCCCTGTTCCTCCTGGCCAACGTGGTCGATGATGCGGACATGGCCATAAGCCACGTCATCCGGGGCGAGGACCACGTCTCCAACACGGCGAAGTATGTGCTGTTGTGGAAGGCCCTCGGCTATGGCGAGCCGCCCGTGTTCGCTCATCTGCCCCTGCTCTACAACGAGCAGCGCAAGAAGCTCTCCAAGCGCCGCGACAAGGTGGCCGTGGAGGACTACCGCGACGAGGGGTTCCTGCCGGAGGCGGTGGTCAATTACCTCGCCCTGCTCGGGTGGGCCCCCTGGGGGGACCGCGAGATCCTCAGCCTGGCCGAGATCGTCGACGAGTTCCGACTCGAGGATGTGAAGAAGGCGGGCGCCATCTTCGATGAGCGCAAGATGACCTCCATCAACGCCGAGTACCTCCGGGCCCTGCCGGTGGCCGACCTGGTGTCCCGGGCGCAGAGGTGGATCGAGCAGCGGTGGGCGCCGATCGCCCCGCTCGTCCAGGAGCGGGCCCGGACCTTGGGTGAGGTGTTCGCCATGTCCGACTTCCTGTTCCTGCCCGAAGCCACCGTCGATCCCCGGGAGTGGGACCGAGGGGTCAAGCGCCAGCCGGCGTTCGCGGCCATGTTGGACGCCGCCGCAAGGCGATACGGCGAGCTCGAGTCCTTCACCTCCGAAGCCCTCAAGGACGCGACCGTGGCCGCTGGCCGAGATGTCGGCGTCCCCGAGCTCGGCAAGGCCCAGGCCCCGGTCCGCCTGGCTGTTACCGGCCGCTCCGTGGGACCACCCCTGTTCGAATCTTTGGAGCTACTCGGCCGAGACCGGTCCCTGGCCCGACTGGAGACGGCCCGGCGCCGCCTGGACGAAGACCGCGGTGAGACCTGAATGACCGTCCGACCACGGCGATGGGCGCTTCGCTCGACGATCGTGGTCGTCGTCGGCCTCCTCCTCTACCTGCTCGTCACCCTCGGCCAGGTCTGGCACTCCTCGCGTCTCAACCAGGCCCGACCGGTCCAAGCGATCGTCGTGCTCGGAGCCGCCCAGTACAACGGCGCGCCGTCCCCCGACCTCAAGGCCCGACTCGACCACGCCTATGCGCTGTGGTCCGCGCACCTGGCCGCCACCGTGGTCGTCACCGGCGGGCGTGAGCCCGGCGATCCCTACACCGAGGCGGGGGCGGCAGCCAACTACCTGGCGGCCAAGAGCGTGCCCCAGGCCGACATCCTAAGGGAGGTGAGCGGCCGCGACAGCTGGCAGTCCCTGGCTGCGGCCTCTGCCTTCCTCAAGCAGCGACGCATTCTCCGGGTGCTGCTGGTGTCCGACCCCTTCCACGACAAGCGCATCTCGTTGATGGCGGACGAGCTGGGCCTGACCCCGTACCTGTCACCGACGAGGACGTCGCCCATCAAGGGCAGCGCCGCGGTGCCCTACTTCATCAAGGAGACCGGCGAGGTAGCCGTAGGGCGAATCGTCGGCTTCCGGCGGCTGGTGGGGGTCGGCGAGCGGGTCCAGGGAGCTTCCGCGGCACGCTAAGCTCGTCGGAGCCCTTCGGGGGTGGTGTAATCGGCAACACAGCAGGTTCTGGCCCTGCCATTGGGGGTTCGAGTCCTCCCCCCCGAGCTTCTGAACCATCGCCCAGCTGTTTCGTGGTGCGGGACTGCTTCGGGTCATGTGCGGCACACCATGGCGGCCAACGGGGTGCAGCTACTTGCGGGCCGAGCCGATGGTCGCCGGCAGGGGTCGGGTGCTTCGCCGTTCGCGCAACACCTCGCTGGCCTTGAGTCGCTTGCCGGTGCGCAGGATCGAGCGGCTGAAGATCGTCGCTCCGATCCTCATGGCGACGACGGCGCCAGCTGCGGTGATGAGCATCGAGATCACCACGTCGAGGGTGCCGGCACCACCCGACGCCGACAGCACGGGCATGTCCATCGGCGCGGTGGGGGGAAGGTACGCCAGGATCTTCACCAGGCCATTGGGAGATCCCGAGCCGAGAGCGGTGAAGGCGGTGAGGTAACCGACGAAGAGCGGTATCTGCAACGGGAAGCCCACGGATTGGGCGTCTTCGGACTTGGAAGCCAGAGACCCGGCGCCGGCGTAGAGGGCTGCATAGAAGAAGAAGCCGAGCACGAGCCACACGAAGGCGACGACAATTGTTCCGGCGCCGCTACCGGCGAGGATGTGGGAGCCGGTGGCCCCGGCTGCGATGAGCGCCGTGAGCGCCAGCGCGGCACCCTGCGCGAAGACGAGCAGGCCGTAGCCGGCCACCTTGCCCGCAAGCAGCTCCACGGGCCGGACAGCGGGGAGGATGACCTCGATCACCCGGCTGGACTTCTCCTGGACGACGCCAATCAACAGGCCCACTCCCCATCGCAGGACAAGGAAGAACAACAGGACCGACCCGACCAGAGCAGCGGCCCGTTTGCCTTTACTGGACGGCGCTGGACGCAGGTGGTCCACCGGCAGCGGGTTAGGACCGGTCAGGGCCCGGGCCTGGGCGATGGTCAAGCCGCTGCGGTCTATGGCCTGGGCGGAACTGACCGACTGGGCCACAGCAGCAACGAACAGCGTCTTGTTGCTGGTGGACCCAGACGGGCTGGCCTGATCGACCAACACCCTCATGGAGGGCCCGGTGAGCACGGCAAGGTCCGGTGTGGTCCCTCCCTTGTTCTTCAGGGCCACCTCCGCCGCCGCCCGGTCGGGCACGGTGGCGATGTGGACGTGGGCGCCGAACGCTTGACCGGCCGAGGTGATCGCGCCGCTCACCGTCGGGGTGGCAGGGCCGACCACGTCGACCCGGTAGGTCGGCGGGCCGCTCTTGACCAGGGTGGGGACCACGACGAGCAGAGCAACCGCGATCACGGTAACGACGGTGGAGATCCACAGCGTCTTGGAGCGCAGCTGCTCACGGATCTCGCGACGGGCGACCAGTGTGGTTGTCCGGACGTTCATGATTGGCCTACATCTCGCTCGGTGCAGCGGACCGCCTCGCGGAAGACCTCGGACAGCCGTGGGGTCTCGTAGGCGAAATGGCGGACCCTCCCGGCCGCTAGGGCTGCAGCCAGGACGTCTTGGGGGTCGGTGGCCGCGGCGAGCACCAGGCGAAGCTGTCCGGTGTCGTTCTCGGAGATCTCGACGCCGCTCAAGCCTTCGGCCCAGCTTCCGGCATGGTCTCCTTCGACGGCGACCACCAGACGGGTCTGGCAACCCTCCGCGAGTTGGCGCACCGGGCCTGAGGCCACCAGGCGACCGTCGTTGACAATGGCGACCGACTGGCACAGGTGCTCGACCAGATCGAGTTGGTGGCTGGAGAACAGCAGCGTCTTGCCTGCCGCGGCCTGCTCGGCCAACACCGTCGCCAACTCGTCCACCCCGACGGGGTCCAGTCCCGAGAAAGGCTCGTCGAGCACCAGGATCGGCGGGTCGTGGAGGAGCGCGGCGGCAAGCTGCACCCGCTGCTGGTTGCCGAGAGAGAGAGCTTCGAGCTTGTCAGCGGCTCGGTTCCCGACTCCCAAGCGGTCCAGCCACGCCCCGGCCTGACGCCTCGCTGCGGTTCGGTCCAGGCCGTGAAGGCAGCCCAAGTACTCGAGCTGATCGCCAATGCGCATCGTGGCGTACAGCCCGCGCTCCTCGGGCATGTACCCGATCCGCCGGCAGAGCTCGAAACCGTAGGGTCGCCCGTTCCAGCGGACCTCGCCGGCATCGAGGGAGACGAGGTGCAGGATCGCTCTCATCGTGGTCGACTTCCCCGATCCATTGGGTCCCAAGAAGCCGAACACCTCTCCCGGAGGGACGGCGAAGCTGAGCCCGTTGAGCGCCCGGATGTCACCGAAAGAGCGGAAGAGCCCGTCCACTTCGAGCACTGCGCCGTCGGAGGCGACCATCATATCCCACCCCTTGTCGTTGTTGAGCACTGCTGGTCCGGCCCCGTTCACGGCCATCAGCTGCGAGGATGGCCTCAGTGCCGCTCCATGCGGCGACTCTGCCTGACAGGCAGGAGGATGTTGAGCAGCACCCCGGCGACCAGAAACGGGGTGCCGATCCAAGCCGTGCCGCCGAGGATGACATTGACGACCACGCTGATGATCAGGCCGACAATGATCAGCGCTGTGGCCAGAGTCGAGTCGCCAGCGGACCCCTGGGCGGTTCGTAGTTGCGCAGGGACCCTCTCATGGGCGGCCCCAGATCGCTGACGTCATGGCTTCAAGCTCCCCTATTTGGTTACACTATGTTACATAACTACCCCGAGGTGCGTCGCCAAAACCGACCGACGGCAAGTCAGTGCTGTGCGCGACCTGCGCCGTCCGGGCCGTCCCACCGACCCCACCCTTGAGCCAGCGATGCGTCAAGCGGTCGCCGACGTCCTGGCCGAACGCGGATGGCGGCGCACGACCGTCGAGGCTGTCGCTGCGCGCGCTGGGGTGGCTCGTACGACGGTCTACCGGCGGTATGGGTCCGTGCACGGGGTGCTGCTGTTGCTGATGGGTGATATCTACGGCCAGGTGCCCGTGCCCGACACCGGATCCCTGCGCGGCGACCTCATTGTCTTGATGCGCGACGTCGTCGCCGTGTGGCGCGACCCCGCGCACGTGCGGTACCTCAGCGCCCTCATCGCAGCCCAACACGAGAACGCCGACTTGGCGCTGGCCCACCACGAACAGTTCGAGCATCGGCGAGCCGCGACCTCGACCATCATCGCCCGCGCCGTCGAACGCGGCGATCTGGCAGTGGACGCGGACGGTGATCTGCTCCTCGACCTGCTGGGAGGGATCATCGCCGAGCGCGTGCTGTTTCGACGCCTGACGCTCGCCGATGACTTCCCCGAGACGGTTGTCACTCAACTGTTGGCCGGCTTCGCCCCACGCCCGTAGGCCCGGGTTCACGGCAGCGCGTCAGCCGGCCCGGCTCTAGCTTTTGCGCCCCGCCGCTCGGCCCGCGGATCCGCCCGACGATCCCCCGTGGATCGGGAAGATCCCACGGGTTGAGCGATGGCCCGAACGACAAGGGCTCGGTGGTGATCGTCGCGCCGCGCTGCGCGTCTTGATCCGCCCGACGAACACGAAACCGGCTTCTCGGAAGCGGCGGACGCCCGCCGGACCACGTTGTCGCCGACGGCGGCCCGTCATGATCGATCGCCGATCTGTGCGGGCCCCGGGCGCCCGGACTCAAGCGAACACGCTCGCACATCAGGTGAGTCCCGGGCGCCGGGACCCGATCGGTACGCTACCATGATCGCCGCATCACGTGGCCCCATCGTCTAGTGGCCTAGGACATCACCCTCTCAAGGTGGGAACACGGGTTCGAATCCCGTTGGGGCTACTCGACAAGCTTGCAGGTGAGAGGGTTCTCCCTCACATAGCTGTCGGCCGAGTTGGTGGAGCAGTTCGCAGTGACCCGGAAAGGGGAGCCGGTGTCGCGCTTCGCCCGGCCGGAAGGGTGCCACTCTTATCCTCAGACCTCCGTTAGGGAGCCCACTCCTGGATCTCGTGTTGGCGTGGGACGGCCGGTAGGCGCCGGCCGGTAATCAGGGCTTGGCAGACCGTCACCAGGCGAGCCGGCCCGGCGCCGGGCCTCTGACGCAGGAAAGCGGCTTCGACGGCAGCCGGATCCGTGGGCTTGGGACTCAACCTGGCAATGCCTACCAGATGCACAGTCCAGCCGGCGTGGGTGATGGGGTCGGTCCAATCGGCTTCGAAGGCCACGACGCGGTTTGAGAGAGCGGCGGCGAGCTTGGTGTTCTCCCTGACAAGAAACGTGACCTGACCGTCGAGGGGGCGGTAGAGGACGGTACGGATGGCTGGGAGCGCGTCGATGGTGACGCCCACACGTCCGATCTCGGCATCCGCGAGCAGATCGAGGCATTCAGGTTCGTCAATGATCTCCAGATCGGCGTCGTCGACACCTTTCATGTCGGGATGCTGGGATTCCGGTATCCTGCCGAGCCTTCCAGAACTGTTCATGGTCTACTCGCGCGCGTCCTGACTTCCGTGACGCTCCCCTGTCCGCTTCTGGTCGTCATCGCGAGTTCCGCCGCCCATGCCACCCATCATCATCCACATCATGGCGCCCATCATGAGCGCGCAAGGGATGATGAACAACAGGATTCGCGCATCGGCGGTGAACGCCACGATCAGCGCCACAACGATGAGTGCCCCGCATCCCCACATCACTTTCATCGAGTGTCTCGTATCTGACAATCTCTGGTTCACTGCTCTCTCCTGTTTCGTCGGGCGTTGCTCGCTCTCACGGTTTGATCGGCGTCGACTGCATTTCTGTGGCCACTGCCCATCACGTCGATTAGGTGCCGGTACTCGGCATGATCGATCGCAGCGCAAGCGAGGCGCTCATCGAGAATCTGATGGGCGTCTACCCGGGGGGGGGAAGTGTGACCGGCACCGGAATGTCGCCGGGAACTCATCACCAGGGCGCAGACCGCCGAGATCACCAAACCCCAGAAAGCGACCATGCCGATCCCCATCAGCCAAAACGACCATCCGTGCCTACCTTGTCGAGAGATGCAGGGTTGCGGGTCTCCAACACCGAGCATCGTCTCCTAGAAACGTGGGGACTAGGGTCAAAGGCCCTTTTCTAGCAACTACTTGGGGATCTGAGCTACGACGAATGCATTGGCCGACTAGCCAGCAAAGAGTTCGGTCGCCTCGCCGTCGTCATCGACCACTACCCACAGGTGTTCACGGTCAACTACCGGCTTGACGACTTCATCATCGTGTTCCGAACGCATCTTGGCACCAAGCTTCTCGCCGCCAACCATGCCAACATCGGTTTCCAGGTCGACCACGTCGATGCCACCAACCACAGCGGATGGAGCGTGCTCATCCAGGGCATGGCCGAAGACGTAACCGAGGCACCAAACCCAGACTCGTCCGGGTCATCCCCGCCCGCATGACCGGTCGCCAACTCATGCCTGCCGACTTCAAGTTCTCCGACGACCGCGCCTACCTCTGAGCAGACCCCGCTGAACGGTGCGCCTGACACCGTCCTGTGTCGAGCACTGCTCCTGCGGACCGATCTCGAGGTAGCACAGAGCCAGCCTCTCGCTCCTTCCGTCGTCAAAAGAAGTCCAAAAATCGTGGCACAGTAGGGATCGTGCCATACCACCAGGCATCGGATCCCGTCAAGCGACACGCCCTGATGGACGCAGCCATCGAATCCGACCGGGACCTAAGCGGCGTTCTCGAGCAGATCGTAGCGTCCGCGGCGGAGTTGGTCGGCGCCCGCTATGGAGCGCTTGGAGTGCTCGACCCAGCCGGGCACGGGTTGGCGGAATTCGTCCACGTCGGTATGGATCGGCCGACGGTGGAAGCCATCGGCCTGCCACCCGACGGACACGGCATCCTCGGCCTGCTGATCGTCGATCCTAGGCCCCTCCGTCTTGGGGACCTGCGCAAGCATCGTTCCTCGGTCGGGTTCCCGACCTCTCACCCACCCATGCGCTCGTTCCTTGGGGTCTCGATTCGAGTTCGCGGCGAAGTACAGGGCAACCTGTACGTGGCCGACAGGATCGGCGGGGCTGAGTTCTCTGCGGAAGACGAGCGACTACTCGTCGCTTTGGCGTCGACCGCGGGCATCGCTGTCGACAACGCCCGGCTTCACGCGCGAGTCCGCGAGCTCACCTTGACCGAGGACCGAGAACGAATCGCCCGGGACCTTCACGACACGGTCATCCAGAGAGTCTTCGCCGTGGCCTTGTCTCTCCAAGCTGTCGCGGGTGTTTCCCAGGAGCCCGAGATCGCCCGTCGGCTGCAGACTGCTGTCGAAGACCTCGACGAGACCATCCGCCAGATCTACACCACCATCTTCGCCATCGGCCCACCGCCGTCCGACCGGGCCGGGCTGCGAGTTCAGGCCCTGCACATCTGCGCTGGGGCAGCGCGCGGTCTAGGTTTCGAGCCCGAGATCCACTTCACCGGTCCCATCGACCTCGTGCTCCAAGACGTCGGAACGGAGGCACTCGCCACGCTACGAGAGGCACTGTCCAACGTCGCCCGTCACGCTAAGGCCCGGCGGGTGGAGGTGGTCATTGCCTGCTCCGCCGACGAATTGCTCCTCGAGGTGGCCGACGACGGAATCGGCCCGAAGGGTCATGGCTCCGTGGCAGGTAACGGACTTGCCAACATGGCGGCCAGAGCTCGGACGCTCGGGGGGTCGTTCAGCCTTGCCGCCCGGCCCGACGGCGGTACTTCGCTTTGCTGGCGAGTGCCTCTCATCTGATCCACGACAGGATCCAGGGGGCCCGATTCAGGCTGCCCTTCGGCGAGAACCTCGCTGATCCCGGCCCATGGGAAGCTGCCGTTCCACGCCGGGCAGGAACCTGTTCCGGGATGGCAGGCGGGCTTGGGTCAGCCGTGCAGTACTCCAACCACAACTGCTCGCTGAGATCCTCCCCGCAGAGAGTGGACGCCGCCAGCGGCGACGATCACAACATCACCGGGCATAGCGAGACGAGGCTTCTCATCGAAGGTGATCAGCGGGTCTCCCTCGATGACCAGCAGGGTCAGCTCCAAGGGCGCCGGGTGTCGAGCAAGCTCCTGGCCCGGCTCCAGGCAAACGACGAACACCTTGGTGGCGCGGTCGGATCCGACGGCGGCAACAACCGGCGAATGAGAATCGAAACGAGTCGCAGTCCGGAACGAGCCGATACCCGTCCCGGCTGCCTCGGAATCTTCGCTCATCGTCCTTCCTCTCGTCGGAGCCGGCGAGCGATCTTCCTCAGCCGAGATGACCGGCCTCGGGTGCTGCCTTTCAGCAGAACCGCTTCGACTGCGAAATCCCCTGGCTGGCGGCCCGTCGCAAAATGTCCAAGACGGTGTGGGTCACCAGATCTGCGGTCATGTCTTCCAGCTTCCACTGGCCGGCGGGTCCGCTTCGGTTGCCGCCGTGGCCTTGCCACATGTCCCCTTCCGATATCGTCACGGCGCGCGTGTCGACATCCGCTTCAAGTTGGAGGTAAGGGAGGCGGTCCGGCCTAGGCGTTCCAGCGATCTCGCCGCTGAGAGACATCCACAGGGTCAGCCGGTGCCAGTGGCGGATACTCAGGTCCTCGGGACGTTCCACGATGACCCCGCTGCCGCCGTTGCGCCGGAGTCGCTCGATGATCGCTTCCATCGGAGGACGAACGTGCTGGTCGCACCCGCTGGTGAATTGGGTGGCGAACTCCGAACGCTCGACGCTGAGCTGGGCGGTCTTCTCGGCTTCCTGCTGGTCTTCGGCCAGCCCGTCCGCCATGATGCGGTCGATCTCGGTCAGCGGATCTTGCCGCCGACTGGTCGGGTCGCCCCGTGCACCGATCGACGGGCCCGCTGCTTGGGTCTGCATGTTGTGTTCCTCCCTCTTTGCGAGGATGTCGGTGGCTCGCTGTGGAACGAGCATACGACGATCACCAACGATCGGGACTCGGACCGCAGTGCCGCTATAACGGCTAAACCGGCGCCGACTGGGACGGGTCAGGTACGCGCAGCACCGTTGGTCGTGCCGGCGAGCTCATGGGGACCTGCGTCCCGGTCATCTTGGGCTGTCCTTTCGGCGACCTTGGACAGCGGTTGCGTGGTGTAGGAGGTGGTTGCCTGGTCGAAGAATCGGAGGAGCTCGACGGGGAAGGGCATGACCAGCGTGCTGTTCTTCTCGGCAGCGACATCGACGACGGTCTGAAGGAGTCGTAGTTGCAGCGCGCCGGGGGTCGCCTCCATCGCTCGGGCTGCTTCGGACAGCTTCTTGGATGCCTGGAACTCGCCGTCTGCGGCAATCACCCGGGCGCGTCGTTCGCGCTCGGCTTCGGCTTGGCGGGACATGGAGCGCTTCATCGAGTCAGGAAGAGAGACGTCCTTGACCTCCACTCGTTCGATGTGAAGACCCCAAGGTCCCTCGGTGGGCTGGTCGATCACTTCCTTGAGCTCAGCGTTGACCCGTTCGCGCTCGGAGAGCAACTCGTCCATGTCGGCGTGGCCGATCACCGAACGCAGCGACGTTTGCGCAACCTGGGACACCGCGTAGAGGTAGTCCTGCACGTTGACGACGGCCTTGATGGCGTCGACCACCTTGAAGTAGACGACGGCGTCGACGGTGAGGGTGACGTTGTCGCGGGTGATGGCCTCTTGGGCCGGGATGCTGGCCACGACGATCTGCATGTTGACGGTCGTCAGCCGGCAACTGAACGGGTTCAGCCAGCACAAGCCCGCTTGGCGAATGTTTGGCGACAGTTTGCCCCACTTGAACACCACGCCCTGCTCATACTGGCGGATGACGTGAAAACCCAGCATCTTGAACCTCTGTCTCCCGGGCCACTCGATCGGCGGCCCACGTATTGCGGCCGAAGGTCTATGGCGACCTGTCGCAGACCTTCATCTTGGTCACCGGATCGTTTCTCCGACTAGGGCAGAAAGTCACCTGACATGAGGCGAAGGACCACGGCCGGACGGTGTGCTACTTCAGGCGACCGTTGAAATCGGCGTCACCCCTCGCAGATGCTCGGGTTTCCATCCTGCCTTGGCTGCAGGCGGTGACATTCGGCCCTATTGCCGTTCTCTCTGGCACGCGACGCTCATCTAGTGCCTTCTCCACAGCCGGATCACCACGCTGGGTCTCCAAGCGGTCCGACGTCTGTAGTGGCCAAAACACTCAACGACGTCGACCGTCCGGATCGACCAAGGATGACAGCCAAGGTGACGACCCTGGCCAACGGCGTGACCGTTACGATCCGACCGATCGAGGCCGACGACTTCCTTGCGCTGGTCGCCTTCCACGAACACCTCAGCTTCGAGACGACCTACAAGCGGTTCTTCGGCGTCCACCCGCACTTGGCACCAGGCGAAGCTGAGCACTTCTGTGCCGTCGACAACCATGACCGATTCGCTCTGGTAGCCACCACCGACGACGCTCAGCTCGTCGGTGTCGCCCGTTTGGAACGACTTGATCTCCCGAACATCGCGGAAGCAGCCTTCGTGATCGCCGACCAGTTTCAACGACAAGGCCTCGGGACTGTCCTGGCGAGGGAGCTGGCGTACGCCGCCCGCCAGCTCTCGATGACCGAACTCGTGGCGGACACCCTGGCCGATAATCAAGCGATGCTTCGACTTTTTCCCGCCGCCGGGTATCCGGTGACGGTGAAATCCAGGGACGGCGTCGCCCGCATCTCCTGCCCCGTTTGCCAGGATCCCCTTGCGCGCCTGGCGGCACACCAACCTCCTGGAGAATCCGGGTAATCCTGTCGCGAGTCACGTAATGTAAGCTCGAATTGAGTCTCATTCGGCAGCCTGGGGATCGCCACTTCAGTCCTAGGATGGCGATGGGGTTACGGTGGGCTTGGCGAGGAGATGGCGGCACGCTGCGGCGATCACCAGTTCCTCTCGAGCGTGGACCACCACGGTCGGCACCGACGCAGCAGGGCTGCTGATGACGGCGTCGTCGGCGGCGCACGCGTTGGCGTGCCCGTCGAGGTCGACGCCCAGCCAGCCGAGGCCTGCACAGGCCTCGGTGCGGATGACTGACGAGTTCTCGCCGACGCCGCCGGTGAACACCAAGACGTCCAGACCCTCGGTAGCGGCGGCCATCGCTGCGATCTTGGCTCGCAGCCGATGCAGGTAGACCCCGATGGCCGTTCCCGCATGGCCGTCACCGTTACTGCGACGCTTGAGCAGAGCACGCATGTCGCCACTCGCTTCACCCGAGAGCGCCGCCAGCCCGCTTCGATGCTCCAGAGCATGGTCGAGCTCGTCGAGGCTGATCTCATGGTGGAGCAGCCTGGAGATGGCCCCCGGGTCCACATCGCCGGGACGGGTGGCCATGACGAGACCCTCAAGGGGCGTGAAGCCCATGGTGGTGTCCGCCGATCGACCATCGACGACGGCGGTCACTGAGGCTCCTGCACCCAGATGGCAGACGATGAGGCGGTGTCGCATGGGCGGCCAACCCAGCAGCTCGGCAGCCCTGGCGGTGGCCCAGGCGCAGCTCAGCCCGTGAAATCCGTAGCGGCGGATTCCCGAACGCGTCATCCATTCCGACGGCAGCGCAATGCGTGTCACTTCGGCGGGCAGGTCGGCGTGGAAAGCGGTGTCGAAGCACACCACCGTTGGGAGACCAGGTCGCTGTTGACGGAGGGCGTCTATAGCCGCAAGGGCGGGCGGGTTGTGCAACGGGGCCAGCGGAGACAGGGCATCGAGGTGGTGACGTACGGCGTCGTCGACGATCACCGCCTCGGTGAAGAGGTTGCCGCCATGCACCACCCGGTGTCCGGCTGCGTCGAGGGCACCGGCGTCGGCGACAAAGTCCCTGAGCTGGTCGGCCAAGCCTTCTCCGGGGGGTCCCAGATCGGCGCTGGCCCCGATCTGGTCGTCCTCGTCGACTACCCGTAGCTTCGTGCTGCTCGACCCAGCGTTTACCACCAACACGCGCATGAGGCTCAGGTCTCGCCTCTCCCGACGGGCTCCCCCGCGGGACGAGCGCTGTGGCGGACAACTACCACCGGGCACGGCGCATGACCGACGCAGTGCTGGGCTACGGAGCCGAGGAGCATGCCGGCGAACTCCCCGTGGCCTCGACTCCCGACCACCAGCAGATCTGCCCCCATCGCTGTCTTGAGCAGGGTGGGTGGAGGAGCACCTTCGAGCACGACGGTCGAGACCTTTACCCCAGGGTGGTCTCCGAGAACCTCTCGGATCGTCTCTTCAAGGGTCTGCTCAGCTGCGGGAGCGAAGTCGTACCCGGTGAGTTGGGGAACGGCCATGCCGTAGGCGGCGATGGGTAGGTGCCAGGTGATCACCGCCTGTAGCGAGGCGCCGGTCATCTCCGCCTGGCGCGCCGCCCAGCGCAGAGCGTCCTTGGACGCGTCCGAGCCGTCGACTCCAACCACGATCCGACCTTCCGGTTGCGGATCTGTGCCGTATGTCACTGGCTGCCCTTCCTGCTCTGTTCTGTGTGTCTCTGACTCGGATCCGGGTCCGAACCTCAAGGCCGGAACGTCTGATGAAAGGGAGTGAATCATCCCCGCCGGCGGCGTGCCAGGGGTCAAAGACCTTCTCGGAGAGGACTTTCGGCCCTTGGAATCACAAGCATAAGATAAGCCAGAGAAGATCCATGGGCCATTGGCACCTCCTGATCGGACCTGATCAGCATCCGGCGGCGCTATAGGGCACGATGACGTCCGTGCCAGTGAGGGTCTTTCTTCTCGACGACCATGAACTTGTCCGCCGGGGCATCCGAGAATTGCTCGGAAACGAGGACGACCTCGAGGTGGTCGGTGAGGCCGCCACCGCAGCCGAGGCCATGGCCCGCATCGCGCTGACGCGCCCCGACGTCGCTCTACTGGACGTTCGCCTAGGCGGCGAGCCGGACGCCTCCAACGGGATCGAAGCGTGCCGGGACATCCGCTCCGCCCACCCTGACGTGGCCTGCGTGATGCTCACCAGCTTCACAGACGACGAGGCCCTCTTCGCCTCGATCATGGCCGGAGCGGCAGGGTACCTGCTCAAGGTCGTGCGCGGCAACGACCTGGTCGGTGCGCTCCGACGGGTGGCTGCCGGCGATAGCCTCCTCGACCCCGCCGTCACCGCAAAGGTCCTCGACCGGCTCCGCAACCCGATAACCGTGACGGACCCCCTCAGGGACCTCAGCGGTCAAGAACGGCGCATCCTCGCACTGATCAGCGACGGCAAGACCAACCGTCAGATCGGAGAGGAAATGTACCTGGCCGAAAAGACAGTAAAGAACTATGTGTCTCGGCTGCTCACCAAGCTTGGCATGGCCCGTCGCAGCGAGGCCGCCGCCTACGCAGCCCGGCTCGGCGAACGGGAGCATCCCCACCAACCGGAACAATGACCGTGCGTTCCTGGCTCTCACGCGCCTCGACTGGCTCGGAGAGCGGGGCCCACAGACCGATCTGCTGCATCACGGGCAAGGTCTGACCTTCGGCTGCTGAGGCGGGACATTCGGCCCTAGCCGATGGAGGGGTCCGGGTGCTTTCATGACCTAGGCGGCGCCCTTGGCGCCACGTTCTTGCGAGGCGGCCACAGAGTCGTCCCCACGTCCAGTCCTTCAGGAGGAGAAGCATGACAATAGAGACCCCCGTCAGGCCGTTCGACTTGACTACTCCCCGGGCCCAGGGAGCCATGGCCGAACTTGACCACGGGCAGCTGCTGGCCTCCCACGCTCAGACCCGTGACACTCCCAGGCGGCGCTACGGGCTCGGGGCCAGACTCCTGTTCGCGGTGCTCGATCTGGTCTACTCCAAGACCCGCACGCTTTCGAAGTTCAAGGTCATCGAACTGGTCGCCCGAGTCCCCTACCAGGCCTGGGAACAGGTGGCATACATCGCCATCACCCACACGCATGACAGCCCTGACTTCGCCCGACGGGTCTTCGATCGGGTGGCGGAGAGCCGCGCGCAGGAAGACAACGAGCAGTGGCACCTTCTCATCCTTGAAGAGTTGATCGCCAAGCACGGCGCAAAGGAAGGTTGGTTCAGGTATACGGTCATCCCCCAGGCTCTGGCCTTCGTCTACTACCAGCTGTCCTGGCTGCTGTACGTGATCCACCCCGCGTGGAGCTACAGGCTCAACGCGGATTTCGAGGATCACGCCGAACACGAGTACGCCCAGATGGTCGACGAGCATCCCGAGTGGGAGGACCAGTCCTTCGAAACTGCATTCGCCGCAGACTACGCCCGCCTCGACACCCTCTCCGACCTGTTCCGCCAGATCAGCTACGACGAGCGTGTCCACAAGCTCGAGAGCTTGGTTGCCATGCAGCGGCCCCGCTTCAGCTGATCGCGGACCGGGCTATCGGTTCACCGGCTCCGTGACCTTCAGCGGCCCGGTCCTCCACGGTGTTACTGCCCGGAGCCGAGTTGGATGGCTTTTACCAGAAGAAGGATGGCGCTGAGGACGAGGTAGCCGCGCATCGACAGGATCCCGACTCGAAGCCCGGGTGACCATTTGACGGGTTTGAGCAGAGCGAGAGGCGGCATCCGCCACGACATCTTCTCGGTCTTGGCCATGACGGGCGGCGCCGCGACCGGCTGTTTCCCGGTGCGTACGGCGAGGACGCGCAGCCCGACGAGGACAGCTACGCCCCCGATGGCCAAGGCGACGGCGAGGCCACCGAAGACGGCGGTGACGTTGATGGTCGGGAACAGCGTGGTGGCCATGAGGGTGCCGGAGAGCACGAGAAGGATGCCGACGATAATACCGGCGACGAGGTTGAGCCAGCCGGGGTTGACCCACGGACCGAGGACTTCGCGGTCGTTGCACAGTAGGAGCAGGAACACGCTGGCGGACGGCAGGAGCAGGCCGGCGAGGGCCTGGACGCTGGTCGTGATCAGCCCGAGCGGGGCGCCAGGTATGAGCACGATCCCGGCGGCGACGACGACCATGGCGGTGTAGGAGAAGTAGAACTGCTTGGCTTCTTTGAAGCCTCGGTGCAGGGAGTGGCGGATCCCGAAGACGTCACCGAACGCATAGCTGGTCGACAAGGTGACTGCCGCAGCGCCGATGATGCTGGCGTCGAAGAGAACGATGGCAAAGATGGCTCCGAGGCCATGGCCGCGCTGCGCTAGGAGGTGGGCGACGCCCGCCGCGTCGGTGAACTTCCCGAAGTCCTTGGTCCCCCTGGTTGCGTAGTCGGCGGTGACCATGATTGCTGCGGCGCCGATGACCACAACAAGGGAGCCGATGACGGTGTCGGCCCTTTCGTAGCTGATGAAGCGGGGGGTGATGCGCTTGTCGACGATGTTGGACTGTTGGAAGAACAGCTGCCAGGGGGCGACGGTGGTACCGACGATGGCGATGATCAGCAGCACCGCAGCAGAGGAGACCCCACCGTGGATGCCGGGGACGACGAGGTCGTTGGCGATCGTTCCTGCTCTGGGGTGGGACAGGAAGAACATCGGCACCTGGATCAGGCTGATGGCGATGAAGACGAACATGGCCCGTTCCCAGCGCCGGAAACTCCCTGACGCCATGATCACGACCAGGACCACCGCTGCGGTGGGCACGGCGATGTATTTGGAGATCCCGGCGTAGGAGGCGGCGAGCGAGATACCGATGAATTCGGTGACGATGGTCAAGAAGTTCAAGATGAACAGGTCGCCGACCGAGAACCAGCCCCATCCTCGGCCGAACCGTTCGTTGATGAGCCGGGCGTGGCCTACGCCGGTCACCGCGCCGAGTCGGACGACCATCTCCTGGTTGACGATCAGCACGGGAATGAGCAGCAGGAGGGTCCACAGCAGGCTGGTGTGGTAGTTCTGGCCGGCTTGGGCGTAGGTGGAGACCCCGCCGGCGTCGTTGTCGCCGACCATGACGATGATTCCCGGGCCAACAATGGCGGCCAGAGTGATGAAGCGCTGCTTCCAGCTGTGACGCTCGCCGACGTCACCAACCGAGATTCGTCCGAGGGCGCCCTCTATGTCGCCGAGGTGGGCGCTGTCGAGCACCGCCGATGCGGGCCTGGCTGGTGGGGCCGAGGGTGGTGCCGGGCGCGGTTGGTCGTCCGCCTCGGGAAGGTCTTCGTCCGGGGCGGCTGGACGATCGGTCATGGCCTAGTCCCGCCCGTCCGCTCGGCTGGTGGCTGTTTCGGGCGACGCGCCGCCCAAGGGATCGTTGTCGGCCTGGAGTCGAAGGTTGTCGGGTTCGGGGCGGGCGGGAGGTTCCCGGCGGCGCCAGTCGTCGGGGATCGTCGCTTCGAGGACATCGTCGAACGTGATCACGCCGACGAGGCGGTGATCGCGGTCGACGACGGGGACGGTCATCAGGTTGTAGTCGGCCATGAGCAAGGCAACGTCGACCATGTCGGTTCCGGGACTGACCCGGACGGGGTCGGCGTCGATGACGTCTGCCAGTCCGGCGTCGGGGTCGGCGTGGAGGAGGGTCACGACCGTGACGGTGCCAGCCAGGCGGCCGTCATCGTCGACACTGTGGACGGTGACCAGCGCCTCGGGTTGCACGCTCGTGGCCAGGCGGACACGGCGCAGTGCTTCTTCGACGGTGGCTGCGACCGGGGCCGTGACCAGCTCGATGCCCATGAGCCCGCCGGCGCTGGTCGGGTTGAACCCCATGAGGGTGAGGACCTTGGTCTTGGCGCCGGCGGGCAGAAGATCGAGGACGCTCTGGCGGCGACGTTGTGGGAGTTCGGCGATGGCATCCGCAGCGTCATCGGCGCGCATGTGGCTGATGACATCGGCCACCTCGTCATCATTGCGGTCACCGAACAGACGGTTTGCGAAGTCAGGATCCAGCTCTTCGAACACGTCGGCTTCGAGCTCGGGGTCGGCGTGGACGGCGTCGAGGATCTCTTCGCCCTCCTCGTCGGACGCGTCTTCGAGCAGATCGGCGATCTGGGCCGGCTTGAGGCGACGGAGACGACCGAACACGCCCCGGCTGGCCACGCTCGGGGCGTGGCCGATCAGCGCCTCGAAAGACTTCCAGTCCTTGCATGGGTGACCGCCGCTGCTGGGGATCAGGCCGAACAGACGAGCCGGTCGGCGGGTGTCGAGGCAAGAGAGAATCCAGCCATCCCCGGTCGCTCGAAGCTCGATGTCCCACGCCCTGACCAGCTCGGCGTCGGCCACGTCGATCAGGCGGTGACCCAGGATGTCTTCGCGCAGCAGAACCTCACCATCGCGCCGCTCGAAGCTGCGAAGGTCGACTTTGGCCCGGGCCAGCACCGTGCCCGACTCGCTCAATTCTGCGACCCGCTTGATCGGGATGTACACCCTCCGCCCACCAACCTTGCCGACGAGCCCGCTGATCAACGGGTAGTCGGCGCTGCGGAGGCGAACGATGACATCGTCGACCTTGCCGACCGTCTCACCGGAGGGAGATGCAAGGTGGCGACCCAGCAATGCCGACAGGTGCACCTCGCCACCTTTGGCGTCGGCGGGTGAACGCTCGGTTCCGGTGACTTGAACAGCTTGTGGATGATGCTTGTTAGGTCCGGTCACGATTCCTTCTTCGGGTCAACGCCACAGGTCGCCTTTGGCGGTCCAGCAGCTCGGCAGCATGGGTGTAGAGCCGGGTGAGCTCAGTCAACTGCACTCGCCCGACGTAAGAGCCCCCAGCATGCTCTCGATCTTCTTGCGGTCCGCAGCGCCGAGCTCCAAGGCACTAACGATCCCCATTTTGTCTGCTTCGGCGAGGACAATAACCGCCTGTCTCCTGGCGCCACCACGTGGTGGTGTCGAGATCGCGGACGATGAGCGAACGTATGTTCGCCTAGGATGCGTTTGATGGCATCTGCCGGAACGGCCACGATCCTCCACGCTGACCTCGACGCGTTCTACGCGTCGGTCGAGCAGCTCCTTGACCCGTCGTTGCGTGGACGGCCGATCGCGGTGGGTGGAGGCGTTGTGCTTGCCGCCTCCTACGAAGCAAGAGCCTTCGGCGTCCATTCGGGCATGCCGGGACGGACAGCGCGGCGTCTGTGCCCTGGCCTGTGCTTCGTCGGGGGCCACTTCCGCGACTACCAGCGCCTCGGGGATCAGGTCATGGCCATGCTTGAGGACTTCACGCCCCACGTCGAGCGGATCTCGATCGACGAGGCGTTCCTCGAGGTGGCGGGCGCCGTCCATCTCTTCGGGCCACCCAGGGAGATTGCGCTGGCCATCCGGCGACGAGCGCGTGACGAGGTTGGCCTCGCCCTGTCGGTCGGGGTGGCCAGGACCAAGCACTTGGCCAAGATCGCTTCGCAGGTCGCCAAGCCCGACGGGTTGATCGTCGTGGACCCGCAGGAGGAGCAGATGTTTCTTGATCCTCTGCCCGTTGATCTGATGTGGGGTGTTGGGCCGACCACCAGCGCTCGGCTGGCATCGGTCGGCATTCGCACCGTGGGAGATCTCGCCGCGGCAGGGAGCCCCCTGCTCGACAACCTCCTCGGCGGGGCCATGGGCGGCAAGCTCGCATCGCTGGCTCTCAACACCGACCCTCGGCGGATCGAGACCAGCAAGCGGTCTTCGTCAGTCGGCGCGCAGAGTGCTCTCGGAAGCAGAGATCCCCACCCCCGATTCGTCCACTCCACCCTCGCCTACCTGGCCGATCGGGTCGGATCGCGGCTCCGGGCGGCGGGCACAGCTGGCCGGACGATCACCGTTCGGGTGCGTTTCGCCGGCCTGCAGTCGGTGACCCGATCGGTCACGGTTCCCGTCGCCATCTCCGGGACGTCGACGCTCACCGAGTTGGCAGCCGGGCTGGCCAGCACCGCTCTTGGCGATCATCCCGCCGAGCACCAGATCACCTTGTTGGCGGTGTCGGTCTCCAAACTGGTCCACGAACCCGACCTGCAGCTGGAGTTGCCGCTCGGCCTCGCCGGTGCACAGCGTCCAGGCGGGCCGGCCGGGGCGGCTCGATGGGGACTGGATCGCTCCGTGGACGCCATCCGAGCCCGTTTCGGTCGGGACGCCATCGGTTGCGCCGAGGTCACCTTGTCGAAGCAGGGGCGGGTGCCCGAAGCCTTCAGGGAACTCGCCGAACGTCAACACGCGGCGAGTGGCCCAGCACCAGACGTTCAGCGGAGGGTTGCTTCGATGCCTCGGGCGTCGCCTTCGTCGTCGACGATGACGTCCACGTCGAGGTAGCCGAAGCGAATGAGGTCGTCGGCCAGCGCGTCGGCCTGCTCCCCGCCGAGCTCGAGGAGGAGCTGGCCGCCGGAGCACAGGAAGCCTCGGCTGTCGGTCAGGACGCGCCGGAGGATCTCGGTGCCTTCGTCGCCGCCCTCGTAGGACGACGTCGTCTCGAACGCCAAGGTGTCGCGCTGCAGGAGCGCGAGGGCGTGTGTCGGGACGTAGGGCACGACGCCCACGATGACGTCGACGTGGCCTTGGAGGGTACCGGGCAACGGAGCGAACAGGTCGCCACGGTAGACCTCGACACCGTTCGCTGCTGCGCACGCGGCGGCTCGCTCTTCGATGTCAGAGCCCACGACGCGGGCGTCGGGGCGGGCCGCCGTCAGGGTCTTGGCGATCGCGCCGCTTCCCGTGCAGAGATCGATCGCCGTACCGGTGGCTGGCAGGAGCTCCACGGCCCGTCGAGCCAGTGGCTCGGTCTGTCGGCGTGGAACGTAGACACCAGGATCGACTCGGATCTCCAAGCCGCAGAACGTCACGCCGCCGGTGATCCAGGCCAGTGGCTCGCCCGTGAGGCGGCGCTCGACGTTTGTCTCCAGGAGCCCGACGTTGCCCGCCGCGCCAGCCAGGAGCTCCTCCGCCTCGTCTTCGGCGGCGACGAAACCGGAGCACGCCAACAGCCTGGCGAGTGACTCGAAGTCGGTGGGCACGGCCATGCTCGTCATTGGACCACACGGTGCTCCCAGCCTCGACCGGCGGTCAGGGATCTAGCGCCGCTCGCGCTTGAGCGAAGCGAAGCTGGACAGGGACCGACGTTGTCGCCCGTCAGGATCGAGGTTGCTGGGGTCGAGCCATTGTCCGAAGGCCTCCCTCTGGCGGGGCCATTCCGTATCGAGGATGGACAGCCACGCGGTGTCGCGGTTGCGGCCCTTGACCACCATGGCTTGGCGGAAGATGCCCTCGAAGGTGAAGCCCAACCTGGCCGCTGCTCGTCGTGACGGCGCGTTGAGGGCGTTGCACTTCCACTCACATCGCCGGTAGCCCAGGTCGTCGAACACGTGGCCCATCAACAACGCCATCGCCTCGGTCGCCGCCGTCGTCGCTTGCAGGGCCGGGCTGAAGGCCAGGTGGCCGACCTCGATCGTTCCCGGGCCCGGGCTCACCCGTAGGTAGGAGGCCACGCCTGCGGGTATTCCCGTGCGCTCATCGACGATGGCGAACGCCACGATGGCGTCATCGGCCGCGAACGCCTCCGCCCAGGCGCCGTACTCCTCGACGTTGTCGAAGGGCCCGTAGGGCAGGTAGGTCCACATCCGACCGTCATCCACCGAGTTGGCGGCGTGGAGAGGCGCGCTGTGGCGCCCGGGGTCGAGGGGCTCCAGCACGCAGTAGCGTCCTGTCATCGTTGCCCGCTCGGGGCGTGGTCTCGGCGTCCGGTCCTGGACGGGCGGCCCAACGAGCTGACCGAAGGCGTTCGTCGCTTCACCCATGATCGGCCATGATGCTACCCGGCACCGGTCTCGACGGCTTCCATGGCTGCCGGTAGGTGGCACCGTGCATCCAGGCCCGACCGTTGGCATCGATCGACAACCACAGCAGCCGGCAAACGGGCGGTCATGCGGTCAGCGGTCCGCCGGCTGCAAGCAGCGTCGCCCTGAACTCCTCGTTGTCGACGCTGGCCGCATCGGTCGTGGCCACGAAGTCGGCCAGCAGCGAGGCGAACAGCGCTGGCTCCTCACCGTGGGGGAAGTGTCCGGCACCTTCGATGATCTCCAGGCGACTCTGGGGAATGGCCTCGTGCGCGGCACGGGCATGCTCGACGGGGATGATCCCGTCGCGGTCCCCCCACACGATCATCGTCGGGATGCGCTCGAGTAGGTAGAGGCGATCGTTGGCGCTCACCGACTGGCCGCTGGGGGCGATGACGTTGCGCACCGTGCGGACGAACGCCTCCCGGTTCGGCGATTCCACCAGCGACGCGTAGGAGCGCCAGGACTCGCTGACCCGTGCCGAACGGAGCCCCCTGCCGTACGCCAGCCGGCCCAGCGCGTTCCCCCAGTTGCGCACGAAGTGCGGGAAGAACAGGGGGGCAAGGAGGTCGGCACCCGGCAGGCTCATCAACCGCAGCAGCCAGCTGACCTCGGTCCCCAGACCGCCGCTGTCCACCAGGACCATCCGCTCACAGCAGTCCGGGTGCTGGTAGGCCACCTGCATGGCGATCCCCCCGCCCAGGGAGTGGCCGACCAAGGTGGCCCGGGGGACGTCGAGCACGGCCAACAGGTCCCGCAGGCCGCTGGCATAGGCGCCGAGTGAGTAATCCCCGACGGGCTTGGCCGACTCGCCGTGGCCGAGCAGGTCGGGGGCGATGACGGTGAAGTCCCGGGCCAGGAGGGGCATCGTCGCCTCCCAGGTGGCCGAGCTCCCGGCGATGCCGTGGATCATCAGCAGCACCGGGCCGTCGCCGGCTCGGCGGTAGCTCAGATCGTGACCGTGGACGCGGACCCGCTCGACTCTGGAGGTTGCCATGGGGCCCATTGTCGCAGCCGTGAAGCAGCTCAGTGAGCCGCAGGTACCGTGAGGGCCTGTGTCCGACGCCGCCGCGAACGCGTGTGTCATCGACGTATGGACCTGTGCCCACGATCCCCTGAGGGTGCTCGATGCCGAGCTCGACCTCCTCGACGACGAGGAGCGGTCCCGGGTCGAGGAGTTCACCTCGGAGTCGGCGCGCCGGACCTACATCGCCAGCCACGGGTTCCTGCGCCGGGTTCTCGGCAGCCACTTGGGCCTCGACCCCGCTGCGCTGCGCTACGACCGCCGCTGCGAGCATTGCGGTCATCCCCACCATGGTCGCCCTCGTCTCATCGGGGGTCTGGCGTCGTTCAGCCTGAGTCACAGCGGACGCCACATCCTCATAGCTCTGGCCGATGGGCCGGTCGGTGCAGACATCGAGGACGTCACCCGCCGCCCGGTGATCGATGGCGTGATTCGCCGGTGCTGCGGTGAGAGGGAGCGGGCGTGGTTGGAGGGCCTTGCCAATCGCGACCGGCCCGCTGCCTTCCTCGGCCTGTGGACCAAGAAGGAGGCGGTGGCCAAAGCGCTCGGTCTGGGCCTGGTGCTCCCGTTCTCCAGCTTCGAGGTGACCGGGCCGGACCCGATCAGGGCCCGTGAGGGGGCGCCGCCGCTGGCTGCCTGGGTCGTCGACGTCGCCGGCGCGGTGGCGGCCGTGGCTGGCACGCCCGGCGCAGTCGTCTACCACCACGCGCCTTGAACCGGGCCCCGGCGGGCCAGGTCAGAAGCCGGTGTCGGTGACCAGACCGTCCGCCTGGGCTTGGCGCCGCCACTTCCGGAGCGTCGGGCTCAGCGGGTCTCGGTCGGGTCCATCGGTGGGAACGGCGATCACCAGGCGGCAGACCCGCCCGGCCATTCGTGCTTGTTGGGCCGCTGCGGGCCGCCAGCCCGCAGCGCGCAGGTCGGCGTCGACATCGATGTCGGCGTCGACGATCACCGACAACGTGCCCGAGGGGCCGAGCAGACGGCGCGCTTCCCCCCACGCCGGGGCCAAAGAGTCCTGCACACCACCGCGGGCCTGCACCGTGCGGTTCCAGGGCGGGTTGGTCACCCATGCAGCGTCGCCGCCGGGACGCCACGGTCCCTGCGCGGCATCCGCTCTGGCCCAACCGACAGCGACGCCGGCCCGGACCGCGTTGGCCTGGGCATTCGCCAGCCGCCGACCAGCGAGATCCGAGCCTTCCGCCCTCAGCCCCCCCATGGCCGCCTCGATGGGGATGGTGCCGTCGCCGCAGAACGGATCGACAACGGTGCGTCGGAGTCCGGACAGGCGGAGAAGGGAGGCCGCCGCCGGGGGGTGCAGGGTGCCGGGCTCGGTGGCCAGCTTCCACGGCCGGCGGTGCAGCGGGAGTGCGGCGATGCGCACCATCACCTCGGCTCTCTCGCCGGCCACCACCACGCGCACCGTGAGATCGCTCGGTGGCGGCGACCCGTTCCGGCGTGGGCCGTACGTGCCGTCCACCACGGGGCTGAGGGCTTCTCCGAGCGCGTCCTCGAGGTCGTAGCGGTTGAACCGGCGGTCGCCTTCGATGCTGACCACCACGTCGATAGCCGGGTGCGTGGCGACGTGGCGACGAGCGCGGATGTGGCTGACGGCGCTGGCAAGGTCGAGGCGAACCGCGGCGGCGGCCAGCAGGGCCGGGGTCCGGCGATCCCCGCCGATCCCCCGCAGGGCGCCGACCCGGACGAACACGTCATCCACCGTGCGCAGGGCGGTGACGGCCGGATCGAGGTGCGCCACGGTGAAGCGGACCTCTCGGGGAGCAAGGGTCACCTGCACCGGAGCCAGGCGGCTGGCGATCTCGTCGGCGGACACCCACTCCAAGCCTCGGGCCGTCCGCGCCGTCAAACCAATCGTCATGGCCCCCCACCTGCCATGATACCCATCGAGACCTCGAGCCGGTGGTGCTGATCGTGCTGGCCGTGTTCCCCCTCACCAAGGCCATCTGAGCGCATCCTTCAGCAGCGGCGAGCGCCGAGCACCGCCTTGATCAAGGGCACCTGCAGCGGAACACGTGCCCAAACGACGAGCTGGCGGCCTCGCGACTTGCCGGCCCGGGTCTCGTCGATGGCCGCCTTCACGTTGGCCGGCCAGACGGCCACCAACAGCGCGGCGCTGACCGGGCCGGCCCAAGCGGCCTCGGTGGCCAGGCCGGCGGCACACGCCAGCTCGGCGACACCGCTTGCGTAGACCACCGCCCGGTGCTTGGGAACCCAGCGGGGCACGATGGCCTCGAACATCTTGGGCGCAACGAAGTGGCCGATGCCGGCCACCCAGAAGGCGCCGGCCATGGCCCTGGTCCTGCGGGACGGACCCCTCGGGGGCGCCTGGTCGGCGGGCGGGGAGCTCATGGGCGGATGGTATCGATCCCGGGGGGACCGGCTCGGCTCGTGCTTTCGGCGGTAGCGTGGTCGGCTATGTCGCTGCACCTGCGAGACCGAGTGTTCAACGTGGGCATCGAGGCCGGTGCCAAGGTTCTCCACGCCAGTGAACGTGTCGTGCTCCGATCCTCGATGGTGCCCACCAGCCCGTTTCTTTCCACTGACGAGTTCCGGTGGATCGCCGAGCTGGAGCGCAACTGGACCGACATCCGGACCGAGCTCGACGAGGTGTTGACCTACCGGGACGACCTGCCCAACTTCCAGGAGATCTCCATCGATCAGGCGTTGATCACCGATGACGACGGATGGAAGACGTTCTTCTTCAAGGGATACGGGTTTCGCTCCGAGGGCAACTGCGCCCGCTGTCCGCGCACGGCCGAGCTGATCGACGCCGTGCCCGACCTCACCACCGCCTTCTTCTCGATCCTGTCACCTCACAAGAAGATCCCAGAGCACCGCGGACCGTGGCGGGGCGTCCTTCGCTACCACCTGGCCCTGCGGGTCCCCGAGCCTGCCGATCAGTGCGGGATCATCGTCGGAGGCGAGCAGGCGTCTTGGGAGGAAGGCAAGAGCCTGCTCTTCGACGACGGCTACGACCACCACGCCTGGAACGATTCGGACGAGGTCAGGGTGGTGCTCTTCGTCGACGTCCTCCGGCCCCTGCGGGCCCCGGCGGAGCAGATCAACCGGACGCTGGTGCGCGCCATCGGCCGTTCCCCCTACATCAAGGACGCCAGAGACCGCCACGAGGCTTGGGAGCGTCGCTTCGAGCGTGACCGGGCTGGGGCGTGACCAAGCCCCAGGGCGACCTGTTCGCCAAGCTCGCCGATCCCCGCCTCGAGCAATACCACCTGGCGGAGTCGCTGGGTCTCATGCCCTTCTATCGTCAGATCGAGGGCGAGATCGGCACCACCGTCCGCTTCGACGGGCGCGAGATGGTCATGCTCGGCTCCAACAACTACCTGGGGCTGACCACCGACCCACGGGTCAAGGCGGCCTCCGCCGATGCGTTGGACCGCTACGGGACGGGCATGACCGGCAGCCGGCTCCTGAACGGGACCCTCACGTTGCACGTCGAGCTCGAGGAGTTCCTTGCCGACTGGGTGGGGACCGAGGCAGCGCTGGTGTTCACCACCGGCTATACCGCCAACCTCAGCCTGGTGACCGCTCTGGTCGGGCCCGACGACGCCATCTTCCTCGACTCGGCGGCCCACGCCAGTTTGGTCGACGGGGCCCGGATGGCCGAAGGTGCCCTGCGGGCCTTCCGCCACAACCGTCCGAACAGCTTGATGCGCGGCCTGAGGAGCTGGCGGGAGCAGCCCGACGCCGGGGGGCTCTTGGTCGCCGTGGACGGCATCTACTCGATGGAAGGTGATTGGGCGCCCCTGGCGCCCATCAGCGGCGTGTGCCGGGAGTACGGGGCCCGCCTGCTGGTCGACGAGGCCCACGCCCTCGGTGTGGTCGGCCCCGAGGGCTCGGGGACGGCGCGCGCCACCGGGATCGTGCCCGACCTGATCATGAGCACCTTCTCCAAGTCGCTGGCCAGCTGCGGTGGCTTCGTGGCCGGCAGCAAGGCCCTCATCGACTACCTGCGCATCGCCAGTCGGCCGTTGCTGTTCACCGCCGCCGGGACACCGGCGGCCATGGCCGCCGCCCGGTGCGCGGCGGGCATTGCCCGCAGCGAGGACTGGCGGCGGGAGGCGGTGACGGCGCGCGCCGCCCAGCTCCGCAATGGTCTGCGCCACCTGGGCTACCAGGTCAGCGAGAGCGACGGCAGCGCCATCGTCGCCGTGCACGTGGGCGACATGTGGGAGGCGGGCACGCTGTGGCGTGCCCTGCTGTCCGAAGGCGTGTACACCAACTGCGCCATCCCCCCCGCTGTGCCCAGGGCGGTGCTGCGCACGTCGGTCATGGCCACCCACAGCGAAGCGGAGATCGACCGGGCCCTCGCCGGCTTCGATGCGGCGCGGGCCGTTTGCGGCGGTCCGGTCAACGCGGGTGGGGCGTAGCTCCTTTACCCAATCACCGTGCTCACACGGGGCGCTCGTAGAGCCGCCACACCTTGGAGCGGCGGGCACCCATCGCCGCCAACTGATCGTTGATCCGATGGTTCGAGGCCAGCGTCCAGCCCGCCTCGGCAGACTGGATGTGAGGATCAGCGGCGAGGCGCTCGACGATCTCGGAGTACAACAGAGGACCGAGAGCGCGGGTCTGCCACTCCGGTTTGATGCCCAGAGCCCACACCCGGGCGTGGGAAAGCTTCCTGCGCCCGGCGAGCAGCGAGATCCAGTGGAACGGCAGGAGCCGGCCGCTGCGGACACGCACCATCAACCGGTTGACGTCCGGCAGCGCCAGGCACACGGCGACGACCTCGCCGTTCGCCGTCTCGACACCGAACGCCCACTTGGGATTGATGAACGACTTGAGCTGCTTGCCCAGATGGCGGACCTCGGCCTCGGGCATCGGGGCAAACCCCCAGTTGTCCCGCCAAGCCGCGTTGTAGACATCGAAGCACTGTCGGACGTCGGCCTCGAAATGCTTCATGTCCACCTCCCGCACGCGCACGCCGGCCCGCTGCCGGATCCGCTGCAGGGTCCTCTTCTGGCGCTCCGACAGCGCCGTGCTCATCCTCTCGAAGTGCCACGCCCACAGGTCCATGGCCGGCTCCCAGCCGGCTCCGGTCCACAGCGCCTCGTAGTAGGGGGGGTTCTGCAGCGTCATGAGGGCTGGCAGCTCGTCGAAGCCCTCGACCATGAGGCCCAGCTCGTCGTTGGTGGTGAAGTCGGCGGGGCCGACGCAGGTTTTGGCCCCATGGCCACGCGCCCAGGCCGACGCCACATCGAACAGCTCTGTAGCCACCTCGGGGTCATCGAAGCAGTCGAAGAACCCGATCCAGCCCCACTTCACCCCCTGATGCTCGTTGAAGAACGAGTCGATGCATGCCCCGACGCGGCCGACCGGTTTGCCCTGGCGGTAGGCGATCCACAAGGCGGTTTGCTGATGCGCGTTGGCCGGGTGACGGGGGGACAGGCGGTCGTAGACGGCCAGGCGCAGGGGGGGCACCCACCCCGGGTCGCTCCCATGGATCCGGAAAGGGACGTCGATGAACCGCCGACGCCCGGCCAGGCGCAGAGCCGGCCGAATCTCAACGCCTGGCATCGCCCGACCGTAGCGCGGAGCTCTTTAGGAGCTGGCTGAGGAGGGCGCGCGCGGGACGTCTACCGTCGAGCGGTGACGGCATGGAAATTCGCCGACTCTCAGGTCTCGTCGTGGACGCTCATGACGTACCAACCCTTGGCGACTTGCACGACGGCAAGGTCGTAGAGCTCCCCGGATGACGACGCCGTGTTGCGGTACGTGCAGTCAGAAGGGGAGCCGGCGCTGCAACTGCGGAACTGCAGGTTGCCCCTGGGGTAGGGAAGCGCGAAGAGGGTGGCGATTGCCCCTGGCGTGGCCACTTGGGACGCCCGGGCCCGGTCCCCTGAGCTCCACGCTGAGGTCAAGGCCGTGGCTGCGCCGTCCGAGGACGCCGCAGGCGAGCTGGGCGTGATGACCCCGGTGGAGGCCGTCGTCGTTGCCGCAGTGTCCGGAGGGGCCAGGGTGGCGGGCGCCAGCGTCGTGGACGTCGATGTCGGCCTCGACGATGAGCACCCGGCAACGATCAGGGTGCCGGCGGCGACAGCGAGTAGTCGACCTGTCAGGCGATGCGGAGATGGGGTAGGTCGGGCCACGAGGTGATTCTTGCCGACCGCAGGGGTCCGGGATGCCGTCAGCGGGGCTCTGCGGCCCGCTAGCTTCACAGCATCGTGGAGCCGGATCCAGAATCCGATGAACAGCAGGCCGAGATGGCCCGAAAGGGTCGCTACGTCGCCCGACATCGGCGCGCCCGGCGTTGGGGCCGGAAAGACCGAGGTCGGGACAGCACCGTCTCGGACGCCACCGACGGGCCGGTCCGGCGTCATCGCGCCAGGAGGCGGCTGCTCATCGGCGTCAACATCCTGGTCGGTCTGGCCCTGGTCGTCGGCGTCCTGGTCACGACCTACACCGTGGTCCAGCTCCACCGGATCACCAAGGTCAAGGTGCCCGGCATCGTCAAGCAGGGCGGGACGGTGCAGAGCCAACCGCTGGACAATGCCGGCCGCGCCGGACCCCCCGAGACAGTGCTCCTGGTGGGCAGCGACACCAGGGCGGGACTGAACCAGCCGGGCGACTCGCAGTTCGGGTCGGCCACCGCAGTCAGTGGCGCTCGCTCCGACACCATCATCCTGGCTCGGGTGGCGCCCGCCACCAAGGAGCTGGCCCTGTTGTCCATCCCGCGCGATCTCTTCGTCACCATCCCCGGCATGGGCCGCCAGAGGATCAACGTGGCCATCAACAAGAGCCCCGCCTTGCTGGTCGAGACGATCCACGATCAGCTGGGCATCGACATCAACCACTACGTCGACGTCGACTTCGACTCGTTCCGCCAGATCACCGATGCCGCTGGCGGCGTCCAGGTGTATTTCCCGACGAAGGTGCGAGACGCCTTTTCGGGCCTGCGGATCCCGGCGCCGGGTTGCTTCAACCTGACCGGGGACCAAGCCCTCGGGTTCGTCCGCTCACGCGAATATCAGTACTACGAGAACGGTGAGTACCGCCAGGAGGCGGCCAGCGACCTGGCTCGCATCCAACGCCAGCAGATCTTCATCCGCAAGCTGATCAAGAAGGCGGAGTCGGCCGGCCTGAGCAACCCCCTGGCCCTGAACGGGATCATCAGTGGCCTGACCAAGAACCTGACCGTGGACAGCTCCTTCTCCGTGTCTGACATGGTCGACCTGGGCAAGGCCTTCCATTCGGTCGACGCCTCGACCATTGCAGGGTCGACCCTGGCCAACACGGAGAGCATCCTGTCCGATGGTGCGCAGGTGTTGCTGCCCGACCCGGCGGCGGACCGCAAGCAGGTGGACCAGTTCCTGGCGCTGGGCATGACGCCAGGCACCCGGTCGACCACCTCGACGACGCCGTCGAGCGCGCCCACGGCGACGACAACGACGGTCCCCACCACGACCACAGTTGACCCTTCCACGATCAATGTCGAGGTCGTCAACGGATCGGGGGTCGCCGGGCAGGCTGGCCAGGCTTCAGCCGCTCTGGGCATGATCGGGTTCATGGTTACCTCGGTCTCCTCGGCCAGCAGCGACGGCTCGGGGCCCACCGAGATCTCCTATGGCAGCGGCGGCCACGCCGCAGCCGAGGCGGTTGCGGCCCACATCGGTGGGCAGACGACTCTGAGCACGGACTCCGCTCTGTCGGCATCGACGGTGAAGGTCGTGTTGCGAAGTTCCTTCACCGGGATCACCTCGTCGACCAGCTCCTCATCGAGCTCGACGGCCACCACCGTTCCGGCGACGACGACCACGAGCACCTACCAGCTGCCGGGGACGCCGGCCGCCCGGCCCGTACCGGCCTGCGAGAACTAGGCGCCGCCCAGCCACGCTGCGGCGCGGGCACCGATGGTGCATGATCGACCGATCCTGCTCTCCGCCGTCTCTTCGACCCGTCATGATGCCTTTGTGGCTGTCGCGGTCCTCCATGCAGTGACCGCCGTCGCTGCCTTCGCAGCCATGGCCATGAGCGGCGTGTATGGGGCAACGGCACGACGCCTGCGCCGTCCCGGCGCCGCTGAAGAGGTCCGCCGCTTCTTCGCGAAGCCCTCCAGCGCTGATGGGGCCGTCCTGGCAGTGGCCCCCCTCGGAGTGACGGCTCTGCTCCTCGACCCCCACGGTGCCGGCCTCGGGCAGCTCTGGGTGTGGGCTGCCATCGTGGCGTGGGTCGTGGCATCTCTCGTGTGGTTCGCCGTGGTGCGCCCTGCGGGCAAGGCCATAGCTCAAGCGGCGGGCCGTGGAGACGGCGAACCCACTGGTCCCCGGGCGGTCGCCATCTTGCGCGCCCAGGGCCGGCGCTTGGCCTACGCCGGTGCCATCACCGACGTCGTCTTCGTGGTGGCGCTCGGACTGATGGTCTTCCAGCCAGGCTGAAGCATCCGACTGTTGCGGTTTGGACACTCCATCGTAGTAGTATCCATGATGGTGGTTTGGGCCAGCAGTGCGCAATGGGTTGGGGCGCAGGGCCTACGATGCAGGCATGATTCCGCTCTTGGACACCGCACGGGCCGGCTCGAGCAGTCCCATCCTGCGCGGTGTCGACGCCTGCGAGGTCGTGGAGGACTTCCGGCTGGCTTGCGTGTCGCGGCTCCTCGACGATCGCGAGATCGCCTTGCAGACGCAGAGTCGGGTGTTCTTCCAGATCTCCGGCGCAGGGCACGAAGCCCTGCTGTTGGGCCTGGCCCGGGAGCTGCGGCCGGGTTACGACTGGTTCTTCCCGTACTACCGGGACCGGGCGCTGATGCTGGGCCTGGGAGTCAGCCCGACGGACATTCTCCTGCAGGCCGTCGGCTCGGCGGATGATCCCGCATCAGGGGGTCGTCAGATGCCCTGCCATTGGGGGCACCGGCCCCTCAACGTGGTCACCCAGTCCAGCCCGACGGGCAGCCAATGCCTCCCTGCGGTGGGCTGCGCCGAGGCCTCCCGCTACATCTCCCGACGGGATCTGAAGGGCTGTGAGGCGCACGGCGACGAGCTCACCTACGTGTCCCTGGGCGAAGGGGCGACGTCCGAAGGCGAGTTCTGGGAGAGCCTCAACACGGCGTGTTCCCTGAACCTGCCGGTTCTCTTTGTAGTTGCTGACAATGGCTTCGCCATCTCGGTGCCCGCCTCAGATCAGTCACCGGCCCCCATTGCCGAGTTGGTGCGCGGCTTTCGAGGGCTCGCCGTCCATGCCATCGACGGCGTTGATTACTTCGAGGTTCGAGCCCGGGCACGAGAGATCATCCCCCACGTACGGGCCGGTGTCGGGCCAGCCTTGATCCACGCCACCGTCACTCGTCCCTACTCCCACTCGTCGGCCGACACGCAGAGCAAGTACCGCTCCGCTGACGAGTTGAGCGTCGAGGATGCCCGCGACCCCCTGCATCTCCTGGAGGCTGCGCTCCTCGAAGGGGGTGTCCTCGACGCCATCGGGATAGCTGCGATTCGCCAGGACGCTCACCGGACGGTGGCCGATGCCTCCCGCCAGGCGCTCGCGGCACCCCGGCCTGACCCGGCGACCGTGACCGATCACGTCGTTGCCCTGCCGGTCATCGACCCGGCCGAAGAGGATCTCGACGACGGCGACGGTGAGGTCGTGGCGCTCGGAGAAGCTATCCGTCGCACCCTGGCCGAGGGCATGGAGGCCGACGAGCGGATCCGTGTCTTCGGGGAGGACGTCGCCGATGCCCGGGAGTCGGTGCTCAACAAGTTGGAGGGCAAGGGTGGGGTGTTCGGGACCACCTCCGGCCTCCAGCGCCGCTTCGGGTTGGCGCGCTGCTACAACACGCCGCTGGCCGAAGCCAACATCGTCGGACGGGCCGTGGGTCAGGCCATCCGGGGCCTCCGACCCGTCCCCGAGGTCCAGTTCTTCGACTACATCTGGCCGGCGATGCAGCAGATCAAGAGCGAGGCGGCCACCACTCGCTGGCGCTCCAACGGGGCCTTCACCTGCCCGATGGTCCTCCGGGTCCCCATCGGTGGCTACCTCACCGGCGGGGCGATCTGGCACTCCCAGTCCGGCGAGTCGATCTTCGCCCATGTGCCCGGTCTCACCGTGGTCATGCCGGCAAGGGCGGCCGACGCCGTCGGGCTGCTGCGCACTGCGCTGGCCAGCGAGGACCCCATCTTGTTCCTGGAGCACAAGCACCTGTTACGCCAGCCCTACACCCGGGACCCGTTCCCTTCTGCCGGGTACCGGATCCCCTTCGGTCGGGGGCGTGTCGCCCGGGCCGGCCGCCACCTGACCATCGCCACCTGGGGGGCGACCGTCGAGCGCTCCCTCAAGGCGGCGGCCGGCCTGGAGGACGAGGGCGCTTCGGTGGAGGTCATCGATCTTCGCAGCATCGTCCCGTGGGACAAGGATCTTGTTGGTTCCGCCGTGGCCCGAACCGGTCGCCTCCTTGTCGTCCACGAGGACGTCCTGACCGCCGGTTTCGGCGGCGAGGTGGCGGCTTGGGTGGGTGAGCACGCGTTCGAGGATCTCGATGCGCCCGTTTGTCGCATCGGCGCCCTCGACACCCATGTGGCCTACGAACCGAGCTTGGAGCGGGCCATCCTGCCCCAGGTCGAGGACATCAAGGAGCGAGCCTTGGATCTCTTGCGCTACTGAGCCGTCGCTGCTTCGCCTTCTCCCACGCCAGGCGGGCGGACCGAACCTGTGACTGGCGCTGAAGGGCCGGGCGGCGCCTACGCTCGGCAACGCCCGAGCCGACCCCGCCGGGCCAGCGCTCCGTCGGCGTCGTGCCTTCGGACCAAACTGTTGATCGAGTGAGAGGTACGCCCGTGGCCAACCAGGTTCGAGCCGTCATCGCCGCTTCCCAAGAGGAGCCGGTCACCATCGAGGAGATCACGATCCCCGCTCCCGGCCCCGGTGAGGTCGTGGTCAACGTTGCCGCCTGCGGTGTTTGCCACACCGATCTGCACTATCGGGAGGGGGCGATCAACGACCAGTTCCCGTTCCTCCTGGGCCATGAGGCGGCCGGCACCATCGAGGTGGTCGGCGACGGTGTGACCTCGGTGGCTCCCGGCGATTACGTGATCCTGGCCTGGCGGGCACCGTGCGGCAACTGCCGGTCGTGTCGACGGGGTCGGCCCTGGTACTGCTTCGACAGCGCCAACGCCACACAGTCGATGACCCGCTCCGACGGAACCGCGCTCAGCCCGGCACTCGGAATCGGAGCCTTCGCCGAGAAGACCCTGGTAGCGGCGGGCCAGGCCGTCAAGATCAACCCCAAGGCCCGCCCGGAGGTGGCCGGTCTGATCGGGTGTGGGGTCATGGCCGGCTACGGCGCCGCCGTGAACACCGGCGGGGTCACCCAGGGCGACACGGTCGCCGTGTTCGGCTGCGGCGGTGTGGGCGACGCGGCCATCGCCGGTGCGGCGCTGGCCGGAGCCCGCACCGTCATCGCCGTCGATCTCGACGACCGCAAGCTGGAGCTGGCCCGCCGCTTTGGTGCCACCCACGTCGTCAATGCCGGCCAGGAGGATCCGGTGGAGGCCATCCGGGCCCTCACCGGCGGCTTCGGCGCCGACGTGGTGATCGAGGCGGTTGGCCGGCCGGAGACCTACAAGCAGGCGTTCTTCGCACGCGACCACGCCGGCATCCTCGTCCAGGTTGGCGTGCCCGATCCGTCCATGACCGTGGAGCTGCCCATGATCGAGCTGTTCGGCCGGGGTGGGGCGCTCAAATCGTCGTGGTACGGCGACTGCCTGCCCACCCGCGACTTCCCCACGTTGATCGACCTCTACCTGAAAGGCCGGCTCGACCTCGACGGGTTTGTCACCGAGACGATCGGCCTCGACGGCGTCGAGGAAGCCTTTGCCCGCATGCAGAAGGGCGAAGTGCTGCGCTCGGTCGTCGTCCTGTGAACACGGACGTCGAGCGCAGCACACCCCTGCGAATCGAGCGGGTCCGGACGAACGGGATCTTCTCCATCGACGGAGAGGACTTCGAGGTCGAGAACAACATCTGGCTCGTCGGTGACGATGAGAAGGTCATCGTGATCGATGCCGCTCACGACGCCGCACCGATCGTCGACGCAGTCGGTAGCCGCCGGGTGATCATGATACTGGCCACCCACGGCCACAACGACCACATCAACGTTGCCGGGGAACTGGCCGATACGGTGCACGCCCCTATCGCCCTGCACCCCGACGACCGCCACCTGTGGGACGCGCTGCACCCCAATCGCTCACCTGACCTGGCCCTGGCCGACGGCCAGAGCATCGCCCTCGGCGGGCACCGCCTCGACGTACTCCACACCCCGGGCCACTCGCCCGGGGGCGTCTGCGTCCACGTGGCCGCCGACGAGGTGCTCTTCTCGGGCGACACCCTCTTCAACGGCGGACCCGGGGCCACCGGGCGTTCGTGGTCCAGCTTCGAAGTCATCATCGACTCGATCCGGGACCGCCTATTGACGTTGCCGGCGGTGACGGTCGTCCACACGGGTCACGGCGACGACACCAGGATCAGCGATGAAGCGCCCCACCTCAAGGAATGGATCGCCCGCGGTCACTGAGACTGTCGATGAGTGACACTTCGTCGGGCGCTGAGCGCCTTGCTGAACAGGTGTGACGATGGTAGGACGTTGGAGTAATAGGACGTTGGAGTAATCTCGGGCATGACCGACGAGCTGTACCGACCCAGCCACCCGGTGCGCTTCGTCACCGCGGCCAGCCTCTTCGATGGCCATGACGCCTCCATCAACATCATGAGGCGGCTGCTGCAGCGCCAAGGGGCCGAGGTCGTCCATCTGGGTCACAACCGCTCCGTCGACGACGTGGTGGCCGCCGTGGTCCAAGAGGATGCCCACGGTGTCGCCATCAGCTCCTACCAGGGTGGCCATGTCGAGTACTTCGGCTATCTCATGGACCGGCTCCGTGAGCAGGGCCGAGGCGACGTCAAGGTCTACGGCGGGGGGGGAGGGGTGATCGTCCAGGCGGAGATCGACGCACTCCATGAGGCCGGCGTCACCCACATCTTCTCGCCCGCCGACGGACAGCGCCTGGGCTTGGAGCGCATGGTCAACACCATGATCGAGGCGTGCGACGGCCCCCCCGAAGCCCCCAGCGAGGCGGAGGTCGACGCCGCCCTGACCGGTGACAGCGCCGGTCTGGCCCGAGTCATCAGCGCCCTGGAAGCCGATGTGCTGGCCGACGATGCCCGCCGGGCGCTGGCCAGGGCGGCGTCGGCCTCGTCGGCCCCCGTGCTCGGCATCACCGGCACCGGGGGCTCGGGCAAGTCGTCGCTGACCGACGAGCTGGTCCGCCGCTTCCGCCTCGACCAGGATGACAAGCTTCGGATCGCCGTCCTGGCTGTGGACCCCACCCGTCGCCGGGGTGGAGGCGCCCTGCTGGGCGACCGCATCCGCATGAACGCCATCGCCCCCGAGCGGATCTTCGTGCGCTCCCTGGCCACCAGGGGCTCGGCGTCGGAGCTCCCCGACACGCTGGGCAGCATCGTGGCCGCGACCCGGGCCTCGGGGTTCGACCTGGTCATCGTGGAGACGCCTGGCATCGGCCAGGGCGACGCCGGCGTCATCGACCTCGCCGACGTGTCGCTCTACGTGATGACCCCGGAGTTCGGCGCCGCCTCCCAGTTGGAGAAGATCGACATGCTCGACTTCGCGGACGTGGTGGCCATCAACAAGTTCGAGCGGCGCGGCGGCCTCGACGCCCTGCGCGACGTCCGCCGGGTGCTGGCCCGCAACGGCGACCACGCCGGAACCGAGCGCGACGACCTGCCGGTGTTCGGCACGGTGGCGTCGAAGTTCAACGACGACGGCGTGACCGCCCTCTACCAGCAGCTGCGCTCGCTTCTGGCCGACAAGGGCCTGCAGGTGGGGCCGAGCAGCCTCGCCGCAGTCGACACCCACACCTCGACGCTGAGCGAGACGATCGTCAGCCCGGCCCGGGCGCGCTACCTGGCGGAGATCGCCGAGACCGTGCGCGCCTATCACACGCAGACGGCGGACCAGGCGGATCTGGCCCGCCGCCGCCAGGCCTTGCGCACCACGGCCGAGGTGCTCGTCGCGGAAGGCAAGTCCAGCACCGATGTCTCCGAGCTCGCCGCCGCCACCGACGACCGCCTCGCCGCCGATGCCCGCCAGGCGCTCGACGACTGGCCGGCGCTCGCCGCCACCTGGCGCGCCGAGACCCTGCCCGGGGAGGCCCTGCCTGGTGGGATCGAAGGTGGCGCCGAGGTGGAGCTGCGGCGGGTATCGCTGTCGGGCACCTCCGTTCCACGCGTGGCGCTTCCCACGACGACCGACGAAGGCGACCTGCTGCGCTTCCTGCGCTCGGAGAACCTGCCCGGCCGCTTCCCCTACACCGCCGGGGTGTTCCCGCTCCGCCGCGAAGGCGAGGACCCGGCGAGGATGTTCGCCGGGGAGGGCGACGCGGCGCGAACCAACCGCCGCTTCAAGCTGCTGGCCGAGGGTCAGCCCGCCACCCGCCTGTCGACGGCGTTCGACTCGGTCACCCTCTACGGCTTCGACCCGGCCACCCGCCCTGACATCTACGGCAAGATCGGCAACTCCGGGGTGTCGATCTGCACCCTCGACGACATGAAGGTCCTGTACGGCCGCTTCGACCTGACGTCGCCGTCGACCTCGGTGTCGATGACGATCAACGGCCCGGCGCCGACCATCCTGGCCCTGTTCCTCAACACCGCAATCGACCAGGTCATCGACCGCTTCGAGGCCGAGCACGACCGGGCGCCCGGTGACGAGGAGCGCGCCGAGCTACGCAAGCAGACCCTGCGCACCGTTCGAGGCACCGTGCAGGCGGACATCTTGAAGGAGGACCAGGGCCAGAACACCTGCATCTTTTCCACCGAGTTCTCGTTGCGGGCCATGGCCGACGTGGCCGAGTGGTTCATCGACCACAAGGTCCGCCACTTCTACTCGGTGTCCATCTCCGGCTACCACATCGCCGAAGCCGGGGCCAACCCGATCAGCCAGCTGGCCTTCACGTTGGCCAACGGGTTCACCTACGTCGAGGCCTACCTGGCCCGCGGCATGGACATCGACGCCTTCGCCGCCAACCTGTCGTTC
Organism: Actinomycetota bacterium; assembly: GCA_030945745.1. Classification (GTDB taxonomy): domain Bacteria; phylum Actinomycetota; class Acidimicrobiia; order Acidimicrobiales; family Palsa-688; genus JALZAH01. The sequence continues at coordinate 63,811 of JALYZO010000113.1, forward strand.
TTCTTTTCCAACGGCATGGATCCTGAGTACACCGTCATCGGCCGGGTGGCCCGGCGCATCTGGGCCATAGCCCTGCGCGACCGCTACGGGGCCAATGCTCGCTCCCAGAAGCTGAAGTACCACATCCAGACGTCGGGGCGATCCCTGCACTCCCAGGAGATGAGCTACAACGACATCCGCACCACGCTCCAGGCGCTGTGTGCTCATTACGACAACGCCAACAGCCTGCACACCAACGCCAGCGACGAGGCGGTGACCACGCCGTCAGCCGAGTCGGTGCGCCGGGCCCTGGCCATCCAGCTGGTCATCGCCAAGGAGTGGGGCTTGGCCCGTAACGAGAACCCCCTCCAGGGCAGCTACGCCGTCGACGAGCTGACCGGCCTGGTTGAAGAGGCCGTGCTGGCGGAGCTCGACCGCATCAGCGAGCGGGGCGGGGTGCTCGGTGCCATGGAGACCGGGTACCAGCGGGGCAAGATCCAAGACGAGTCGATGCTCTACGAGACCCGCAAGCACGACGGCAGCCTGCCCATCGTCGGTGTCAACACGTTCCTGGCCCCCGAGGATGACACCGAACCGCCGGCGCTGCCCCTGTCGCGGTCCACCGACCAGGAGAAGCAGGGCCAGATCGCCCGGCTGGCCGAGTTCCACGAGCGTCATGCGCAGGAGGCACCCGGCATGGCCCGACGCCTGGCCGACGCCGCGCTGGCCGGAGACAACCTCTTCGAGGTGCTGATGGACGCCGTCCGGGTGCTCAGCCTTGGGCAGATCACCGACACCCTCTTCGAGGTCGGTGGCCGCTACCGGCGCAGCGTTTAGGCCCCTCCTCCACCGGCGGGGCAGCCACCCGTCGGTCGTGTCCAAGGCCCGCACCGGCCAGTCGTCGATGGCGGCGAGCGGGTCGGCACCGGTGCCCGTCATTGGCCGGCGTTGGTCTGGCAGACCAGGGCGGAGGTCAATGTGCCCAGGTTGGTGGCCAGGAGCGACAGGTAGGTGCTCCCGGGCGGCCAGCCACCGGCCGGTGGCGCCTCCAGGGTGTCGAAGCCGCGGACCTTGGCCCCGCTCCGTCGGGCGGCGGCCCTGACCGTGGCCGGCGACGCCCACGGTTCGAAGAAGGCGGTGGTGATCCCGGCCGAGGAGATCGTTGCCGCCGCCGTGGCCACCTGGGCGGCCGTCGGCGTCGGCGTCGCCCCGAGCTGGTGCAACGAGAGGCGGTACTGCGACGCCAGGGTGGCCAACGTCGAGTCGGGCGCCGCCACGTCCTTCTTGGCGCAGTCGGCCAGGCCGCTTTGGTAGTCGATGCTGGTCGAGCGCACCTGTGCGGAGAAGTCCTGCTGCCCGTTGCTGTACTCGCCCGCCGCCGCCGGGTTGGCGGTCTTCAGCGCCGCGGCGATGACCGGCGCCACCGTGGCCATCAGGGCCGGGTCCAACCAGGCTCCGTTGGCCGCAGGGCCGAAACGGGGGGCCAGGGACACCACCGAGTGGGCGGCGCTCTGCCCTCCGGCCACCTGCTCCACCGCTGGTTGGAACCCGTCACCGACGTCGAAGACGACCGCCGCTCGGCGGACCTGGTCGGCCTGGGCGGCGGTCAGGACCTGGGTTCTCGGGTCCACGCCCGGGGTGGCCAGGTCGACGACCGACACGGTCCTGCCGCCGATCGCCGAGACGGCCTGGGCCAGCGGGTAGATGGTGGTGACCACGGGGATGGTGGGGGCGGGTGGCGAAGCTCCCGAGCAAGCGGTGAGGGCCCACACCGAGCTCGCCGCGGCGACGAGCGCTCCGAGCCAACTGATCGATCTCGTCCTGCCACCTGCCTCAGCCAAGAACACTCCCATGACTCGGTTACCCACGGGTAGTTACCATGCATTCAGTGTCAGATCCCATCACCACCCTGCGCAACTTCGCCGTGTCGGTGGGGGCCGTTGGGCGATCCGGGTTGCTCGGACCGTACTGGCCCTGGCAGTGGGCCCGGCTGCCCGAGGTGATCTGGCGCCGGGGGGTGACCCTCGGAGCCGTCTATGGGTTCGGTGTGGCCCTGCACGGCAACGCTGTAGCGGTGGTGGATGACGCCGGATCGTCGACCTTCGCGGAGATGGAGGCATGGACCGACGCGCTGGCCGTCGGCCTGGGCGATCAGGGCATCAAGGCCGGCGACACGGTGGCGGTGCTCTGCCGCAACCATCTGCGCTTCATCGCCGGCATCGTCGCTCTGGGCAAGCTCGGCGTCGACATCGTCTACTTGAACACCGGCTTCGCCGGTCCCCAGCTGGTTGAGGTGGCCAGGCGCGAAGGCGTCATGGCGATGCTCATCGACGAGGAGTTCGTGGCGCTGACCGAGGGCCTCGACTCCGACGTGCGCCTGTTTGTCGCGTGGTCCGAGCACGGCGGCGGCGCCGAGCGGGCCGTCTCGTTCGATCGGCTCGTCGCGTCCGGCGTGGGCCGAGGGTCACCGGCCGCCGAGCGTCGCCAGGGTCGTCAGGTGCTGCTGACGTCAGGCACCACCGGCACCCCCAAGGGGGCGCAGCGCAAGGTCGGCTCGGAGTTCGAGCCGTTCCTGTCGATCCTCAGCAGGATCCCTCTGCGCGTGTCGGACACCATGCTGGTGGCTGCGCCGATGTTTCACTCGTGGGGCCTGGCCAACACCGCCCTGGCCCTGGTCCTCGGCAGCAAGATCGTCCTGCCCCGCCGCTTCGATCCCGAGGAGGCGCTCCGGCTCATCGAGGTCCACAGGGTCACCGTCGCTGCCGCCGTCCCGGTGATGATCCAGCGGATCATGGCGTTACCCAGCGACGTCCTGGCTCGCTACGACACGTCGTCGCTCCGAGTCGTCGGGTTGAGCGGCTCCGCGTTGCCCGGGGAGCTGGCCACCCGCTTCATGGACACCTTCGGCGAGGTCATCTACAACCTCTACGGCTCCACGGAGGTGGGTTGGGCATCGATCGCTGATCCCACGGACCTGCGCCAGGCGCCCGGCACCGCAGGGCGCGTTCCCATAGGCACGACGGTGCGGATCCTCGACTCCCAAGGCGCCGAGGTCCCGGCGGGGACCGACGGTCGAGTCTTCGTGCGCAGCGGCCTGCTGTTCGACAACTACACAGGCGGCGGGGGCAAGGACGTCATTGACGGCTTCATGTCCAGCGGGGACGTGGGGCACTTCGACGACGCCGGCCGGCTCTTCGTCGCCGGTCGTGACGACGATATGATCGTCTCCGGGGGCGAAAACGTGTTTCCCCGGGAGGTCGAGGACCTGCTGGCCGACCACCACAGCGTGGCCGAGGTGGCCGTCATCGGGGTGAACGACAAGGACTTCGGCCAGCGCCTGGTGGCCTTCGTTGTGCCGTCGGGTGACGGCATCGATGACGACGAGCTGAAGGCTTATGTCAGCGCCCGGCTGGCCCGCCACAAGGTGCCGCGCCAGATCGTGACACTCGAGGCGCTGCCTCGCAACACGACCGGCAAGGTCCTCAAGCGCGACCTTCCCGAGCTCTTGGACGCTGCCGGCAGCTAGTCGTTCGCTGGTCGCCTTCACCTCCCAGCTTCCCGTCGAGTGACCGGAAGATGCTCCGTTCGGACTATGGCGCAGGATGGGTTGGTCGGGGAGACTGCGGACGTACGCTTTTTGCGCATGCCGTCGCGGGCGTCTCGGCTCTGCCGAGTCAGCCGGGCGGAATCTGGCCAACCCTGGCCAGGAAGGCCGCACGGTGTCGGGAGCGCGGGGCTTCCGACCCGGCGGCCAGATCACCTCCTGTGGCTCCCCTTCGGGCACTCCCTGCGGTGGCGAGCCCGGCGGACCTCGTCGAGGCGCCAGGTTGGCGCGCCGATGCCGTGCTCGCCCAGCGTGCCCACGCTGAGCCCCCGGGCCGCCCAGCGCTCGGCCAGCAGGGGGAGGGCCCCAAGCGCCGAGTGCCAGCAGTTGGGGGCGGAGGTGATGTCCGAGTCGTGGAGGAGCACGGTGGCCCCCGGATGCCATGTCCGTTCCACATCGGCGACCACGGTCTCCGCCGTGGCCTCGGCCCGCCAGTCGCGCCCCCACGACGTCCACAGCACGGTCTGGACGCCGGCGCGGTGGGCGGCGGCGAGGGAGGAGGCGGCAACGGCGCCGTAGGGAGGTCGGAACCAGGCTGGCTCGACGCCGGAGACCTCGGCCACAAGGTCCCGGGCTCGGAGGAGATCCGGTACGGTCCAGGTCACCGGTCGGCGCAGGTGGCTGGTGTGGACGTCCCCGTGCACGCCGAGCTCGTGGCCTCGGCGAACGACCTCGCGGGTCAGGTCCGGATCCCGGCGTACCTGCTGGCCCAGGCAGAAGAACGTGGCCCGCCAGCCCAGCTCGTCAAGCGTGTCCAGGAAGGCCGGTGTCGACACCGGATCCGGGCCGTCGTCGAAGGTCAGGGCGACGTGGGGATCGTCACCGACGCCCGACAGTGTGGGCAGCACCCGGCAGCGCAGGGATCGCCAGCTGGTGATGGCGGGGGCCAGGTGGACGAGCACCGCTGCGGACAACGCTCCGACGGCGATGGGGGCGAGGCGGACCGTCCCGGTGGCGTCGAGGTCAGCCGGACGACGGCCGGGCCTCAACGCAGCTTGGCCATGGTGCTGACGGCGAGCCCGTTGCGTTGCAGCTCAGCGGTCAACGCGGCGAGGCTGGCGGTCAGCTCGGCCGGTGTTCCCCGGAGCCCGTCGACGAGCACGATGGCGTGAGTGCTCATCTTCGTGGTGTCGGTGCTGGTGTCGGTGCTGGCTTCGGCGCTGGTGTCGTTGTCCTGCACGTGGATGACCGTGTTGGGCACGACCAGACGATCATGGGCGCGGCCGGTGTCGACCATGTCGAAGGCGTTGACGCGTCGCCCGGGGACCATCACCGTCACCGGGTGGCCGACGATCTCGCTCAGGGCCACGCCGGCGTTCACGTCGCCCTGGGCCCGGTTCCACAGAGCGGGTTTGATGGGATGGCCCTGTTGATCGGTGCGGTGACCCTGCCCGCCGTTGGCGATGTCGACGCCACGGTCAGCAAGTTGGCGGGTGTCCGCAGGATCCGCCGAGGCCACGTGGTCGTCGATGACTGCGGTGGCGCCGAGGGTCTGGAGGGCCTGGCTGACGGTGGGATCCGCCAGATCGGCCTGACCGAGGCGGACACCGACGTAGACGACCTGGCCGGCGTCGGTCTGTGGATGGGCGACGCCCGTGCCGGTGGCGGCGGCGACGCCCACCCCGGTGGTCAGCCCGCCCCAGGTCAGGCCGGCGGCGGCCACCAGGCCGGTTGCCACCCGGGTCACGATCACCCTGGGCTGGCGACTGCGGCGGATCGCCGGCACGGCCTCCGTGAGGATGGCGTCGAGGACCCCTTGCGCGGCATCGCTCACGAACATGGCCCGGGCCGAGCGGATCAGAGCGTCCCGGGCGGGCCCCGGCCTCCCGACCTGGTAGAGGGTGCGGGCCAGGTCCTCAGGGTCGGAGGCCATGCGGCTGACACCGGCGGCGGCCATGGCCCCGGTGTTCTCCACGCCATGGCCGGCGATGGGCCGGTAGCTGATGACCGGCAGGCCGATCCGCATGGCCTCGAAGGCGGTCAAGCCGCCGGCGTTCTCCACCAGAGCGTCGCTGGCCGCCATCAGGGCCGGCATCTCGTCGGTCCAGCCGAGGATCACCGCCTTGGAGCCCGTTGCCCCGGCGACCTCGCTGACCTGGCGGGCCAGGGAGTCGTCGCGCCCGCAGATCACCACGGGAACGGCACCGGGGATGCGCGAGACGGAGTCGAAGGTCTCCCGCAGGCCCCCGACACCCCACGAGCCGGCGACAATGAGCACGGCCAGATCGTCGTCGTCGAGCCCCAGGCTCGCCCGGGCAACGTGGCGCTGTTGAGGGGTGGCAGCCAGATCGGGATCGAAGCGGTCGGCCACCAGAGGGCCGCAGGCCAGGCCTGGCTTGCCGGTTTGCCGCTCGGCAAGTTGAGCAGGGCCGGACTGCACGGCCAGGTTGAGGTCCATGCCTCGGTGCACCCACAGCGGGTGCACACCGAAGTCGGTGATGAAGTTGACGGCCGGAATGCTCAAGCGCCGGGTGGTGCGCATCCGACCCAGGCAAAGGGTGGCCAACGGGTAGGTCGACACCACGACGTCGGCGGCTTCGCGTCGGACCCACCGCTGTACCCGCCGACGAGTGAGCAGGCACACGAAGCTGGCCAGGATGGGGGCCAGCCACGGCGCCCGGTACCAGAACCGGTAGGTGGCGCCGTAGGCGGACGGAGCGTGGCGGAGCTCGAAGTGGTAGCCGCTGCGCATGGCCGTGCCCATCCGCAGGGGACCGGCCTGAAGAAAGTCTCGGATTTCGGCGTGGTGCCCGGCATCATGGAGGCGGCCGGCCAGTTCCCGGGCGGCGCCATCGTGGCCGGCGCCCATGCTGGCGGACACGATCAGCACCCGGCGCCCAGAGGTGCCGTCGGAAGAAGCTGTCGGGGGTCGAGCTGAGGCTCGCGGGCGCCGGAGCACGACCCGTGAGACTAGCGTATAAGGGTAATGGCGTCGTATCTCATGCAGCTTCCTGCACGGACTTTTCGCTGCCCGGCCGAGGTCGGCCCCGTCGGGGGAGGGAACAGCCGAACATGGCCCTGGTGAACGATCTGCACACCGCCGTCTGCGCCCTCCGAGGCCATGTGGTGCCTGCCGCCGGCGTTCGGTCGCTGGACGGACCGCTGCTGGTCGGTGCCGACATTGATGCGTCCGATCCCGTCGTCGTCGGCGCCGCTTCCCCCGCCGCCACCGGGGGCGTCGCCAAGGCCCCGGCAGGCGGGGACCAGCCGTTGCGCCTGGCCCGGTGCTTGCGCTGTGACTCGTGGCAACATGCGGACCGCCCTGGCCCCAATGCCCCCGATCGCTTGCCGCCCCTCGAGGACCTGCACCTGCCCCGACGGGACAAGGAGCTGCGCACCGCCATCGTCATGAGGGTCATCGCCGTCGAGCGGGGGATCCACTCGGTGCTGTTCACGCTGGTCGCCGTGCTGGCCTTCCTGCTGCGGGTCGAGTTGGCCGGGGTCCAGGGTCGGGTCCGTCACCTGTTGGGTGGCCTCACCTCGAGCTCCAGCCAGACCGGGAATGCCTTCGGTGGGAGCTTCCTGGTCAAGGAGGGCAACCACCTCCTGGCCGTGAAGACCTCGACGCTGACCGTCGTCATCGCCGCCGCCGTGGCCTACGCCATCGTCGAGGGCGTGGAAGCCGTCGGTCTGTGGCGGGAACGGCGATGGGCGGAGTACCTGACGGTGCTGGCCACGGTGGGCTTCATCCCCTATGAGATCTCCGAGCTGGCGAAGGGGATCTCGGTTCTCAAGGTCGGGGCGCTGGTCATCAACCTGGTGATCCTGGTCTACCTGCTCTGGTCTAAGGAGCTGTTCGGCATCGGCCGCTTCCGCCACCGCCATGACGCTGAGCCGGAGGATCCCTGGGCGCTCTTCGTCCGCCCAGGTGCGTCGGCGGGGCTGGCGACCACCCCGGCCGCCCGCCCAGACGGCGGTCCGGCGGATCGCAGTGAGCCGGCACGTGCCCCGTGAGCTGGGCCACGATCTCGTTGACCTGACGGGTCATCCGAAGCCGCGTCAACTCCGAACCTTAGTCGACAAGGAACAAGTTTCATGAGGTAGTGGTTATCCTCCTCGTACTTACTGGATTACTCCCATGGAGGACGCTCATGACCCCCCTCACCACCTCCTCCCTCCCGCTGCTGCCCCTGGATGCCGGCGTGGTTCTGCCTGGCATGACCATCACCCTGGCTCTGGAGACCAGCGAGGCGCGAGCGGCGGTCGAGGCCGCGGCGGGAGCCGGAGACCGCCTGGTCCTGCTGCCTCGCCTGGGGCGCTCCGACGGAGCAGATCCCACGCCTGGGCGCTACGCGCGGATTGGCGCCATCGCCGCCATCGAACGACGCGGCGCGCTGCCCGGCGGGACCCTGGCCGTGGTCGTCAGCGCCGAGCGCCGGGCGCGCGTCGGGGCCGCCACTGCGGCCGCCGGTCCGGCCTTGTGGGTGAACGTCGAGGTCGTCGCCGACACCGAGGCCTCGGCCGAGACCCAGGCGCGGGCCACGGAGCTCAAGGCGGTCTTCGATGCCATCGCCGAGCACCGGGGCGGCGGCCCCCTGGACGACGTGCGGCGCCGGGCCACGGAGCCCGGCGCGCTGGCCGACCTGGCCGGCTACTGGCCGGATCTGTCCGTCGAGCGCAAGGTCGAGCTGCTCGAGTCGACCGACGTCGACCGCAGGGTCGATCTGGTCCTCGGGTGGGCTCGCCAGACGTTGGGCGAGCTGGAGCTGAAGGACCGCATCCGCACCGATGTCGCCGAAGGCATGGAGCGCACGCAGCGGGACTACCTCCTGCGCCAGCAGCTGGCCGCCATCCGCAAGGAGCTGGGTGACAACGGCGTCACCGACGGCGACGACGACTACCGGTCCCGGGTGGCAGCGCTCGACGTCTCCGACGAGACCCGCAAGGCTATCGTCACCGAGATCGACAAGTTGGGGCGATCGAACGAGCAGAGCCCAGAGAGCGGGTGGATCCGAACCTGGCTGGACACCGTCGTCGATCTTCCCTGGGGTCACCACTCCGATGACCGCGCCGACGTGGCCGGCGCCCGGGCGGTGCTCGACGCCGACCACAGCGGTCTCGAAGAGGTCAAGGAGCGCATCATCGAGCACCTGGCCGTGCGCAAGCTACGCTCCGAGCGCGGCATCGAGGAGACCCGCGGTGCCGGCGCTCGGCGGGGTGGCGGTCTGATCCTTTCCCTCGTCGGGCCTCCCGGGGTGGGAAAGACCTCGCTGGGTGCGTCCGTGGCCCGAGCCACAGGGCGCAAGTTCGTTCGAGTGGCCCTTGGTGGCGTGCACGACGAGGCGGAGATCCGTGGTCACCGGCGGACCTACGTCGGCGCCCTCCCGGGGCGCATCGTCCGCGCCCTGCGGGAGGCGGGCACGATGAACCCCGTGATCCTGCTCGATGAGGTCGACAAGGTCGCCAGCGACTACCGGGGTGATCCGGCGGCGGCTCTGCTCGAGGTGTTCGATCCGGCCCAGAACCACACCTTCCGTGACCACTACCTGGATCTCGACCTGGACCTCTCCGACGTGCTGTTCATCGCCACCGCCAACGTCACCGACCAGATCCCCGGACCGCTGCTGGACCGGATGGAGGTGGTGACGCTGGACGGCTACACCGAGGCTGAGAAGGTGGCCATCGGACTCCAGCACCTGCTGCCCCGCCAGGCCCTGGCCGCCGGGCTGCGACCCGAGGAGGTCACCGTCCACGAAGGGGCCGTTCGGGTGTTGGTCACTGGCTACACCCACGAGGCCGGCGTCCGCGGTCTCGAGCGTCAACTGGGAAGGCTGCTGCGCAAGGTGGCGGCCCGTACCGCAGAAGCCGATGGTCACGGCGAAGCGTTCGAGGCGCCGATGGTCCTCGACGGCGACGACGTTCGTGCCTGGCTGGGCCGTCCCCGTTTCGTGCCCGATGTGGCCGAACAGACGTCCGTGCCCGGTGTCGCCACCGGCCTGGCCGTCACCGGTGCCGGAGGCGATGTCCTCTTCGTCGAGGCCAGCGCGGCTCCCGGAGAGCCGGGGTTGACAATCACCGGTCAGCTGGGCGACGTCATGCGGGAGTCGGCGCAGATCGCCCTGTCCTACACGCGGGCTCATGCGGACGAGCTTGGCTTCTCTCCCCAGGCGTTCAGCGATCGGGTCACCCACCTCCATGTCCCCGCGGGCGCCATCCCCAAGGATGGGCCTTCGGCGGGGATCACGATGGCCACGGCGCTGGTGAGCCTGATCACCGGCCGGGCCGTTCGACCGGAGGTGGGGATGACCGGCGAGCTGACTCTTCGGGGAAGGGTCCTGCCCATCGGCGGGGTCAAAGCCAAGGTCCTGGCCGCTCACCGAGCCGGCCTCACCGAGGTCATCCTGCCGGCCCGCAACGAGCCGGATCTCGACGACCTGCCCGCCGAGATCCGCCAGGCGATGGTCTTTCATCTGGCCTCCGAGGTGAGCGAGGTGTTCGACGCTGCTCTCGCTCCGGCGGCCTGAGGACGGTTCGAGCCAGGAAGAGGCAAACGGCGGCCCAGCGAAAAACCCTTGCACAGCAGGGGTTTTTCGTCGCCCGCCCAGAATGCCCCTTGTGCTTCAAGGGAAATGCTTGACCTGAGCCTTCCAAAGCTCTTTCATGGTCGGAACTTCCCCTACACAACAGGAGGCGGCTGTGAACCGCACGGAGTTGGTCGACTCGGTCGCTCAAGAGACCGGGCTCGAAAAAAAGCAAGTTGATACTGCAGTCTCTGCAGCCCTCGGCAAGATCATCGCCGAGGTCAAGTCCGGCTCGAGGGTTTCGATCTTTGGATTCGGGACCTTCAACCCCAAGAGCAATCCGGCTCGGACGGGCCGCAACCCGCAGACCAACCAGCCCATGCGGGTGGCGGCGTCGAAGGGTGTTGGCTTCAAGGCGGCCACCGCCTTCAAGGAGGCCCTCAACGCCAAGAGGGCGGCAACCAAGAAGGCGGCCGCCAAGAAGACGGCCGCCAAGCAGACGACACCGGCCAAGAAGGCCACCGCAGCCAAGAAGGCCTCCCCAGCCAAGACATCCCCAGCCAAGACATCCCCAGCCAAGAAGGCGGCCGCCTCCAAGGCGACGACCACCAAGACCACAGCGAAGAAGTCCTCCGCTGCCAAGAAGCGCTGAGGAGCGACGATGCCCACGAAGCGCAGAAGCTCGTCCACCTCAGCAGCGGCCTCATCGCCGCGCCAGGCCAGAGCCAGTGTGAAGAAGACGGCGGTGGCCGCCGTGAAGGCCGCCACCAAGAAGGTCGAGGAGCAGGGGGCCGAAGTTGTGGCCGACGTCGCAGAGGCTGTCGAGTCGGCGACCAAGGCCACGGCCAGGCGCGTCGGCGCGGTCAAGCGTTCTGCATCGGCAACGGCCACGTCTGCCCAGCGCTCCGCGGCCGGTGCCCGAGGGGCCACGGTGCAAGCGGCTCGGTCGGCGGCGTCGGCGGGCAAGTCGAGCGCCAAGGAGGCGACCACAACGGGCCGCAAGTCGACTGCTGCGGCCACGTCGAGGGCAAAGGGCGCGGCACCCACCGCCAAGGGCACGGCGAAGAAGGCCACGAGGAACGCCAAATCGAGCGCCAAGTCGGCATCGGCGACCAAGAAGTCCCCCGCTACGAAGGCATCGGCCGCCAAGTCGACGGCTTCCAAGTCGACTGCGAAGAAAGCCCCGGCCTCCAAGTCGGCGGCCAAGAAGGCCTCGTCGCGTTCGTCGGCTGCCAAGAAGGGGTCACCGTCCACCAAGTCGGCGGCCCCCAAGGCCACCAAGACGGCAGACAAGAAGGCTGCCTCGGTGACCCGGAAGGCGGCCAAAGCCGTCAAGAAGGGTGCCGACCGGGTGGAGAAGACGGCCGCCAAGACGGCTCAGACCGGTGTGAAGTCCCCGGCCAAGAAGGCGGTCAAGAAAACCACCGGGCGCTGAGGGACTGCGTGTACCGCAGGGTCCCTGACGGTCGCCAGACGGGCTCACCGGCGGAGGAACTCCAAGTCCGCGGGCAGGTCCACGTCCCAGCCCAGCGGCGATGCCGAGACGACCCGAATGGGGACGCCCAGGGTCTTGGCCTCGGCCCGGTGCCGGGAGAACGAACCCGGTCCATAGGAGAACCCAAAGGGCGTTGCGGTGGGCACGGCGATCACGTTGGTCCCGTCATGGCGGCGGTCGGGGACGATGGTGATCCCCTCGAACTTGGTGATCCAACCGAGGTCCTCGGCAAGCGGGAGGTCTCCTGCGGCCACGACGACCCGATCCACACCGGCACCGGCGAGGTGGGCGACGCCGGCCGCCACTGCCCCGTTGAGTCCCCGTCCCGGCTCCCAGATGACCAGCACGCCGAGGTTGCGGGCCCAGGCGGCCACCTGGCGGTCGTCACAGACCACAGCGGCGGGGAGTGCTCCCGCCGAGTGGAGGACCTGCTCCGCCATGGTCCGGGCCAGCGCGGCCCGCCGCTCCGGCGACAACGCCGGGGCCAGGCGCAGCTTGGCGTGGTGGAACGCCTTCACCGGGACCAACACCACAGCCGGGCCCAGCCACCCGCGGCGAGCGGGAACGCTCTGGGGTGCCGCCAGCGGGGGAAGAGCCACGGCGTCATCCTGGCACGGTCTGGCCCGGGGTGAAGTTGAGGTTCGCGGCCAAGGGCGCACCGCCGGGTACACGGTGAAGTAGCTGTCAGCGGCTGCGGTGACGTTCACCGCGGCTGAGGTTGCCCCTGCTGGCACCCCACCCAGCCCGGTGACTTGCACTGGATCGCTCCGCTAGGTCGCCTGGACGATGACCTGCCCCGGTTGGGTGATCGTGATGACGCCTCCCCACATGCACTGGCACGTGCACGTATTGGTCAGGGCGGGTATGCCGTCGATCATCACGGAGACGGAGCCCGGAGCCCACGGGGCCACGGTTGCGGGTATGCAGGGCATCGGCGTGAGCACCCCGAGAGCGGCCGTCGTGGCCGTTGCTACTACCGGGTTGGTAATGGTGTTGCACATGCCGAAGGTCGGGATGTTTACGATCGGGGCCATGTCCATGATGGTGGCTGCGGGCAAGCCGCCAGCCATGACTCCCGTGGGAATAACGTTGAGCGGTGCGGGGGTCACCCCAAACGAGCATGTCATCATGGCTCCTGTTACCACCTGAAGTCCCATGGTTCACTCCGTTTCCTTTGCCGAAGCTTACCTCTTACTTTGCTCGCTGTCTCGGTGAGTAGGGACAGGGCACCGCTCGGGTATCGACGGGACGGGTTCGTGGTGATCCGGGGCGCCTTGGATCCGGCCATGGTGACGGCGTGCAGAGAGCATCTCTGTCACCTTCGGGCCCATGGACAGCTGACAGGTGCAATCGTTACCGCACTCCTGTCGAGCGACCTGTTCCTGACCGGAGTTGCCGACGATCCGCGGCTTTCGACCATCGCCTGCTCCATCCTCGGGGCCGACCCGGTTCCGTTCGGTTGTACCTACATCGTCAAAGAACCTCGTAGCGGCCTTCCGGTGTTGTGGCATCAGGATGGTCATCCGTGGCGGACCCACCTCGGCATCACCGAAGCCGTGACTCTTTGGATCGCCCTGGATCCGGTGAGTGAAGAGAACGGCGGCCTGCGGGTGATCCCCGGTAGCCACGCCCTCGACGCCCAGCCTCTTCGCCCAAGCGGTGATCAGGCCAGCATCTTCGGCGCCGAGATCGACCCGGGCCTCTTTGACGCCACGGACGTCCGCCAGCTCACGCTGGGCCCCGGGGACGTGTCCGCGCACCATCCCAACCTGATCCATGGGTCCTTGCGCAACCGGTCGAAGCACGTCCGCAGGGCCCTGGCCGTCCGGTACCGACCCGCCTGACGCCCGACTCAGGTCTTGACAGGTGACTCGCTGGTCGACCAGCGGAGAGAGCATCGGTGGTGCCGGGCGACGGCGCCCGCGAGGGACCAACGGAACGTGTTCCCTCAGCGGTTGTCGACCAGCCGCCCAGCCGCCGGTACGGTTGACGCCGTGACCTCCCTGGTGCCCATCATCGCCTTGGTGGTGTCGTGGCGCTGAGCCTGGCCCTGGGTGGTCCCCCTCCCGGTCCTGAGCTGCCTGCCCTACCCCAGGCGGCGATCGACCCCGAGGCCGTCGAGGGCCTGTACCGGTCACCCCGATCGCCATGGGTCAGAGCCAACATGGTGGTCAGCCTCGATGGGGCCGTCGAGCTCGAAGGCCGCAGCAGCGCGCTCGGGAGCCCCGATGACCGGCTGGTGTTCACCGCGCTGCGGGCGCTGGCCGACGTCGTGCTCGTCGGTTCCGGTACCGCCAGGGCGGAGAACTACGGCCCGGCCTTGGTGGCGTCGCCAGCCCGGGCCCGCCGCCTCGAGCGTGGTCAGACGCCGGCGCCGCCGGTGGCGGTGCTGACCAACCGGGCCGACCTCGACCCCGACGCCCGACTGTTCACCGCCGGTTCCGACGAGCGCGCCCGGCCGATCCTGCTCACCTGTCAGCAGGCGCCGGAGGCAGCCCGAAAGGCGTTGGCGGAGCGGGCCGACGTGGTGATCTGCGGCCAGGGGTCGGTCGATCTCCGGGTCGCCTTGGAGCAGTTGCGGGCCCGAGGTCTGCCTGGCGTGTTGTGCGAGGGGGGACCGACCATCATCACCGGCTTGCTGGCGCTCGGTGCCGTCGACGAGCTGTGCCTGACCCAGGCGCCGGTCGTCGCCGGTCCCGATCACCTCCGCCTGGTGGCCGGGGCACCGCTGGCTGGTGCCGTGCATGCCCGTCTCATTCACCTGCTGGCCGGCGACGACGCCCTCTTCGCCCGCTACCAGCTGGCGCCCGCACGAGCTGCTCAGCCGTCGCCTTCTGGGACAGGGCCTTTTGGGACAGGAGTCGATCCTTGACGTATCTCACGGAGCCGCCTGACGACGCCGTGCGGCTGACGGAGTGGACGGCCTGCGGCGGGTGCGCCGCCAAGTCGGGAGCGGAACCGCTCGCCGCCCTGGTTCGCGACCTGGCCGGGCGCAGCGACCGCTCACTGCTGGTCGGCCTGGCGCCGGCGGGCACACCATCCGTTCGGAGGAACCCATGTTCGGCCTGGCCGTGCAGGGGGTGGTCCACCCCGACCGGGTGTGGACCAGAGGCGGTGCCCGGCCCGGCGACGCCGGGGTCCTGTCGAAGCCCCTGGGCTCGGGGATCGTGCTGGCCGGTGGCCGTCCCGACAACGTGGCCGCGGCCATCATGGTCATGCGCCGTCTGAACCCGGCGGCAGCCGACGCCCTGTCAACCCTGGGCGAGGGGCCCCACGCCGTCACCGACGTGACCGGTTCGGATTGCCTGGTCATGGCTGGGAGATGGCAGAACGCTCCTCCGCCCTGGCCGCGTTCGCCTTCGACTCCCAGACCTCCGGTGGCCTGTTGGCCGCCGTGGCACCCGGCGATGCCGATCACGGGGTGGCCGACAACGGTTTCACTCTCATCGGCGCCGTCGCCGACGGCGCTGTGGCGCTGACGCGGCGGTGAGCTCCCGCCGGCCGGCGCCCGGTCTACGCCTGGAACGGGAGATTTGGGCCGCCGGTCACCGAGTCGTTGTCGGCGTGGACGAGGTGGGGCGAGGATCGTGGGCCGGGCCGCTCACGGTGGGGGCTGCCGTCGTGCCCCCCGACCGCCGCGTGTACGGGGTGCGGGATTCCAAGATGCTGCGGGAGAGCGAACGGGAACGGCTCTTCGACCGGATCGCCGGGTGGTGCACCTGGGCCGTCGGATCCGCCACTCAGGTGGAGTGCGATGACCTGGGCATGGCCGCCGCCCAATGCCTGGCCGCCCGCCGGGCCATCGACGGTCTGGGGGTCACGCCCGACCGGGTCCTGGTCGATGGCAACTGGGACTTCGTCGGGCTGGGCTGCAGCCAGATGGTCATCCGCGGCGACGCCACCTGCCTGTCCATCGCTACCGCCTCCGTGCTGGCCAAGGTCAGCCGGGATCGGGTCATGCGGGCCGAGTCGGAGCACTACCCGGGCTATGACTTTGACCGCAACAAGGGCTACCCGGGTCCCCGGCACCGCATGGCCCTGCACGCCTACGGTCCGACGGCCATCCACCGCCGGACCTGGGTGTTCATGGAGAGCCTGGTGTGGGGCGTCGCCGGCGCCAGGGCACTTCGCCGGCCAGGGTCGGGGCCCGCCGACGAAGGAACCGTCGAGACTCCCTGACTGCTTCGGGAACCAGACGGTTAGCCTGGCGCACGATGTCCGCTTCCTCCGTCCCATCCGGGGTGCCCGATGCCGACCGGGTTGCCGACGAGGCCCGAGCGGCATCGCCGGGACAGCGGCGGGGATGGATCCGCCGGCTGGCCCCCTGGTTGAAGCCGCATCGGCGCAACGTGATCCTGGCCTTCGGTTTCGCCTTGGTCGGAAGTGCCATCACCGCCGGGGTCCCGGCCGTGGAGCGCCATGTGATCGATCGGGTCATCATCGCCCACCGTTCGCCCCTGGCCCCTTGGATGATCGTCCTCGCCGTGGCCGCCGTCGCCACGTTCGCTGCTGCCTACGTGCGCCGCTACGTCGGTGGGAGGGTCGGTCTCGACGTCCAGTACGACCTGCGCAACGCCATCTACGACCAGCTCCAGCGGCTCGATTTCGCCCGACACGATCACCTTCAGACCGGTCAGCTGGTGTCCCGGGCCAACTCCGACGTGGGTCTCGTCCAAGGCCTCCTGGCGTTCCTGCCCCTGATGTGCGGCAACGTGCTGCTGCTCATCGGGTCCCTGGTGATCATGTTCGTGTACTCGCCGCTCCTGGCCGTCGTCAGCCTGGCCGTGGTGCCCGGACTGTTCTTCACCGCGGTGCGCATGCGGGTGAGGACCTTCCCGGCGAACTGGGATTCCCAGCAGCGGGAGGGCCAGGTGGCCGTCGTGGTCGAGGAGGCCGTCTCCGGGGTACGCGTGGTCAAAGGCTTCGGTCAGGAGGAGCGCGAGCTGTGGCACCTGGTGGACACGGCTCGCGACCTCTACGGATCACGGGTCCGCGCCGTGCGCTACCAGGCCCGCTACCAGCCTCTGCTCGCCGCCCTTCCGGTCTTCGGGCAGGTCGCTGTGCTGGCCCTCGGCGGGTACCTGGCCATCCACCACAGGATCTCGGTGGGGACGTTCCTGGCCTTCGCCACCTACCTGGTGCAGCTGGCGGCCCCCGCCCGGATGCTCGCCGCTCTGCTCCTGGTGGCCCAGCAGGCCAGGGCGGGCGCCGAACGGGTCCTCGACCTGCTCGACACCAACCCGGTGGTGACCGAGCTCCCCGGCGCTGGGCCGCTGGCGCCAACGGGCGGCGACATCGTCTTCGACCACGTCTCGTTCGGCTACGCCCCGGACCGTCTGGTGCTTGACGACTTCAATCTCCATGTCGTCGCCGGAGAGACGGTCGCCCTGGTGGGCACCTCGGGGTCGGGCAAGTCGACGGTCTCGCTGCTGCTGCCCCGCTTCTACGACGTCGGCGGCGGGACGGTGATGATCGGCGGCACCGACGTGCGCCACGTCACCTTGGACTCGCTGCGCAGCCAGATCGGCGTGGTGTTCGAGGAGAGCTTCCTGTTCTCCGACACCATCAGGGCCAACATCGCCTACGGCAGGCCCGATGCCACCGACGACATGGTCTTCGCCGCCGCCCGCGCGGCTGAGGCCCACGAGTTCATCATGGCTATGGGCGACGGCTACGCCACGGTGGTGGGCGAGCGCGGCCTCAGCCTGTCGGGGGGGCAACGCCAGCGCATCGCCTTGGCTCGGGCCCTCATCACCGATCCGCAACTGTTGGTCCTCGACGACGCCACCAGTGCCGTCGACGCCCGGGTCGAAGAGGAGATCCATGGCACGCTTCGCCAGGTGATGAGGGGCCGGACCACCCTGCTCGTGGCCCACCGCCGCTCCACGCTTCGCCTGGCCGACCGGGTGGCCGTGGTCGCGGGCGGCCGGGTCATCGACCAGGGCAGCCACGAGGAGCTGACGGAGCGATGCCCGACCTACCGGCTCCTGCTGGCCGGGCCAGGTGATGATATCGAGGGCGAAGGAGGGGCCGTCGAGGGGAACGGTGCGGCCGGCTCCGGTCACGAGCCCCAGGTCGACGGGGTGACGCCATCGCTGTGGCCCCAGGCCCCCTCGGCGACCGGCTCGCTTGGCGGGCCGGGGGCCAACGTGCCGAGGGCGGCCAGCGTGGGCCCTGGTTTGGGCCGTGGCCGTGGGGGTCCTGTCAGCAGCGGAGGAGCGAGCTCGTGGATGGGGTTCCTGGCGGCGACGCCCGAGCTGATGGCTCAGGTCGAGGCGCTCCCGCTGATCCGCGATGTCCCCGACATCGACGTCGGTGAGGAGGCGGACCACGATCCGGGGTTCACCCTCCGTCGGTTCTTGCGGCCGTTCCGCAAGCCTCTGGCCGCCGGGCTGGCCCTGGTGCTGCTCGATTCGGTCGCCACCCTGCTCGGTCCGGTCCTCATCCGCTCAGGTCTCGACGACGGGGTGGCCAAAGCCTCGTTCAGCGCCGTGTTGGTCGCCGCCGCTGCGTTCGCGCTCGTCGCTGTGGCGGACCTGGGCGATTCCGTGGCCCAGGTCATCGTCACCGGGCGAACCGCCGAGCGCTTGCTGTTCGCTCTCCGGGTCCGGATCTTCTCCCATCTCCAGCGGCTGTCGCTCGACTTCTACGAGCGGGAGATGGCGGGGCGGATCCTGACTCGCATGACGACCGACGTCGACGCCCTCTCCAACCTGCTGCAAACAGGTTTGATCAACGCCCTCGTCGCTCTGTTCACCTTCGTCGGCGTGGGGCTGGCCCTGGTCGCGTGGAACTGGGAGTTGGGCCTCATCACGCTCTCTGTGATGGTGCCATTGGTGATTGCCACGGCGGTGTACCGGATTCTGTCGGGCCGGGCTTACCGCCGGGCCCGTGACGAGATCGGCGTCGTCAACGCCAACATGGCCGAGAGCCTCTCGGGCGTGCGCGAGTCCCAGGCCTTCGTTCGCCAGGACCGCAACGAGGCCAACTTCCGCACCCTGGCCGGTCGCTACCTCGATGCCCGGTTGTCGGCCCAACGCCTGGTGGCCCTGTACTTCCCGTTCGTCCAGATGCTCTCCGACGCCGCTTCCGCCGTGGTGCTGGGCGTTGGGTCGGTGTTCGTGGCCGGCCACTCGCTCACGTCCGGGGAGCTCGTCGGTTTCCTGCTGTACCTCGACCTGTTCTTTGCTCCCATCCAGCAGCTCTCGCAGACCTTTGACTCCTACCAACAGGCGGGGGCATCGATGCGCCAGATCAACGAGCTGATGGCGGTCCAACCGTTGGTGAACCTCCCCGAAGAGCCGATCGATCCGGGACGGATCAGCGGTTCGCTGACCTTCGACGCGGTGCGCTTCGCCTACCCGGGGGTCGAATGGGACGAGGCACTACGTGGCATCTCCCTCGACATCGGGGCCAGGCAGACGGTGGCCTTGGTCGGCGAGACCGGTGCCGGCAAGTCGACGGTGATCAAGCTCCTGACCCGCTTCTACGATCCGACCGCAGGGCGGATCCTCGTCGACGGCAAGGATCTTCGCACCCTCGACCTGGCCGCCTACCGCCACCAGTTGGGCTACGTACCCCAGGAGGCCTACCTGTTCTCCGGCACCATTCGCGACAACATCTCCTACGGCCACGACGAAGCCCGCGATGCCGAGGTCGAAGCGGCGGCCCGTGCCGTGGGGGCTCACGACTTCATCGCCGGCCTTCCCGGCGGATACCTCGACCAGGTCAGCGAACGCGGGCGCAGCCTGTCGGCGGGCCAGCGCCAGCTCATCGCCCTGGCCCGGGCCCAACTGGTCGACCCCGCAGTCCTCCTCCTCGACGAGGCCACGTCGAACCTGGACCTGGCCACCGAGGCGAAGGTGTCGGGGGCCATGGGTGTCGTCGCCCATGGCCGCACCACGGTGCTCATCGCCCACCGCCTGCAGACGGCGCGGCGAGCGGACCGGATCGTGGTCCTCGATGCCGGGGCTGTCGTCGAGGACGGCACCCACGATGAGTTGCTGGCCGCCGATGGGGCGTATGCGCGGATGTGGGCCGCCTTCGAGGTCGGCGCTGCGGCCTGAGCCTCTGCTGGTTCAGAATGGTGCAGGCCCGGGTAGGAACAAGGTGGCTGAGAGAGCCTCATGCTGACGTCCACGTTGCTCGAGTCCTTGGCGACGTTCCCCCTAGGGACACCGCCAGGAGCACGCCGTGGTCAATCGCAGCACGCTGAGCATCAACGACGATTACACCGCTCTGTCCGCCCAGATCAGGGAGGCGGGCATGATGAACCAGCGCCTCGGCCCCTACGCGATCCGCGGAGCTTTGACCCTGTTGGCCCTCGGCGCCGGTTGGGCCGGCCTGTTCGCGCTGGGTGACACGTGGCTCACCCTTGTCGTCGCCGCCTGGCTTGGCCTGGTCTTCACGCAGGTGGTCTTCTTCGGCCATGACGCCGGCCACCACCAGATCTTCTCCAGCCGTCGCGGCAATCAGGCGGTAGGCCTCGTCGCCGGAAACCTCCTCACCGGGTTGAGCTTCGGCTGGTGGGTGCCCAAGCATGGGGCCCACCATGCCCACCCCAACCAGGTCGGCCGGGACCCCGACATCGGTGCAGGCGCCGTCGCCTTCACCGCCGAGGTGGCCGCCGGTCGCCGTCGCCTGGGACGCCTGGCGGCCCGTTGGCAGGCCTGGTCGTTCTTCCCCCTGCTCACCTTGGAAGGTGCCGGGCTCCACCTTGCCAGCGTGCAGAGCCTGCTGCGACGCAAGGACCGCGCTGCACGGGCCGAAACCGCGCTGATGGCCGCTCATGCCGTCGCGTATCTGGTTGCGGTGTTCTGGGTGCTGTCCCCCGCCCGGGCCGTCGCTTTCATCGCCGTGCAGCAAGGCGTCTTCGGGCTGTATCTGGGCTGCTCGTTCGCGCCGAACCACAAGGGCATGCCCACCATCGATGCCGATGCCCGGGTGGGGTTCGCTGAGCGCCAGGTCCTCACCGCCCGCAACGTCAGCGGCGGCCGGCTGATCGCTTTCCTGCTCGGGGGGCTCAACTACCAGATCGAGCATCACCTCTTTCCCAGGATGCCCCGAGCGAACCTGGCGCGCTGCCAGCCCCTGATCCGCGCGTACTGCGCCCGTCACGGGTTGGTCTACCGCCAAGAGTCCATCGTCGGCTCCTACCGCTCTGCGCTCACGCATCTGCGCTCCATCGGCAGTGGCGGGCTCGACCCAAGGCTCCCGCCGCTGCCTTCCGCAAGGTTGGCAACTCCCGCGCTGCAAAGAGCGGTGTGACCTAGCTGGACGGGGCGCTGGTCGACGTCGACGGCGTGGGGGGCGGCGTCCCCAGCCACACCATCAGCCGGCCGTCCACCTGACCGGCCACCACCGCGTTGGCCCCATCGAGGGCGACGCGGTCGACCGACGCACCCTGACTGGCTGTCCACGGAGCCCCCGACGTGTCGATGCGCTGCCAGGATGACCCGGCGTCGGTCGTCCGCCAGATCCCGAGGTTCCCGTTGGCGGTTGTGGTCAAGGTTCCGGCACCGCTGAGCGCCAGCCAGGTCGTCCCCCCGACGGCGAGGTCCTTGATCGGTCCGAGATCCGCGCCGGTGAATGCGCCCACCGTCTGTCGGGTCCACTGCGTGGCGTTGTTGGAATACCACACCGCCGCATCGACGGTCCCATTTGGACCCTGTGTGGACCCGAACGCGATGTAGCCGTTGCCGGTGGTGATGCAGCTGTGCATCGACTCGGTGGCGTTGGGGTCCGGTGTCGGGTTGACGGTTGCTGCCTGCCAGTGCACGCCGTCACCCGACGACCAGGCCATGGCGTGGTGGCCGGGGCCCGACGTCACCGCTGAGCCGACGGCGACGACCGACTGCGGTCCGGCGCACACGCCCTGGGGGTCTTCGATGCTCAAGCCAGTCGTGCCGTCGAGGGGCGTCGACGGGGTCCAAGCGTGGCCGTCGGGACTCGTCCACGCCACGGCGCGGTCGGCCGGGGACCCCGGTGATGACGCCTGGCGGCCGACGGCGACCACGGTCTGGCCCAGTCGGGTGACGGCATCGGCCTGGGCTTGGCCAAGTGGGGCGCCGCCGAAGGTGGTGGGCGGTTCGGGACTGAGCGTCCAGGCGGTGGCGTCGGGGGAGAACCACGCGCTGGCCCCGGTCGGCCCTGCCGCCAGCGTGGAGCTCAACGGGGAGGTGGCGCCCACAGCCACCAGGCCGCCGGTCAGGGTGGTTGCGTCACGCAGGGCATGGCCGGCGAAGACCGCAGAGTTCGCCGCCGTCCAGTTGATGCCGTCGGTCGAGGTCAGCACCGCTGCGGAGGTCGTCTCGGTCCCCAGGATCTGGCCCGGGTCGTCGATGCGGACGAACAACGCCATGGTCGAGCCCTCGGTGAGCAGGCGTGCCGGCGTGGCCGTGGGCCGGGGCGGGCCGAACACCGCCGGGTTGGCCGACACCTCTGTCCACCCTTGCGGCCGGTCCACCAGAACCCGCGGGGAGCCTGTCGAATCGTCCACGACGATGGTGGTCGTGCCATCGGTGGCCACCCGACCGGCTCGCCAGTTGGCCGCGTTGGCGGCGTTGGTGGGAAGGTCGACCCCGCTCCACGCCAACCCGTCGCGCGACGTCCACAACCGCTGGGCCGAAGGGCTCCCACCGACGGCGGCCAGGTCACCGGAGGCCACGGTGGTGGAGGTGTCGGTCGTCGTGGTGGCCACGGCGTTGACGGTGGTGCCGGAGCTGTCGGGTCGGGGACCCTCTCCGACCGGGAACGACTGCGACGCCTCGCCCCAGCTGTGGCCATCGGGGGAGATCCACGAAGCAGGCGACCACGACTGACCGGCGCGGAGCGCGCCGACGGCCACGAACCCGGTGCCCAGGCTTGTGAGACCGTTGATGGTGTGATCGCCGTCCCCAGTGAAGGCGCTCTGGGCGGTGCGGACCTGCGCCCAGGTGATGCCGTCAGTCGAGCTCCACACCGACGCGTCGGTGGCGGACCCGTCGCTCACCGACCCGGCGGCGTACACGCCGTTGGCCGCCACCAGCAGAGCGTTGACGTGTGGGTTGGTTGCCGAGTCGATGACCTGCTCCGCACCTTTGAGCCGGGTCCAATGGAGGCCGTCGGTGGAGTACCACAGCGCTTCTTCTCCGTCGATCTTCCCCGACGCGAAGACCCCCAAGGCGCCCGCCGCCACCAGGTTCATGGTGGCGCCACCGCCACCGCCGTTGGCCGCGCTTGACCTGGGGCCAGGAGGGCCGAAGACCCCGGGGGCGTCGATCTGGCGGAACGGCGTCCCCGGGTTCGACGACAGCCACGCCGCCGCCCGTTGCGCGTTGCCGGTGCCCGTGGAGCCGACCACGATGGTCCTACTGCCCAGGAGGGTCGCCGCCCGAGCCTGGCTGTTACCACCAGGAAGGGTCAAGGATGCGGGGGTCCAGGTGGTGGCGTCTGGTGACGTCCACACGGTCGCTGTCGTGGTGGCGTCGACGTTGGTCCTCGTCCCGACGATCTGCCACGAAGACCCGGCGATCGGCGCCGGGGCCAGGACACTGCCCAGGGACGTGGTGGCGCCACCGCCGATGTTGAGGCTGGCCGCGCTTTCGGCCACCCAGTGGTACGGCGAGGAGAGGCTGGGGTCCGCAGGCGGCAGCGATTGCGGCGAGGAGGCCGACGGGGGATGGCTCCGGTGGATGGCGGTGGAGCTACCGCCACCGCAAGCGGTGCTCACCGCTGTGATCGCAGCAACGATCCCGACCAGGACCCGCCCATGATGGCCGACAGTGCGGTTCCCAGACGTGGACACGTAGTTCAGCGATTGCTCAGGTGGAAACCGCCACCCTCGTCTCTCCGCTTCCAGATCTGCCACCATCGGCGGTTGGCTCGCTGTGACTCGATCTCCTGGAGGATCTCGGGCCCGGCGGCGGTGACGATGGCATCGGCGCTGTCGAGGATGGCGGCGATGTCCGAAGGAGACTCGTCAGGTTCGGGCTCGACGGGCGGACGGACCAGCGAGCCGGTGACGAACGTGCCGTCGATGATGTCTCGCTGGTAGCGGGAACAGTCTTTCGGGCAGCGCCAGGGCGCCTCGGGAGCCAGGTTGAGTACGCAGAAGCGGGCGACCTCACCGGTGTCATAGGTCCGGCTCTGAAAGTGCCGGCAGTCCTCACGCATGGCCACGACGATCATCCTGGCACGGCCCCTGCCCGGGTTGGGAACGGAGCAACTTCCCAGCGATGCTTCGCCACGCTAAGGATCAGGTAGGGTGCGGTTATGGACGTCACCTCGGCGGCGCGCAAAGGAGGGCAAAGCCCGGTCGTGGACGAGCCCCCGTCGCTCTCCAGTCATCTCCGCCTCGTCATCTTGCGCATGTCCCGCAGGCTCCGCCAGGAGTCGGTGGGGGAGATCACGGCGTCGCAGATGTCGGCGCTGGCCTCCATCTCCCTGGCCGGCGACGCATCGCTGGGCGAGTTGGCCGCCAGCGAACGCATCGCTCCGCCCTCGATGACCAGGATCGTGGTCCGCCTCGAGGAGCAAGGCTTCGTCCGCCGTCGCCATGACGCCACCGACCGCCGTGTGTGCAGGCTGGAGATCACGCCCGTCGGTGAGGCGCTTCTGGTGGAGACCCGCAGCCGGCGGGACGCCTACCTGGCCGAGCGCCTCCAGAGCCTGAGCGACGAGGAGCGGGAGATCGTCAACCGCGCGCTTCCGATCTTCGAACGCGTCATTGCCGACGAGCCCTGACCCGCCATCGCCGCAGGTTCCCCAGGGGGATGCGACGATGGTGACGCCCTCGGGGCGATCCCCCCTTCACCCCTCGAGCTGAAGCGAAGGACCGGCCCCCACGCCGGGCGTTCGTCGCGTTCGGTTTCGGGGAACGGCTCGAAAAAAAGCCGTTCGGACCGAGGTGGCCGCTCGTCCCCCCGAGACACGGCCAACCTCGACCCGAACGCCCCCTCTTGACCCCCACGCTATGTGCCCGCTGCCATGTCGGCAAGGACCTCTTCCGGCCGGCGACTCCCAGGAGGACGCCGGTGAGGATCGGTACGCTCTGACGATGGCCCCGCCGCTCGCTGCCTTCTCGGTCCGCATCCGGGTCCGGCTCCGGAACCGTCCGGGCATCCTCGGACTGCTCGCCACCACTGTCGGCGACACCGGCGGGAGCATGGTGGGCATCGACATCGTGACCACGGACGGTGCGACGGTCACTCGCGACGTCGTCATCTTCTGCCGGTCCGAGGGGCACATGGCCGATGTCGTCGAGGCCACCCGGCGCGTCGACGGGGTCCACGTGATCGAGGTGGAGGACCGGACCTTCGGTCTGCACGAGCGAGGCAAGCTGTCCATCGACGGCCGCTCCCCGCTCGCCGACCGCGACGAGCTGGCCATGGCCTACACGCCCGGCGTGGCCCGGGTGTGCACCGCCATCGCCGAGACACCGAGGCTGGTGCACCGCTACACCATGAAGGCGAACACGGTGGCTGTTGTCACCGACGGCACAGCGGTGCTGGGCTTGGGCAACATCGGCCCGGAGGCGGCTCTGCCGGTCATGGAGGGAAAGGCGGTCCTGTTCAAGTCCTTCGCCGGCGTCGACGCCGTCCCCGTCTGCCTGCGGGTGTCCAGCCCCGATGAGCTGGTGGAGACGGTGCAGCGCATGGAGCCGATGTTCGGGGGCGTCAACCTGGAGGACATCGCCGCCCCGCATTGCTTCGAGATCGAGCGTCGCTTGACCGAGGCGCTCGACATCCCGGTGTTCCACGATGATCAGCACGGCACGGCCGTCGTCGTGCTGGCCGCTCTGCGCAACGCGCTGAAGCTGGTCAACAAGCGCATGGCAGACCTGCGCATCGTGCTCTCCGGTGCGGGCGCCGCCGGGGTTGCCATCACCAAGATCTTGATCAACGCAGGCGTCACCGACATCGTCGCCGCCGACCGGAAGGGGGCCATCCACCGGGGACGGGAGGGTCTCGACCCGTCCAAGCAGTGGTTGGCCGACCATGCCAACCAGCAGGGCCACTCCGGGACCCTGGCGCACCTGTTGGACGGCGCCGACGTGTTCGTCGGCGTCAGCGGACCGGGTCTGTTGCATCGCGAGGACCTCCAGACGATGGCCGATGGCCCGATCGTGTTCGCCCTGTCCAACCCGATCCCCGAGATCCTCCCCGAGGAGGCCGAGGGAGTCGCTGCGGTGATGGCCACCGGGCGGAGCGACTACCCCAACCAGATCAACAATGTGCTGTGCTTCCCCGGCATCTTCCGGGGCGCGCTCGACGCTGGCGCCACGCGCATCACCGAGAGGATGAAGCTGGCCGCCGCAGAAGCCATCGCCGACGCTGTGCCGTCCAGCCAACTGCGCGCCGAGGAGGTCGTTCCCAGCGTGTTCGAGCCCGCCGTGGCCGACAGCGTGGCCACGGCGGTGGCGGCCGCCGCCCTGGCCGAAGGCGTGACTCGAGGGCAGCGGTAACCTTCGCCGGTTCCAGATGCAACCGGGCCCACCGGGTTTGAGTAGCGAACATACGTTCGCTACCCTCCGACCATGGGCGGCTCCGAGCACCAGGGTCAGCTGCACCAGGGTCAGCACCGGCTGAACAGCCACAGGGCCAGGGGCGCTCTGCCCGCCCGGGCCCGGGCCGCGTTGACCACGATGCCGGTCGAAGCGGACGCGGAGCGCCGCCTGGAGATCCCCGCCGCCCTGGCCCTGTTGTTGCCCCACGGTGGGCCCCGACGGGGTACCACCGTGGGTATCGGGGTCGGGCCCGTCCCTGGTGAGGTCACTCTGGCCCTGTCCCTGGTCTCGGCTGCCTCCCACGCCGGCCGGTGGGTGTCGATCGTCGGGCTTCCGGCCATGGGTCCGGTGGCCGCCGCCCAACTCGGGGTACAGCTTGAGCGCCTGGTGCTTGTGCCGCAGCCCGCCGAGCAGTGGGCGGTGGTGACTGCGGCCCTGCTCGAGAGCATGGATGTCGTGGTGCTCCGCCCCCCGGGTCGGGTCCGTCCTGCCGATGCCCGCCGGCTGGTGGCCAGGACCAGGGAGCGGGAGGCGGTCCTGGTGGTGCTTGGCGGCGGGTGGCCCGAAGGCGTCGACCTGCGCCTTACGGTCACCAGAGCCGCCTGGGAGGGCCTGGAGGGCGGTCACGGCCTTCTCCGGGCGCGCAAGGCGGAGGTGGCGGTGTCGGGCCGGAGAGCGGGCGGTGGGGACCGGAGGGGGTGGCTGTGGTTGCCGGGACCCGACGGGAAGGTGGGGTCTTCCGAACCCGCCGAACCCGCCGACCCGGCCGGCTCCGTGATCCCGGTGATGATCCCGGCCCCGGCTCCGGCGATGATCCCCGAGGCGGTCGGTTAGGCCATGGCCGGTGCCGGCGTGCGAACCCTGGAGGTGTGGTACCCGGACTGGCCGGTGGTAGCGGCCGGGGTCGTCGCCACCGTCCCCGCTGCGGTGGTGGTGGCCAACCGGGTGGTGGCGGTGTCGCCGGCCGCTCGGGCTTGCAGTGTCGTCGTCGGGCTGGACCGGCGGGAAGCACAGGGCCGCTGCCCGGAGATGGAGATCCTCGCCTCCGACCCCGTCCGGGACGCCCGGCTCTGGGAGCCGGCGGTGCTCGCTGTGGAGGCGTTCGCCCCGGGGGTGGAGGTCAGCACCCCGGGGGCGGTGGGTCTGGGCACGAGGGGGCCCTCCCGGTACTTCGGAGGCGATCAGGCCCTGGCCGACAAGGTGGCAGCCGCCGTCGACGCCGCTGCTCTGGCCCTCGCCACCGGACACCCCGGGTGCCGGGTCGGGGTGGCCGACGGGCGCTTCGCCGCCGCCCTGGCCGCCCGCTGTGGCCCGGACAGCGGCACCGGCCACTGCGTGGTGGTGCCACCGGGCCACAGCCCAGCCTGGTTGGCTCCCCAATCGGTGGCCACGCTCGATCGGCCGGCGCTGGCCGATCTGCTGGTCCGTCTCGGGGTGCGGACCCTGGGGCAGCTGGCCGAGTTGCCCACCGAGGCGGTGCTCGGCCGCTTCGGCCCCGACGGTGCCCAGGCGCAACGCCTGTGCCGGGGGCTCGACGAGCGGCCCCTGTCGGCTCGGACCCCACCACCGGACCTGGCCGTCACCGCCGAGCTTGACCCCCCGGTCGACCGGGTGGACCGGGCTGCGTTCGTTGCTCGATCCCTGGCCGATCAGCTCCACGCCGGGCTGGCCGGCCAGGGCCTGGCCTGCACCCGGGTGGCCATCGAAGCCGAGACCGAGCACGGCGAGCACCTGGTCCGACTGTGGCGCCACAATGGGGCTCTCGATGCCGCCGCAGTGGCCGAACGGGTGCGTTGGCAGTTGGACGCCTGGCTGGGGGAGGGAGGCACCACGGCAGGCCTGACCTTGCTGCGCCTGGTGCCCGAGGAGGTCCGCCCCGACCACGGGCGCCAACTCGGGTTCTGGGGCGGGGAGGCGGCAGTGGAGGCCGGTGTGGCCAGGAGCCTGACCAGGGTCCAGGGCCTGCTCGGTCCCGACGCTGTGGTCACCGCCGTGGTGGGCGGGGGCCGCAGCCCCGCCGAGCAGGTGCAACTGATCCCCTGGGGGACCCCCCGTGGTCCCCGCCATCCCGGCTCCCCGCTCCCGAACCCCTTGCCCGGGCGACCCTCACGGCCGGTCCGGACCATCATGGGCCGCCCGGCGCAGGAGATTCCCCCGTGGCCCGGGCACCTGCCGGGGCCCTCCCCGGCGGTGATCCACGTCATCCCCCGGCTCGCCCGGGTGAGCGACGCCGCCGGCCACCCGGTGGGCGTCAACGGGCGGGGCGTCCTCAGCGCTGCGCCGGCGGAGCTGGCCATCGGTGCCGGAGAGTGGGTGACGGTGACGGCATGGGCCGGGCCGTGGCCGGTGGAGGAACGGTGGTGGGACGGAGGCGGCCGCCGTCGGGCCCGCTTCCAGATGGGCGTGGCCACCGGTGCCGCCTACCTGGTCGTCCGGGAGGATGGTCAATGGTGGGTGGAGGCCACCTACGATTGACCGCAGACTCGTCCCGTCGGCTGTGACGGGACTGCCGTCCGGAGGCAGCCGTGGACAAGAACCGGGTGGAGGCGTTCAGCGACGGGGTGCTCGCCATTGCCATCACCCTGCTGGTCCTCGGACTGGTGCCCCCCCAACACCGGCCCGACGAGCTGGGCGAGGCGTTGGTCCACCAGCTCCCGGCATTCGCCGCCTACGTGGTCAGCTTCGCCATCATCGGCATCATGTGGATCAACCACCACACCCTCTTCGCCCTGCTCCGCAAGGTGGACCGGGTCACGTTGTTCCTGAACCTGTTCCTGCTGGGCACGATCGCCACCCTGCCCTATCCCACGCAACTGCTGGCCGACAACCTGCGGGGCACCAGCAGCGACGCCCACCTGGCGGCGTTCGCCTACAGCGCGACCACGTTCATGATCGCCATGGGGTTCAACCTCTTGTGGCAACGGGCGACGCGGCACCCCGGGCTGCTCCGCCGGCCCATGACGCCGGAGCAGATCCGCTCCTCCCGCCGACGCTTCGGGCTCGGTGGGCTGGTCTACCTGGCTGCGCTGGGCTTGTCGTTCGTGTCTGCCCCGGCCATGCTCGGGCTGCAGTTCACCATGGCCGTCTACTACGCCTTCGACCAGCTCGCTCATGCCGGCGGATCGGACGGCGATGCCCAGGGTTCGCGCCGCGCTGCCCATGAAGCGGGCGATTAGAGCCAGGCGACGGCCTGGCCACTGCGGCGCCGCCGCCCCGGCACGGGTGGAGGGGGTGCGTCGAGTGGCTCGGGGGGCGGGTTCTGCTCGAGGTCGATGAGCAGCTTGCGCAGCAGTCCAGCCAGCATCTGTTGCTCATCGGCGGTCAATGAGCCGAGGAGGCGGCGCTCGTTGGCCACATGGACCGGTGCGGCGGCATCGATGACGGCGGCGCCTCGCTCGGTGAGGGTCACCAGGAGACTACGGCCGTCAGCATCGCTGCGACGGCGTTCGACGAGGCCGGCGCGCTCCAGGTGGCGGAGGCGGCTGGTGATGGTGCCCGACGTCCTCATCAAACCTCGGTACAACGCGGTGGGCGAAAGGACGTACGGTGGCCCCTGTCGGTACAGGCTGGCCAGGACGTCCCATCCCTCGCGGGTCAAGCCGAACGGGCTGAGGGTGGCGTCGATGTGGCGCTCGAAGTGAACCCCGGGCCTACCGAGGCTGTCAAGATACTTTGCTCCTCCCGGAGCGTGGCTGAAGCGACCACAGGAGCGCGACATGGCTGAACCGAGCCGAGACCTCGATCCTCGAGCACCGGAACCGGCGCCAGCGTCGAGCCAACCAACGATCGTGGTCAGTGAAGACGGCCCCTATGTGGTGCGGGACGTCGAGCACATGCGGGCTAATGCACCGACCGCTTGGCGGGGGTGTTCCGCGCACGAAGCGAGCCGTTCGTGGAAGCGAGCGGAGGGCACATGGATGAGATCATCCGCGCCGTTCGGGACTGTCCATCCGGTGCGCTCAGCTACGCCATCGACGAGCACGAGGCCCGCCAGCAGGTGGATCACGGCCACCGCCGGGCACCGAGCATCGAGGTGGCAGGAGACGGTCCGTACCGCATCTCTGGTGCGTTGTGCCGCTGCGGCCACCCGCAGAACAAGCCCTTCTGCAGCGGCATGCACTGGTCCGTGGGCTTCCACGATCCGGTCCCCGATGCCCGCGCGGCACGCGGCTGCCATCCTGGCTCGGCTCCGGGACGGTTCGATGCCCTGCGACGGGCCGTGGCCGCCCGAGCGCGTCGAGGTCTTCGCCCGTTGGGTGGACTCTGAGTTGGCCGCCTGAAGCCGGTTTCAGCATCGCCGTGGTGCCCGCTGGCAGGGATCAGGCCCGCAGCCCGGCCAGGCGGCGGGGGAGGGGAACCCGCCGGGCCAGGCGCCCGATGATCATGGCCACGCCTACCGCGACCGCCAGGGTGGCGATTCCGGCCAGCACATCGAGGAAGTAGTGGTTGCCGGTGGCCAGGACGGCGAGTGCCGTGGCCACCGGGTAGGCCCACACCAGCGGCGCCCAGCGGTGATGGCGACGCAGCACCTGCCAGGCGGCCAGGGCCGACCACGCCGCCCAGGCCATGTGCAGGGAGGGCATGGCCGCCAACTCGTTGGCGTGGTGGGCCAGCTTCCCGCTGTGCCAGGAGCCGAACGCCCCGGTGGAAGCGACCACGTCGGTGATGTGGCGTCCCGGCAACATGCGCGGTGGGGCGGTCGGGTAGAGCCAGAAGATCAGGAACCCGAGGAGGTTGACGAGAAGCAGGGAGGTGCGCATGCGCCGGTAGTGGAGGGGGTGGCGCCACCACAGCCAGCAGACGACGGCCAGGGTGACCACGAAGTGGGCATTGTCGTAGAAGGTGGACACCCACAAGCCGATGGTGTGGTGGGCGGCGAGCCAGTGGTCGAGGGTGGTTTCGGGGTCGAGGTGCAGCACCGCCTCGAGGTTCAAGATGCTGCGCCCGTGGTCGATGGCCACCACCTGGCGGATGGGAGGCAGGTTGGCGATCAGGTCGTAGGCCCATACCAACCACACGATGACCAGCACCTCGAGGTACCACCGGGAGCGTCGCGGTGCCCGATCCAGGTCGACGTCGACCAGGCGCGGGGGAATGTCCTCCCGTAGGGAGACCTGCCCGAGGTCGACGGGGGTGGCGGCCATGAGGGGGAGAGTCTAGGAAATCAGAGGCTCCCTCGGCTCGTTCAAGGCCGGGATCAGGTTGCGGTGTGGAGGCGCGCCGGTGTCGTCTCCTGCGAGGGCATGACGTTGGAGGTGGGTGGTGGGTAGGGATGCCGACATCTGCGGTACGGCTGCGCTCACTGATCCAACAGCGGAGGTCGCTCAGATCTAGACGAGGAACGAGAACAGTGGCGATCCGGGAGGCACCCGTTCGATCTGCAGCGGGCTGGCCGCCATGCGCGCCAGCAGGTCGCCGATGTCGGACGGTCGCTCCAAGTCGATGCCGACCAGGGCCGGGCCGGTCTCCCTGTTGTTCTTCTTCACGTACTCGAACACGACGATGTCCTGTCCTTGAACCAGGACGTCGTCGAGGAAGTGGCGCAACGCTCCCGGCTCCTGGGGGAACGTGACCAAGAAGTAGTGGCGCAAGCCCTCGTGCAACAGGGACCGTTCGAGCACCTCGCCGTAGCGGCTCACGTCGTTGTTGCCGCCCGACACGACGCACACGGTCAGTCCCTCCGGCGGGCGAACCAGGGGCTGGTTGAGGGCAGCGCTGGCCAGGGCACCTGCGGGCTCGGCGATGATGCCCTCGTCCTGGTAGAGCTCGATCATCTCGGTGCACACCGCCCCCTCGGGAACGGTCACCATCTCATCGACCAGGGCCCGCACGACTGGGAAGGTGATCTCGCCGACCCGGCTGACCGCAGCACCGTCCACGAACGTGTCCACGTGTTCGAGGGCCACGGGGCCACCGTGGGCCAACGCTGCGGCCATGCTGGCGGCCGCCGCCGGCTCGGCACCGATCAGCGTTGTGGCCGGATGGTGCTCCCGGAACCACAGCGCCATCCCGGCGATGAGCCCCCCGCCGCCCACGGGCATGACCAGCGTGTCGATCGGTTCGTTGCTCTGCTCACTCACCTCGACGCCGACAGTCCCCTGCCCGACGATCGTGCGGGCGTCGTCGAAGGGATGGACCGAGATCGCCCCGGTCCGTTCCCGGTCCGCAGCGGCTGCGGCGGCGGCCTCGTCATAGGAGCTGCCGATGATCACCGCCGTCACCCAGTCCCCGCCGATGGCGGCGATGCGTTGACGTTTCTGGCGCGGGGTGGTGGCGGGAAGGAAGATCCGCCCCTCGATCTGCAGATCCCGGCAGGCGAAGGCCACGCCTTGCGCATGGTTCCCGGCACTGGCGCAAACGACGCCGCCACGACGCTCTTCGGGGCTGAGCGAGGAGATCACGTTGTACGCGCCGCGCACCTTGTAGGAACGGCAGAGCTGGCTGTCCTCACGCTTCAGCCCCACAGGGAACCCGTGCAGGGAGCTGAGGCGGTCACTTCGATCGAGCGGCGTGCGGCGCACGACCGGCGCCAGCCGGGCTGCGGCTTGCTCCACGGCAGCTGCGCTCAGCTCATCGGGCATCTGGGAATGGCTCCTGACCCGCCGAGGAAGGATGCACCGGCGACTAGATCCTCAACACGATGCCGAAGCGCTCGAGGGCCCATCGAACGGCTTCTTGGAGGTCGCTCCGGCAGTGAGGAGTGTGAGGGACGGGCTCGGAAGGGACATCATGGCCTGTCCCCCAGGCGTCCCACGCGTCATGGCACAACCCGATCACGTCCCGCTTGGCCGCCCGGGTGGCCAACGCCCGGGCAATGTCCGCGTCGGAGTACTCCAGGTTTCGGAGGAACCTCTCCAGGCCGACCGGGGAGTCGGCCAGCAGGTCGCCTGGCAGCCGGTCGGTCAGCGGGACGGCGATGCCTACGCCCACCTCCTGGCCGATCAGGCGCCACGCAGGCCGGAGCAGATCAAGGTCGACGAACAGGAACGTCGCCGTGTCGGCGGAGAACCTGCGAAGCAGGGACGCGCCGTCGGAGGTCGACACCAAGTCTGCCACCTCCTCGTTCAGGGCGACGATGGCCGCCTCGTCTGGAAGTTGTCGGCCCACGACACCCTCATTCGTCGGCCTGAGATTAGCGGCCGAGGGGGAGACGTTCGGGGGATGGCCTCACGTCGCCCCGCCCGCACTGGACAGCAGATCCCGCAGCTCGCGCACGGCCACGCGGACGTCGTCGGCGAACACCAGCATCTGGTCCCTGTACGACCGCCGGGCGCTCAGGTACAGGTTCCAGCGGTTGGGTAGCAGAACGTAACCAACGCCGATGCAGCGCTCACCGGTTGATCCAAACCCGAAGGACTGCACGTTGGCAGACGGCACGGAGCTCGTGCTCAGATAGTCGTCGCGCATGATGATCCAGCCCGGGCTCTGGTAGAGATCAAGGGTCCCGGTCGCTTCCAAGGTCTCGCCGCAGCGACCCTGGAGCAGCTGGAGCTCCCAGAGGTGTTGCTCGGGAGCCTGTCCGGCCTTGCACTCCTTGGCCCGTTCGACGTGCTTGGCGGCGGCGGCTCGAAAGGCCGTCCTACACTTCGCGGCACCGGCCTTGGGGTCGTCCATGGCCGTCACGAAGTCGATCACCTCGGGTGTGACGACGCGCATGGCCTCGGTCCGCCCGTTGCGAAAGTGCCGCGTGGCGATGGACTCGTAGGTGGCGCCGACGACTCCCCGGCAGCGGTGATGTGCGAGCTGATAGGCCATCTGGGCGAAGGCATCGGGCGACATCCCCAGCTGCTTGATCTGGTTTGCGCCGAAGTCCTCGAAGGCCACGACCGATGTGGCGCTGGAGGCGGCGAACGATGCGAACGCGTCGCCCGCCGAGCGCACGTCGGCGCGCAGTTCGGCGTTGAGCTCGAACTGGATGGTCTCGATGGTCGGTACCCCCTGAGACTGCGCGCCGGACCGGCGAGCGTGCTCCTCGTCCGAGTGATTCAGGAGCGCGTCGATGAACGTGAGGATGGTGGTGCCGTCGAGACAGCAGTGCTCACCGTTGAGCCCAGCCGATCCGTCACGGAAGATGATCAGCGAGAGTGCCTTGTCGTACCACCGGTTTGCGGCATCGCCGTGCAGCAGATGATCACTTGCCTGGAGGACGTCGTGTGGGGCGCAGTCCTCCAGGCAGATGCAGAACAGCGCTCTCTCTACGGTGTCAAGCCTCGCCGAGTTGGCCAGGGCTGCGTCGAGCAACCCTTGACGGCTGACGGCCCACTCCGAACGGGCCTTGGTGGTGAGCTGGCCGACCGACGTAGTGGACTCGGCCGGCTTGGCGCCGGCTTCCATGACAGCTCGGAGTCCGCCGACCAGGTCCTCCAAGCTGTGGGGACGACCGTGGGAGCCGATCACCTCCATGCGGAACAGGTTTCCTCGGAAGAACACCAGGATGTGGCGTTCCTGGGATGGTCCTGGCCAAGCCTCGCTGTAGGGAACTCGGTTGGTGTCCTGCACAGGACCCGGTATCCGCGTGGACGAGAACAGGTACTTGTTCTGCTCCATCGACTGCACCTGCCCTCGCTGGACGACAGGTGGAACGCGTTCCTCGTCGAGCTGTAGCTTGTAGTCGACAGCACCGGCGATGAGTCCCGCGGCTCGTTCCACCTGCCCTTGCTCCGAGTCCTTGAACAAGAAGAAGAAGTTGGCGTTGAGCGCGATGCGGTCACGCCGACCGAGGTACCGGTACGACCAGAACGTGTCCAGCCAGCTGTGCACCCCCTCGGTGGTGTCGTAGCGCTCGAGGGCGGCCTGCAGCCGACGTGCGGGGCTGTCGGGTTGCAGGAACGACCGCACCGCTCTCTCAGTCGCGGCCTGGTCGTTCGGGTTCAGCAGGGGAGCGCACCAGGCAAGGAATCGCTCGCAACTCTCCTCCAGGGTCGGCAGCGGCACCCGGGGCAGGCGGTCCTCATTGGCAAAGGTCCGCATGGACCGTGCGTCGCCGCCGTCCGAGCTCATTCTGACCTCCGTTCCGGGTACGTGTCGATCTAATCCAACAGGTAGTCGACGCGCACGGCGTCGTCCTCGGCCGCCCGGTGCGCGGGCAGGATCCGGCCGAAGAGCTGCCGGGTCCGCGCCGTGGTACCGATGACGCCGGGACATTCGCTGTAGGCGAAGATCGCCGAGTGGCGCTCGGTCCTTCCTTCTACAGGGCTCACCCGATGCAGCGAGTAGCGGCCCTTGAACAGTTGCAGATCACCGGGTCGCAGGGCGAGGCGACGGATCCGGTGGCCGCCGCGGCCGTCCAGAACGGCCCCAACCTCGTCGAAGTTCTCCGATTGCACCGACCTGATGTTCGGGCAGTACTCGAAGGTGCCGCCGGCGTCCGGCTCGCTTATGAGGAGGCTGACGGTGAGCTCGTTCTTGTCGAAGTGCCACGGGTGCTCCCTGCCTGAGGCCATCACGTTGATGCACAGACCAGCAAAGGGGTCGGCGAGCTCGTACACCTGCGTCAGCTCGAAGCAGCCGGCGATGAACTGGCGCACCTTGGGGTCTGTATAGAGCTGATGGACGACGAAGGCCGCCGGGATGTTTTCACGGGCCACGAAGGCGTTCCCCCGTTGCATCGTCGTCCTGGCCGGATGACCGTCCGGCAACGAGGGATCCGCCAGCGTGTTGTACACGTTGACGGTCTCGACGCCGGCGAACGCTAAGGGAGCGACTGTCGAGGACTCCAGCCGCAGCGTTGCTACCAGGGAGCTTCGAATGAAACCGGGGAGGACCGAGCACCCAAGCTCCCGAAGGTCATGGCGGACCCCGGAGACCACGGCCTTCCAGCCGGCTCCTGTCGGCGTCGACAGTGGGTAGCGCTGGGTATCGACCACCTCCTCGAGCACTCCGACTGGCGCAGCACGACGGAGGTTCACGCCGCCGTCGACGGGGGTACTGACATCACGGATGCTTCCGCCTCCTTAATCGCCGGACGGCCCACGGCCGCCGCTGATCGTGGTCGCCGCGACGCTACAGCAGGCCGTTGGCCCATGCCGCGATCATCCACTCCGGCCTCGTCGAGTGCGGAACCGCCGGGCGGGCGACCCTCTCGGGAAGGATCCGTTCTCTCATCCAGGTCATCCCCAACACGTCGAACACCTGGCGGGCTACTGGGCCGAGGCCCTTGGTGGACCGCCGCTCTACTCCCAGTCTTGTGGCGGCCATTCGGCGATGCTCCACATCCATGCTGGGCCGAATGCCGAACGTGAGTTGGGCGACCGCTTCGTGGAATGCTTTGTAAGCGCGGCAGATGACGCCGGGCTTCCCGATGATCCCGAGTTCCGGAGTGGTCTCCGCTCGTACATGGAGTGGGCTGTGCGAGAAGTGCTCACCTACGCGCCGCAAGGAGCGGCCGTGCCGGCCGACCTCACGATTCCCCGATGGTCCTGGGCAGGCCTTGAGACCGAACCCGGCTAGGACGGGTTCGAGGGCCTCCACGCTCTTGGCGAGGCGTCCCAGGCGTCGCCATGGCAGCGAGCCCAGGTTGCTCCGTAGCTCGTAGCGTCCGGCCAGCGCACCTTCAGGGGGGGTGGGGATACCTGCCGTGCTGCTCAAAGGTCGCTCAGCGGCCGTCCCGGCGTACTCGCTCGCTCCGGCCATATCCGACGCCCACTCCGCCCCACGAGCGCCAGAACAGCAGAGAGAGCACCAAGCCGATGATGCCGACGATCATCAAGATCAGGCCGATTCGGTTGATGTTGAAGCCCTTGGCCGTCGCCGTCACGGCAAAGTCCAGGATTGCCCCGACAGCGATCAGGAAGAGGCTGGTTCCCACACCCACGACGGTAAACCTCCCACCGGAGCGCGTCTGGTCCGGCTGAGCGTGATCCGTACCCGCCGCTCCCGGACGGCAAACGCCGTGGGCGGCGGCGCGTGCGCTGGAAGACCGCCCGGCGAAGCGGTCCTGCGGATGCTTCAAAGGGCAGCGCCGGATCCGATCTGTCCGACTGGAGCGGTTCACCACCTGCCACCATGGAGTGATCGAAGAGACGCGCATTGACCGGTGGCTGTGGTCCGTCCGCCTGTACAAGACCCGCTCCATGGCCACCGAAGCGTGTCGGGGCGGCCATGTCCTGCTGAACGGCAAGACGGCCAAGCCCTCGGCGCCGGTCCGCGTCGGCTGCCGCGTGGAGGCCACCGTTGGGCAGCGGGAGCGCATCCTCGAGGTCGCTCAGATCATCCATCGTCGTGTCGGCGCCCCCCAGGCCGCCCAATGTGTTATCGACCACAGCCCCCCGCCCCCACCCCGGGAGCTGGTTGGCCCCCTGATCCACCGCGACCATGGAGCAGGGCGGCCGACCAAGAGGGATCGCCGGAACCTGGACCGCCTCCGCAACCGATGACGCGCCCGGCTCAGGGGCCGGAGTGGCCTCCAGGCGGATCAACTTCTGCGGGCACGACGAAGTTCAATGAGCCGGTGGCGACATCGAGCAAGGAGACCCCGGCGGACCGGGCGGCGGCGCTGTACTCGTCGGTGCTGTGGGGGCTGAGACGGATCTCGAGGTCGGTGGCGACGGTAGACGGTCACGGTGCCGGTGCCCACCTGGTCGACCCGGATGGACCTGCTCGCCGCGGAGGGTGTTACGTCGGTGAAGAAGCTGAAGAACCCGCCGGTCCCGGTCGATCGCCGCTCTTGGTCGCGCAGTGGACGTGTGACTGTTGCTGCTCGCCCAGCGCGCCGACAAGGACGTGATCAAGGGGAGCGTCCAGAACAACACTCCGTTTCGGGCACTCATGGCGCCGGCTTCAACGAAGCATCTCGAGCCTGGGATGTTCGGCCTCTCCAGTGAAGGTCAAGACCGGTGGCTTCCGCTGTCGACGCCCAACGCCAGCAGCTCCGACCCCGCCTCCGCCGTGTTCGGAGGGAGCCTCAAGGGGAGGTGGTGCCGCGCCCGACCCGGTTCCTGCGCCCCCGGCCCCGAACGGGAGCGACCCGTCCCACCCCAGATGCGTGGGTACCCGACGATGTTTCGGTTGACCCGTTCTCGATGTCTTCGGATGAGCCCGACCCGCAGGACACCTCGGACCCGCGGTCGTAGGTCGCGTAAACCTTCTCGGTGGGTCGCCCCCTTGGTCCTGGCGATCCCGGCTGGCTCGGGGAAGCCTTGCTTGTTTGGTTGGCACTCCCCTTGGGAGGTGTCTCCTGGTTGCCGCTTCGACTTGTGCTCGAAGTCCCCTTTGGACCCCTGGGGTTCTCCTGTCGTGCTGGCACCGGCCGTCGGTCGAGAGAGAGAGAGTCTGGGTGGTCCTTGGCGCCGACCGTCGTCCCCCGTATAGTCCCTTCCCTTGGGTTGCGGCGTGGGGAAGGTGTCCCTTGGGTGGCCTTTGGATTCTTGGTGTCCTCGCCGGCCGTGGTGGTTCGCCGTGCCCGTGGTGCCTGGCGCCCCTGCACACGCCGTGTCCGTAGGTGCTCCGCTCGCACCCCCAAGGACACCCGGCCACCAGGGTGTGCGCATGACCGACAGGCCGGCGCCAAGGGGGTTTGATGCGCCAGCCGGGAAGCGCAGAGTTCCCGGTAACGCCGTATACTCTGCTCGGAGGTGCTTGCTTGATGACGCTGCTGGAGATGTTGAACCGGGTCGGCATCACCGAGGAAGAGGCCCAAGAGGTGATGCGCCAAGAGATCACGGCTGCCCGCCGCCCGCTGGCGGCGCTCTCCCCTGAGCAGGCCGACTTCCTGGCCCGCCACGGCGGTATCGTGTTCCCCGGCCGGACTCGGGGGGAGGAGGGGAAGGCGGTGGTCTTGGCCTCCTTGGCAAACACGACGGCGTTGGCGGCGACGAGCATCTCGGTCAAAGAAGCGGCGGAGCGGATGGGCGTTGACCCGTCGCGGATCCACCATCGGATCGGGGATCGCGCCCTTTACGCCTACAAGTTCGGGCCCCGCCTGCGGTTGCCGCTCTGGCAGTTTCAGGAGGACGGGACCGCGCTGCCCAGTCTCCGGGCCGTTCTTACCGCGTCGCCATCCGAGCTGCACCCCTTGTCAGTTCACGGGTTTATGACCCACCCGAACAGTGATTTGGAGATTGGCGACGAGCACGTCTCGCCGGTCCACTGGCTAACGGCCGGAGGCGAGGTCCAAGCCGTGGTCGCCTTGGTGAAGGACATCGACGTGTGGTGAAGCTCCCCGTCCCTCCGGATACGGGACGGTTAAAACCGATGGACGCGGACATCAGTATCGAGGACGACTTGACCCTCTGGCGGGTGCATCCCACTCTCGGTGACCACGTGGTCGCATGGGACGAGCTTCGTTACTGGGGGCCAGCGGAAACGATGCGCTTCGACCCCCATCTCCCGCCGCCTCGTGTCCAGGACCGAGGAGTCCTATACGCGGGGTTGGCGATACCCGATGTCCTGGCAGAGGTGTACCAGCAGACCAGGGTCGTTGACAGAGCTTCGAACGGGACCTACCTGACTGGCTGGCAACCGGCCAGGCCACTTCGGCTGCTGGACCTCGCAGGGACCTGGCCGATCAGGGCCGGGGCGTCCTACGCCATCAACTCTGGTCGCAAGGACCACTGCCGCCTTTGGGCGCGGACCATCCACACAGCACGCCCCGATCTCGACGGCCTCTGGCACCACTCATCCATGACCGGAGGGACACTCGTCACCCTCCTCACCCACGCGGCCGACAGCTTCCCCACCCGGCCAGCCTTCGACATGCCCCTGAACCACCGGGGACTACACCTGCCGCTCCTAGACGCCTGCAAGACCATCGGATACCGGCTGGTGTGATAAATGGGCCGGGCGTGGCGGATACAAAGCCGTGGCTGGGCGCAACGAATGGGTGCGTGGTCCGGTTTCGGTGGCTGGCGTCACCGGTGCCACGGTCTCGCTGGCGACCGGCAGCTGCCCCTGTGTGCTATCAGCAGATGGAGAACGTGCGGAACAGCGTGGGCTCCTGCTGTTCCCTGGGTCGCCTAGTCCGGATCTGTCCAGACGAGTCCGGTCCCGTCCAACCTGGGTTGCCCATCTGGCGCTTTACCCGCCCTTCCACCGGGTCCCCCCGGACCCGGATACTCCCTGGTGAGGGATGGTGGAGGCGAGGAGAATCGAACTCCCGAACCTCTTGCATGCCATGCAAGCGCTCTACCAACTGAGCTACGCCCCCAGAGGGTGACGGACACCCTACCATTTCGCCCACGGTGGGCAATCCGCGTGGCGGCGTGTCGTGGGCCCATGTGACGGCGCTGCCGAGGAGCCCGTAGCGGTCGCTGGATCGCAGTGGAAGAGCCTGTTTCGGGGCGTGCCCGGTGCGCCGAGGTGTCAGGAATCGACGGCATTCGTCGCTCAGCGTCACCACGTCGATGAGCGTCACCGCGTCGCAGACACAGCGGCAACACCAGTATCAGCAACATCAGCAACAGCCCAGGAGATCCATGGTGGGTAAGTCCCCGTCCATCCCCGCGGGGCCGCCCATCGCCCGGCCCCCGGCTCCAGTCACGAAGGTGCTCGGCGTCAGGCGCAGGCCTCCTTGGTCGGTGGTGGCCAGGGCCCGCGCCAGCAGAGAGCGGCCGGCCGCCCTCGTGGCCACGGCCGCAGCCGCAGGAAGCTTGGGGGGCGATCGTGGCGGGCGAGACAGGGTTGTAAGCGCTCGTCACCGCGCGCCAGCTGCTCGCTGGTCAGCGCCGGAGGGCGGGAAGTGGCCGTCTGGAGCCGCCGACCGTCCCGTCCGCGGTCGCGACGCCAAGAGCGCCGCAGCTCCTCCTTACCCGAAGGCTCTTACCCCCCCCGAATGCTTCCAAAGCTACGAGGCGTCCGAATCGCCGACAACGGGAAGGGCCCCCTGGTCGGAAGAAGGCGCCGGTCAGCGGGGAGGCAGGAGCTCCAGGTCCTCCCGGGTCAGCACCCTGGTGGTCAGGGCCCACTCGGCCAGGTGTTGCAGGGCGTTGTCGCCAAGGAGGTTGGGTACGCCGGCGTTCGACAGCCTGGTCCGGAGGTACTCCACCCGCTTTACGAGGGTGGTGCGAGGCAGGCCGAGGCGGGTGGCAGCGTCGGCGTAGCTTCGGGGGTGGGGGTCGTAGCGGGGGAATGGTTCCAGGTAACCGGCGAACAGGGCGACCAGGGCCAGGCGATCAGCGGCGTTGAGCACCACGTCGCCGGTCGCTGTGGGGCGGACGTCGGACGTGGAGCCCATCGATGCGCCGAAGGCGTTGGGCATTGCGGTCGCCACGCCGATGGCGTGGCGTAGGGCGGACCCCTCGATCACCACCGTGAGGGCTCCGGCCACGGCCAATCGCCGACGCGGGGGGAGCACGGTGCGGATGCCGATCTCGTCGATGATGTCGAGGGGGCGCACGGCGCTCCGGTTGAACAGCCACCAG
Organism: Actinomycetota bacterium; assembly: GCA_030945745.1. Taxonomy (GTDB): domain Bacteria; phylum Actinomycetota; class Acidimicrobiia; order Acidimicrobiales; family Palsa-688; genus JALZAH01. Next base: position 105,191 of record JALYZO010000113.1, read on the forward strand.
GTGCCCGCCTCGTGCTCGACCGATCCTGCCAGCCGGGAGATGCCGAGATCGGTGGCGTCAAGGCAGAACGAGCAGGACTCGGCCCGACCAAAGGTGAGGATGTCACCCGGCGTCAATTCCCGGCGCTCCCCGGCGAAGGTGACCTCGACCTGATCGGACATGATCTCGTCGGGGACACTATCCAGCCGGGGGGTTGGGAGGGGGCCGGTATCGTAGCGGCCATGGCAGAGCGGTACGACCATCGGGTCGTCGAACGCACATGGCAGCAGCGTTGGGAGGACGAAGGCGCTTACCAGGTGGACAACGACGACCCGCGTCCGTCTTCCTACGTGCTCTGCATGTACCCCTATCCGAGCGGACCGGCCCACATGGGTCATGTGCGCAACTACACGTTCGGCGATCTGCTGGTCCGGCACCGGACCATGCAGGGCTATGCCGTGCTCAGCCCCATCGGCTTCGACAGCTTCGGCCTTCCGGCCGAGAACGCGGCCATCAAGACCGGCGTGCATCCCCGACCCTTCACCGATGCTCGCATCGCCGAGCTCGAGGCAAGCTTGAAGCGCCTGGGCGCCAGCTATGACTGGCGTCGCAAGATCTGCAGCCACGACCCGGAGTACATGCGCGGCAACCAACTGATCTTCGAGCGGTTTCTCGCCGCCGGCCTGGCCTACCGCAAGGACGCCCCCGTCAACTGGTGCCCAGGGTGTCAGACCGTCCTGGCCAACGAGCAGGTCCTGGCCGAAGGGACCTGCGAACGCTCAGGCGACCTGGTCGTGCGTCGCGACTTGACGCAGTGGTTCTTCAAGATCACCGAGTACGCAGATGAGCTGCTCGACAGCCTTGAGGGCCTGGAGTGGCCAGAGCGAGTCAAGACCATGCAGCGCAACTGGATCGGACGCTCAGAGGGCGCCGAGTTCGCCCTTCCCGTCGTCGGGCGCGATGGCGAGCACATCGAGGTGTACACCACCCGGCCCGATACCTCGTTCGGGATGACCTTCGTGGTGGTCGCTCCCGAGCACCCGCTGGTCCCGACGCTCACCACCGACGCCCAGCACAGCGAGGTGGAGGCGTTCGTGACCCGGGTGGGTGACACCTCCGACGTCGACCGCCAGTCAAGCGAGGCTCCCCTCGACAAGCGGGGCGTGTTCACCGGGTCCTACGCCCGCAACCCCTTCACCGGCAACGAGGTACCCGTGTATCTCGCCGACTATGTGCTGATGACGTACGGGACCGGGGCAATCATGGCGGTCCCCGGCCAGGACCAGCGGGACTGGGACTTCGCCACCGCCTTCGGGTTGCCGATCGTGCGCACTGTGGCGCCTCCCGACGACTGGGATGGTGAGGCCTTCACCGGTGCCGGGCCGGCCATCAACTCGGCGTGGTTGGACGGCCTCGGCGTGGCCGAGGCCAAGGAACGGGCCATCGCCTGGTTGGTCGGCAAAGGCATCGGCAGCGGCAAGGTCAACTACCGGCTCCGCGACTGGCTGCTGTCCCGCCAGCGCTACTGGGGCTGCCCGATCCCGGTGGTGTACTGCCCGACACACGGTCCCGTCCCCGTCCCCGAGGAGCAGCTCCCGGTGCTGCTCCCCGAGGATGTCGAGTTTCAGCCCACCGGGGAGTCGCCGCTGCGCCACCACGAGGCGTTCCTGCACACCACCTGCCCGCGTTGCGGTGGGCCCGCGGAGCGCGAGACCGACACCATGGACACCTTCGTGGACTCGTCGTGGTACTTCCAGCGCTTCGCTGATCCGTGGACGACCGCCGAGCCCATTGATGGCGACGCCGCCCAGCGATGGATGCCGGTCGACCAGTACATCGGCGGCATCGAGCACGCCATCCTGCACCTGCTCTATGCCCGCTTCTACACCCGGGCGCTGGCCGATGTGGGCTTGGCCCCCAAGGAGGTGCGCGAGCCTTTCACCCGCCTGTTCACCCAGGGGATGATCACCATGGACGGCGCGAAGATGTCCAAGTCCAGGGGGAACCTGGTGAGCCCGTCCGATTACTTCGAGCGCGACGGGGCCGACGCCTTGCGGCTGTTCCACCTCTTCGTGGGGCCGCCCGGTGACGGTTTCGATTGGTCCAAGCAAGCCGACGAGGTCATCGACGGCTGCCGCCGCTTCTTGTCCCGCCTGTGGCGCCTGGCGCTCGGCGACGTGGATCGCGTCACGGTGGTGGAGCGCCCGCCCACCCCCGCCGACACCGATCTCGACCGGGCCACCCACCGGCTCATCGACCGCATCAGCACCGACTTCGAGCGCTGGGCCTACAACACGGCGGTCGCCGCGGCGATGGAGTTCGTCAATGGCCTCTACCGCTACGCCCAGGGCCCGGACGGCGCCCGCGGCGACAGCGTCGACTTTGCGGTGGACACCCTGCTCCTCCTGTTGGCGCCCATGGCGCCCCACATCAGCGCCGAGCTGTGGCAGCGCCGCCATCCCGACCGGGCGGCGGTGCACGCCCAGCCGTGGCCGGTCGCCGACCCGACCATGCTGACCGTCGAGACGGTCACCATGATCATCCAGATCAACGGCAAGGTCCGCGACCGCGCCGAGGTGGCCCCCGACATCGACGAGGCCGCCGCCCTGGCCGTGGCCCGAGCATCCGGGAAGATCATGGACGCCCTGGCCGGCGCCGAGCCGCGCAAGGAGATCGTTCGCGCCCCCAGGTTGGTCAACCTGGTCGTCTGATCAGGCGCCTTGCACCGGTCCGATCTGAAGGACGGGGTCAGCCGGGTTGGCACACACCCGAGCGGGCTGGGTGACGAAGAGCGAAGCGGTCTGGTTCGGTGGGTAGACCCGGAGCCCTGTGACGCTGGTCAGCTGGCAGGTGTCCTGGGGATAGTTGACCGAGTCGGTCTCGATCAGCATGGCCCGGGCCGTCTGCCCGGAGCCCAGGACCACCGTCGCCACGGTGCCCACGTTTGTGCGCCGGGCCGGTGCCCCGACTGCGGTCCCGTTGCCGGCCGTCACATACGACACCCCCGGGTAACCGTCGAGGGAACAGCTCACCGGCCCGATGTTGACGAACGTCACGTCGTAGCCAACACTGCCCGCCGCGCCGCTGGAGTTGCCCAGATGGGCGCTGAGGTGGTTGGTGGTGCAGGCGCTCGCCGCCACCGTGGCGGTCGTCGGAGCCGACGGCGACGTGGTGGGCGCCACGGAGCGTTGCGACACCGTGGTGGTCGGAGCCGGGCCCAGCAAGTTCGTCGGCGAAGGCGTCGTCGCCGCCGCCGGCGGCGCTGTCGGTGGTGGGGTCGTCGTCGTCGTTCCGTTGACCACCTTCACGACCCGAGCCGGGTTGTTGTTGATCAACGCTGCCGGCACGGCAATGGCCACGGCGACGACCACGGCGACGACAGCGGCCACCGCCGTTCGCCTCCGCCGACGCAGCTGTTGGGCCCGTCGGCGGGTTCGCTCCAGCATCTCGGAGGTCGAGGTCGGGATCTCCGGACGATCTGGGTCGGTCATGTGAGCATCTCCTCGAGCATGGTCGTTCCCAGTCGATCGCGAAGCGTGTGCAGGGCACGGTGCAGGTGGGACTTGACCGCCCCCGCGGAGATGCCCAGGGCGGCGGCGACCTCGTCGGTGCTCAGATCGGCGTAGTAGCGCAACATGACCACCTCCCGCTGGCGGCCGGGGAGCCGGCGGATCTGGTCGACCACCTGCTGGCGGTCGACCTGCGGGTCTTCGGCCACCGGTGGCGGTGGCGGCTGGCGGCGCACGATCCGGTCCCGTCGAGCCTGCTTGCGGACTGCACCGATGGCCTCATTGGTGGCCACCCGCAGCAGCCAGGCTTCGCGGTAGGGGAGATGACAAAGCTTCGACCACGACAGGTAGGCCTTGGCCAGGGCCTCGCTGGCCGCGTCCTCGGCCGCCGCCAGGTCCCCGGTGATGCGCCGTGCTGCGCTCACCGCCTTGGGCAGCACCGCAGCGAAGAAGTCGACGTACTCGGTGTCCATGCCATGGGGTCGGACCGTGGTGGCCCGCGAAGCGTCACGTCGGGTTGGCGGACCCCGACGACCGGGGCGGCGAGCGTCGACGGCCACCACCGTCAGCCTGGCTGGAGGACGGTGACGGACAGCCAGGTGTCGGCTGGGTTGGCACATGCCTGCCCGGTGGAGGGGACGAACAGGGCGGCCCGCCGCTCCGGTGGGTACACCCGGAGTCCCCGGGTGGCGGTCAGATGGCACGAGGCGGGCGGGAAGTTGAGGGCATTGACCTCGCGGACCCGTGCCGTTGCGCTCCGGCCGGGGGCGAGGGTGATGATCGACGGCGGGAACGACGCTGAGCGCACCGCGGCGCTGCCCACCTGGGTTCCGGCGTCACCGGTCACGTAAGACACGCCGGGGTAGCCGCCGGTCACACAGGTGGTCGACCCGGTGTTGGTCAACGTGAGCGGTACGAAGACGCTGCCGGCGGCGCCGTCGGGCCGCCCCAGGCGGGCCCGGAGCTGCCCTGTGGTGCAGCCCCGGGCGGACTGCCAGGTTCGGACCAGCGAGCCTTGGCTGCCGAAGGCGATGGTGGGCGGGGTGGAGGCGGCGGATGCCTGAGCCGGGGAGAACAGGCCGGTGGAGATGACCATCAGCGAGGTCAACCCGACGCCGACGGCACGGAGGGTGCGGCTTCGCGCTCGAAGGCGGGGGAAGCGGGCGAACGGCATGCGGGAGCTCCTTGCCCGGCGTCAGGTGGGGAACGCCATCAGTCCTTCAAACGCGCCAAGCACCCTTGCGGTTTACCTCTCCCGCAAGGATCAGCCTGCCTGCAGGTCAGTGACGATTTGGGCAACGACCTCCGCAGAGGGCAAGGAGGGGGGTGTAGAGGCTGACCCGGTCCACCTCGCCGGCCACCCAGCCAGGGCCGGGCTGGCCGGTGTCAGTCCTCGTTGCGCAGGAACCGTTCGAGCTCGGCGGCGATCTCATCGCCAGACGGCAGGTCGCCGAAGTTGCCGGCTGCCTTGTCGGGCTCCGCGTCGAGCTGCGTCTCCAGCTGGCGGACCATGGCTCCGTGCTCCTCGCTGCCGGCGATGAGCTGCTCGATCTGGGCGAAGGTCGTGGACGCCGACGCACTGAGCGCCTTGGTGTCGATCTCGATCTCGGCAAGGCGAGCCAGCTGCTCGAGCAGTGCGGCGGCCGCCGCCGGGTAGGGCATGGCCGAGACGTAGTGGGGGACCCGGGCCCACAGCCCGACGGCGGGGATGCCGGCTTTCGTGAATGCCTGCTCGATGCCGGCTTCGATGCCGGCGGGGACGTCGATGGTGTGGGGGATGAACCCCACGTCGGCAGCCAGCTCGGCGGTGCTGGCCGTGGCCGCCAGGCGAACGGGGCGGGTGTGGGGGACCGGCGCCGGGAAGGCGCCCAGGCCGATCATCATCTCCACCCCGAGCCGCGACCCCAGCGACACGGTCTCGGCGATGAAGCGGTGCCAGCGCATGTCAGGCTCGGGCCCTGTCAGCATCAGGACGCTGCGACCTGTCCGGTTGGTGGCCAGGTGGAGGCATACCTCCGGCCAGCGCAGTTCGGTGGACACCCCGTCGACGATGCGCAACGTCGGGCGCCGGGCCCGATGGTCGATGAGCTCGTCGGCGTCGAACGTGGCAAGGACCTCATTGGGCATGGCGGCCAGCAACGCCGCCGCTGCCGTGGACCCGGCCAGGCCGGCGTCGACCCAGCCCTCCAGGGCGACGACAAGGATAGGGCGTTCGAGGTTCGGCCAGCTGTGGATGGTGGCCAGTTCGCTCATGGTCGTCCATTGTCTCAGCTTCTCTGGTGTTCCGGTCTCTCAGGAAGGCGCTTCGCTCAGCAGAGGCGGCCGAGGGACTCTTCCGCCTTGGCGGCCAGGCCGAAGATGGCGTCGGGATAGAAGCTGTAATCGAAGGCTCCGTCGCCCATCGCCCCGGCCACGTAGCGGGTGTGGACACCTTCGAGGATGCAGGCCAGCTTCCAGTAGGCGAACGCCACGTAGAAGTCCAGCTGACTGACGTCGCGCCCCGACCGCTCGGCATAGCGCTCGACGACGTCGGCACGCAAGCCGAAGCCCGTGGCGCTGGTCGGTGACGCCGCTAGCGGGGAGGTCTCGCCCGCCTCGGACCAGTAGGCCAGCAACCCCGCCAGGTCGGCCAAGGGGGCGCCCAGCGTGCACAGCTCCCAGTCGAGGACGGCGACGATGTGGCCGTCGGCGCCGACGACGGTGTTGTCCAGGCGATAGTCACCGTGGACCACGGTGGCCGGTCCCTGCGGGGGGATGCGCCTCACCAGCTCGTCGTGGACCCGGTCGACGGCGGGCACCGACGGTCCCGACAGCTCGTTGCGGGCGGAGCGGTACTGGCCGTACCAACGCTTAAGCTGGCGGGCGATGTAGCCCTCCCGCCGAGCCAGATCGCCGAGCCCGATGGCGTCGACATCGAGGCTGTGGATCTGGGCCAGGGTGTCGATCAGGGAGCGGGTGGCGAAACCGCGGGTCACCTCGTCGAGGGTGGCGACGGCCTCCTCCTCGGTGCGCAGGACGTAGCCGTCGGCGAAATCCATGACGTAGAACGGGGCCCCGTTGACCTCGGCGTCGGTGCACAGCCCCAGGGCGGACGGCACAGGCACGCCGGCCGGACCCATGGCGGCGATGATGCGGTGCTCGCGACCCATGTCGTGGGCAGTGGGGAGGAGGTGGCTGGTGGGCGGCCGGCGCAACACGTAGCGCCGGGCGGCGGCGTCGGTCACCTGGTACGTCAGGTTCGAACGACCGCCGGCGATCAGCTCGAAGCCCAGGGGCAGCCTGACACCGGGAATGTTCTCGGCGAACCAGGCGCTCACCTTCTCAGCGTCGATGCCTTCAGGACGGCCCGGGCGGACGGTAGCCTCGGCAGAGGCGAGCCCGCCACCTGGTTGATCAGGGTCGGTCATGCTGGTCAACCTAGAAGCCGTGCCAACCTAGAAGCCGTGCCAACCTAGAGCCTGAGAGGAAGGCCACACCTGATGGAGGTCACCGATACCACCTTCGAGGCGGACGTGCTGGAACGGTCAGCGGGTGTTCCGGTGGTGGTGGATCTGTGGGCGTCGTGGTGCGGGCCGTGCCGAACCCTCGGCCCTATCCTGGAGAAGGTCGTCGGTGAGACCGATGGGGCCGTGGAACTGGTGAAGGTCGATGTCGACGCCAACCCGCGGGTGGCCGCCACGTTCCAGGTCCAGTCCATCCCTGCCGTCTATGCCATCTCGGACCGCAAGGTGGTCGACAGCTTCGTCGGGGCCCTGCCCGAGGCCCAGGTTCGCCAATGGGTGGCCAAGCTGGCCCCGCAGCCGAGCGAGGTCGACCAGTTGCTCGCCACCGGCGACGAGGCCTCGCTCCGCTACGCCCTGGAGCTGGAGCCGGCCAACGACAAGGTCACCGTGGCCCTGGCCACCCTGTTGGTGGACGGCGACACCCCGGCCGACAAGGCCGAGGCCCTTGCTCTGCTCGAGCGGGTGCCCGAGACGGTTGAGACCCGGCACCTAAGCGCCCAGGCCCGGGTGGGCGACGAGGTGGCCGACCGCGGCGACGGCGACGTCACCACCAAGCTCGACGCCCTGCTGGAGCGGGTCAAGGGCGACGACGGGGCCCGCCAGCAGTTCATCGACCTGCTCGAGGTGCTCGGCCCTGAGGACCCGCGCACGGCGGGATACCGTAAGGCGCTCACCACCCGACTGTTCTGAGCGGCCCGTGTGGCTCGATCTGGGTGGCACGCGCTACGACGTGGCGTCGCGGGCGCTGGTCATGGGTATCCTCAACCGCACCCCTGATTCCTTCTACGACTGGGGGTCCTACTGGGATCTCGACGCCTTCTATCGACGTGCGGAGGGGCTGGTAGTCGAAGGTGCCGACCTCCTCGATGTCGGCGGTGTCAAGGCCGGGCCCGGGCCGGAGGTCACCGAGGCCGAGGAGCTCGACCGCGTGGTGCCCACCGTTGCCGCGTTGCACGCCCGCTTCGATGTGGCCCTGTCGGTCGACACGTGGCGGGCGTCGGTGGCCGCCGAGGCCTACCGCGCCGGCGCGGTGATGGGCAACGACATCAGCGGGTTCGCTGACCCCCAGTACCTCCCGGCGGCCGCCGCCGCGGGCGCCGCCGTGGTCGCCACCCACATCCGCCTCGGGCCGCGCATCCCCGATCCTGATCCCCACTACGACGATCTGGTGGCGGACGTGGCCAGCTATCTCGCAGTGAGGGCGGAGGCCGCGCGGAGCGCGGGCGTGCCCGGCGAGCGGGTGGTCATCGACGCCGGGCTGGATCTGGGCAAGACCGCCGCGCAGTCCCTGGGGCTGCTGAGGGCCTCGAACCGCCTGGCCGCGCTGGGCTACCCCCTCCTGCTGTCGGCGTCCAACAAGACCTTTCTGGGTCGGTTGCTCAATGTAGAGATCGGCGAGCGGGGACCGGCGTCGTTGGCCGCCCACGCTCTCGGCGTCAGCCTGGGGTGCCGGATCCTCCGGGCCCATGACGTCCGGGCTGCCCGACGGGTCTGTGACACCCTGGCCGCCGTGCTCGCCGCGCCATGAGCCCGCCGGAGGGCCGGACAGTGTGGCTGATCGAGGGCGACGATCCGGTGCTGGTGGCCGAGGCGACCAGGACGACCATCGACGATCTCGTCGGCCACGCACAGCGCAGCTTGGTGGTGGAGGACTTCGCCGGCGACGAGCTCGATCTGGCCGTGGTGGCCGACGCCGCCGCCACCCCACCGTTCCTGGCCGACCGTCGCATTGTCGTCGTCCGTGACGTAGGCCGGTTCGGCACCGAGGAGCTTGTTCCCCTCCTGGCGTACCTGGAGGCGCCCCTCGACACAACGTCGATCGTCCTCGTCGCCGGAGGCGGCCGGCTGGCACCCAAGCTGCTGGCCGCCGTCAAGGCGCACGGCCACGTCACCGGGACGTCGGTCAAGGGCAGGACGGCGAAGGCCTTCGTCCACGACCGCATCAAGGCCGCGCCCGTCCGCATCGACGCCCGGGCCGCGGCTCTGCTCGAAGCCCATCTGGGCGAGGACGTGAGTCGGCTCGCCTCCCTCCTCGAGGTGCTCGGGGTGGCGTTCGAACCGGGAGCTCGCCTCGGTCCCGACGACATCGCGCCCTACCTGGGCGATGCCGGCTCGGTCGCGCCGTGGGACCTGACCGACTCCATCGACAGCGGGAACACCGACGTGGCCCTCGGCGCCCTGCACCGCCTGCTCGAAGCCGGTGAGCGCCACCCACTGGTGGTGCACGCCATCATCGCCCGCCACGTCGGTTCCCTGCTGCGAGTCGACGGCCCAGCCATCACCACCGAGGAGGCGGCGGCCGTCGCCATGGGCATCGCCGGGGGGCGCAGCACCTTCCCGGCCAAGAAGGCCCTGACCTCGGCTCGCCGCTACGGCTCGGCGCGCATCGCCACGGCCGTCGGCCTGGTGGCCGACGCCGAGGTCGCCCTCAAAGGAGGCCGGGGGGAGTGGCCCGACGACCTCACCCTCGAGGTCCTGGTTGCCAGACTGTGCCGCCTGGCACGATCCCCGGCCCGGGCGGGGGGCTCGCGCCGGTGAACACCGGACTGTTGGACATCGTCGCCGTCGGGGGAGCGGGCGTGGCCGCCGGAGCGGTCAACGCCATGGCCGGCGGTGGGACACTCATCGCCTTCCCCTGCCTGGTGGCGCTCGGGGTGCCCACCGTCTCGGCCAACATCACCGTTACGGTGGGCCAGACGCCCGGCTATCTGGCCGGGGCGTGGACGCAGCGGGCCGATCTGGGCTCGGGCCTGCGCGCCGCCCGGCGGCTCGCCGTGTTCGCCGGGGCCGGTGCGCTGGCCGGGGCCCTGCTGCTCCAGGTCACCCCCGACAGCCTGTTCAAGACGGTCGTGCCGTTCCTGATCCTGGCCGCCTGCGCGGCGCTGGTGTTCCAGGACCGGGTGCGGGACTGGGTCAAGGCCCGCCCCCCGGAGTCGGCCGTCCCCGGCCACGATGCTGCGACATCAGAGACCGGCACCAGCCGAGAAGCCGTGTGCGGGGAGAGTGCCTGGTTGCTGCCCGCCATCATCGCCCTGGGAGGGATCTACGGCGGGTTCTTCGGGGCAGGGCTGGGCATCATGATCCTCGCCCTCCTCGGGTTGTTCTCCGATGCCGGGATGGTGCGCAACAACGCCGTCAAACAGGTGCTGGCGTTTGTCATCAACCTCATCGCCGCCGCGGTGTTCGCCGTCGGCCGCCACGTGAGCTGGTCGCTCGTCCCCTCGCTGGCCATCGGCTCGATCATCGGCGGGATCATCGGGGCTCGGACCGTCCACCTGGTGAGGCCGCTGTACCTGAGGACCTTCGTCGTCCTCTTCGGGTTGGCCGTGGCCATCGACTTCTGGGTGGGTTGACGGCCCAGCGTCTTAGGCAACCGGCCCGGCGGAGCGACGAGGAGGGCGTCGGCCTGAAAGAATGTGACCATGCCCCGCTCTACCTGGACGCCTTGTGTCGGCGCCATCCATCTCGCTCCCAGCATGTTGGCAGCCGACTTCGGTCATCTTGCCGACGAGGTCCACGCCCTCGAAGGCAGCGGAGCCGAACGCCTCCATGTCGACGTCATGGATGGCGTGTTCGTCCCCAACTTCACCTTCGGCACCGACGCCGTGCGGTCCATGCGGAAAGAGACGGTCCTACCCCTCGAGCTCCACCTGATGATCGTCGAGCCCGAGCGCCACCTGGAGACGTTCGCCCAGGCCGGGGCCGACGGGATAACGGTCCACTACGAGACGTCACCTCACCTTCATCGCTGCCTGAGCCACATCCGTGACCTCGACTGCCGGGCAGGAGCGGCGATCAACCCCAGCACCCCGGCCTCATGTCTCGACGACGTCCTCGAGGTCTGCGATCTGGCTCTGGTCATGACCATCAACCCTGGATTCGGCGGTCAGCGTCTCATCGAGCGCACCCTGTCGAAGGTCGCTCGGCTCCGCGCTGAGGTGGAGCGCCAGGGCCTGGTGACCGAGGTTGAGGTTGACGGGGGCGTCGATGCCGGGAATGCCCGTTCCTGTGTCGACGCGGGCGCCACCGTGCTGGTGGCCGGCACGGCCGTCTTCGGGCACCAGGGGGGAGCGGCCGCCGGGGGTCGGGCGATGCTCGAAGCGGCCGGGGGGAGCCCGCCCGGAGGATGATCCCGGCCACCCCGAGCGGGTCTACCCCTTCGGGTCCCTCCCCGGCTGCGCCATGATGATTGCCCTGCTGACGCACGGGGACACGTGCTGCGTGGCCGGTTCAGCCCTCGTTGCCGGCGTCAGCCGTCAGCGCGTTGATCCGGCGGACCAGGCGCGACTTACGATTCGCCGCCTGGTTCTTGTGGATGGTGCCCCGGGCCGCTGCCTTGTCCAAGCGGCTGACGGCCAGGCGCAGCTCGTCGGCCGCCGTCTCCGCACCGGTCTCGGCGGACTGCACGGCCCGCTTGACCCGGGTCTTGATCTCCGAGCGAGCCGCCTTGTTGCGAACGCGTCGGATCTCATTGGTCCGGTTGCGCTTGATCTGGCTCTTGATGTTGGCCATACCGTCCTACCGGGAAGTTGAGGAACCGGGTCAAGCTAGCAGGCCCGGCCACGACGGGCCCGTCGGCGCTGGCCCCCACCCGGCCCGGCTGATCAAGGTACCGTCGACACCGTGACCGCTATCGGAACCATCGATGAAGGGTCCCTTGATTGGCACGGGCCATCGCCCCGGCTACGGGTCCTGCGGCACTACCAGGTGGCCGCCGCTACCGCCGTCGTCGCTCTGGCCGCCGTCGCCTCCCTGCTCGCTTCGGGCACGGTGGCCGTCGTCATCGGGGTGGTCGTCGTCGCCTCTGCCGGCGTGATCGCCGACATCCTCGCCGGACGTCGGGTCCGAGCCTGGGGGTTCGCCGAGCGGGCCGACGACCTGCTGGTCAGGCGAGGGCTGATGTTCCGGCGGATGTCGGTCATCCCCTACGGCAGGATGCAGTACGTGGAGGTGACGGCCGGCCCTTTCGAGCGGGCCTTCGGCCTGGCCACGGTCCAGATGCACACCGCTGCCGCAGCCAGCGACGCCCGAGTGCCGGGCCTGCCGGCCGCCGAGGCGGGCCGCCTCCGGGACCAGCTGACGTCGCTCGGTGAGAGCCAGGCCACCGGGTTGTGACCGGCCCGGCGCCCCCCCTCTACCCGCCGCCCACGGGCGCCGCCCAGCCGGGACCATCCACGGGTCCCGCCATCGCCGGGCTGGCCGGCTCGTGGGAGCGGCTGCACCCCCTCTCGCCTCTCGTCCGGGCCGGCCGAGGCCTGATCGCCATCATGGTCATCGTCGTGCTCCCCCTCCTGGGCGGCGGCCAGAAGGGGTCGCTGGGCAATGACCTCATCCACCTGGCGGGGATCCCCGTCCTGCTGATCGTCGGGGTCGTGTCCTGGTTGGTCACCCGATGGCGGGTGGAGGGCGGCGTGCTTCGGGTGGACAGCGGGCTCATCCGCCGGACCTCGGAGCGCTTCCCGCTCAGCCAGATCCAGGCCATCGACACCGTCCGCCCCGGGCTGGCCCGGATGTTCGGCGTCGCCGAGCTGCGGATCCGCCTGGCCGGAGGCGGCGGCAAGGCCGGCCGGTTGGCCTACCTGGGCAACGCCGAGGCCGAGGTCCTCCGAGCCCGCCTGCTGGCATTGGCCCACGGCGTGGCCGAGACCACCCCCGCTCCGCCCGAGCAGACGCTGCTCACCGTTGCCCCCGGGCAGTTGTTCGCCTCGATCCTGCTCACCGGGACCGGCCTGGTCCTGGAGGTCGCCATCGTGGCCCTGGTCGTCCTGGCCATCGTGGCTCCGGGTGCGGCAGGGGCCGCCCTCAGCGCCGGGGCGGCCGGGTTCTTCGGGCTGGCCGTGGGTCTGTTTCGGCGATTCAACGGTGACTACCGCCTGACGGTGGCCGAGGCTCCCGACGGGTTGCGCCTCCGCTCCGGCCTGGTGGAGACCTCCGCTGAGACGATCCCGCGGGGGAGGGTGCAGGCCGTGCGCATGGTGGAGCCCCTCGCCTGGCGGCCCTTCGGTTGGTGTCGCCTGGAGGTCTCGGTAGCCAGTCAGAAGTCCAAGGGCCGCCAAGATCGAGCCCAGGCCAAGGCGGCCCGGGCTCTGCTCCCGGTCGGGAGCCACCAGCAGGCGGCGTGGCTGCTCGGCCGGGTGTTCCCCGACCTGCCCGTCGACCGGTCGGCCCCGCCGCCCCGAGCCCGTTGGAAGTCGCCGTTGCGCTTCCGCCTCCTGTCGTGGGCGGCCAACGACCGCTACGCGGTGACCACCAGCGGTCGGGTCCGCCGCGTCACCGACTGGGTTCCTCTGGACAAGGTGCAGAGCGTCCGCCGGGTCGAAGGACCCATCCAGCGCCGGCTGGGGCTGGCCAGCGTCCACCTCGACACAGCCGGGCGTCGGGTGCACTCCGTGGCCCGCGATCGCGACGCCGCCGAGGCCGCGGCGATGGTGGTCGACCTCCCGCAGCGATGCCGCCAGGCCCGCAGGCGGGAAGGGGCGGGTCGCCCGGCTCGGTCGCCGAAACCCATCTGACAGGTCACGTGCGAGCTTTGGGCCAGACTGGGTCCTTTCCGGTTGCCGTCCTCCGAGGAACCTGTTGCCCGCTGCGCCGTCCCCCCCTGCCTCCCCCTCCGATCCTCGCCCGCCGGCCTCCCGCCGGACGGGGGACCTGTCGCACTTCCGGAACCTGAGCATCGTGGCCCATGTCGACCATGGGAAGTCCACGCTGTCCGATCGGATCCTGGAGCTGACCGGAGCGGTCGATGCGCGGGACATGCGCGCCCAGTACCTCGACTCGATGGACATCGAGCGAGAACGGGGCATCACCATCAAGGCGCAGAACGTCCGGGTGGGCTGGAAGGGCACGACGATCCACCTGATCGACACGCCCGGCCATGTCGACTTCGGCTACGAGGTGAGCCGCAGCCTGGCCGCCTGCGAGGGTGTGGTCCTGCTCGTCGACGCCGCCCAGGGCATCGAGGCCCAGACCTTGGCCAACGCCTACCAGGCCGTGGAGAACGACCTCGAGATCGTCGCCGCCCTCAACAAGATCGACCTCCCGGCCGCCGACCCGGACCGCTACGCAGCGGAGATCGAATCAGTCCTCGGGGTGCCGAACGATCAGATCATCCGGATGTCGGCCAAGACGGGGTTCGGTGTCACCGACCTCTTGGACGCCATTGTCGAGCGGATCCCACCGCCCACCGGTGATCCCGATGCCGCACTGCAGGGCCTGATCTTCGACTCGTACTACGACCAGTACCGGGGCGTGGTCAGCGCCGTGCGGGTCATGAGCGGGCGCCTGGTGACCGGTTCGCGTGTCCGCTTCATGCAGACCGGCCGGACCCATGACCTCGAGGAGATCGGCATCAGGACGCCGATCAACACGCCGGTCAGCGCCCTCGGCCCCGGCGAGGTGGGCTACCTGATCGCCGGCATCAAGGACATCGCCGAGGCCAAGAGCGGCGAGACGGTCACCAACGCCGGCCGCCCGGCGGAGAAGGCTCTGGAGGGCTACCAGGAGCCCAAGCCCATGGTGTTCTGCGGTCTCTATCCCATCGACGGTGACGAGTTCGCCCTGCTGCGGGAGTCCCTGGAGAAGCTGCGCCTCAACGACGCCTCGGTCAGCTACGAGCCGGAGACCTCCGGGGCGCTCGGCTTCGGGTTCCGGTGCGGCTTCCTGGGGCTGTTGCACATGGAGATCGTCCGGGAGCGCCTGGAGCGCGAGTTCGGCCTGTCGCTCATCGCCACCGCCCCCAGCGTCGAATACCGGGCGTACACCACCACCGGGTCGGTCGTCGAGGTCCACAACCCCTCGGAGATGCCCACCCCCGACAAGTTGGAGGGCATCGAGGAGCCGTTCCTGCAGACCACCATCCTGGCCCCCACCGAGTACACCGGCACCCTGATGGACCTGTGCCAGACGCGCCGCGGTGTCATGATCCGCATGGAGTACCTCTCCCCCGAACGCCTTGAGCTGGTGTACCGGATCCCCCTGGCGGAGATCGTGGTGGACTTCTTCGACGCCCTCAAGAGTCGGACGAAGGGGTATGCCAGCATGGACTACGAGCCGGCGGGCTGGGACAACGCCGACCTGGTAAAGATCGACGTCCTGCTCAACGCCGTCCCCGTCGATGCGTTCAGTGCCATCGTCCACAAGACCCAGGCGTCGGAGTACGGCAAGCGGATGACCGAGAAGCTCCGCAAGCTCATACCCCGGCAAATGTTCGACGTGCCCATCCAGGCCGCCGTCGGTGGTCGGATCATCGCCCGGGAGACAGTGAAGGCGAAGCGCAAGGACGTCCTGTCCAAGTGCTACGGCGGCGACATCACCCGGAAGCGCAAGCTGCTCGAGAAGCAGAAGGAAGGCAAGAAGCGCATGAAGAACATCGGCCGGGTCGAGGTGCCCCAGGAGGCGTTCATCGAGGCCCTCCGCCTCGATGACTGAGCGCCTGTTGGGCGCTCCTGGCTCGGTACGATGAGCACGTCTCCGGCCCTATGGTGGATCCGGCGGGACCTGCGCCTGGCGGACAACCCCGCGCTCAACGCGGCAGCGGCGACCGGCGAGGTCGTTCCCCTATTCATCCTCGACGACACCCTTTGGGCACCGTCGGGCGACGCTCGCCGGGCGTGGTTGCTCGGCGCGCTCGGCGCCCTCGACGGCGCCATCGGCGGCCATCTGGTCATCCGGGAAGGTGATCCCGTGGACCAGGTGGTCACCGTGGCCAGGGAGGTCGGCGCGCTCTCGGTGTTCGCGGCGGCCGACTTCGGTCCCTACGGCCGGCGGCGAGACGATGCGGCCGCCGCCGCGCTCGCCGACCGCGGGGTGGAGGTGGAGTGGACCGGCTCGCCCTACGCCGTCGAACCGGGAAGCGTGGTCAAAGACGACGGGACGCCGTTCAAGGTCTTCACCCCCTTCTCCCGGGCCTGGGTGGCGCACGGCTGGTCTGAACCCCTCGCCGTACCGGCCCGGATCGCCTGGGCCCATGACGTGCCCGGCGTCGAACTGCCATCGGTGCCCGTGGTCAGCGCCCGCCTGCCCACGGCCGGTGAGGAGGCGGCTGAGCGGTGCTGGGAACGGTTCCGAAAAGAGGAGCTCGACGACTACGCCGCCAAGCGCAACGAGCCCGCCGGCGATCACACGTCCCGGCTGTCGGTGTACCTACGGTGGGGGTGCATCCACCCCCGCACCCTGCTGACCGGCCTCGACGTGAGCCGCAGGAGCCACTCGGTGTTCCGCAGCGAGCTGGCGTGGCGGGAGTTCTACGCGGATGTCCTGTGGCACCACCCCGACAGCGCCCGTGCCAGCCTGCAGCCGGCCATGGCCACCATGCGCGCCGACCGGGGCAGGAAAGCCGACGATCGCTTCGACGCGTGGGCGTCGGGGCGGACCGGGTTCCCCATCGTCGACGCCGGCATGCGCCAACTGCTGGGCGAAGGGTGGATGCACAACCGGCTACGCATGATCACGGCCAGCTTCTTGGTCAAGGACCTCCACATCGCCTGGACCCGAGGTGCCCGCCACTTCATGCGCTACCTGGTCGACGGCGATCTGGCGTCCAACAACCACGGCTGGCAGTGGGTGGCCGGGACGGGTACCGACGCCGCCCCCTACTTCCGGATCTTCAACCCGGTGCTCCAGTCCAAGAAGTTCGATCCCGAGGGTGCCTACATCCGGCGGTGGGTGCCGGAGCTGAGATCGGTCCCGGCGCAGGACATCCACGACCCCTGGGCGGCCGGTGGCCTTCCTCTAGACGCCAGCGCCTACCCAGAACCCATCGTCGACCATCACGTCGAGCGCGAAGAGGCCCTGGCCCGCTACCAGGCGACCAGGGGCTGACGGGGTGGCGTCGCGTGGGGGGGCGAGGAGGTGGTGAGGCCGCCCACCCGGGTCGGCGTGGGTTCGGCTCGGTGCCGGGCGAGGCGCCGGAGAGTGGCTCAGCGAGCGGCGGTGAGCGAGGCCACCTGCTCATCGCTCAGGTCGACCGTCGCTGCTGCGCAGTTCTCCTCGACGTGCTCGACGGTCTTTGTGCCGGGGATCGGCAACATGACCGGTGACCGCCGCAGCAGCCAGGCCAGCGCCACCTGGGACGGCGTTGCCCCGGTGGTCCTGGCGACGCTGTCGACGGGGCCGCCCGGCTTGGCCAGCTCACCGGAGGCGATCGGGAACCAGGGGATGAAGCCGATCCCTTGAGCCTCACAGTAGTCGAGGACATCCTCGGACTTGCGCTCGGTCAGGTTGTACATGTTCTGCACCGTGACCACCGGGACAACCTCCCGGGCCGCGTCGATGTCGGAGACGGTGACCTCGGAGAGCCCGACATGGCGGACCTTCCCTTCGTCGATCAGCTCGGCCAAGAGCCCGAACTGCTCGTCCGCGGGCACCTTGGGGTCGATGCGGTGCAGCTGGAACAGGTCGATGCGCTCGAGCCCCAGCCGTCGGAGGCTCATCTCGCACTCCTGGCGAAGATACTCTGGGCGGCCCACCGCTGGCCAGACGCCCGGGCCCGTGCGGGTCAGGCCGGCCTTTGTGGCGATGACCAGGTCGTCACCGTAGGGGTGCAGGGCCTCGCGGATCAGCTCCTCGCTGACATAGGGGCCGTACGAGTCAGCGGTGTCGATGAGATCGACGCCGAGCTCCACTGCCCGGCGCAGGACCCGGACGCACTCGTCGGGGTCGTCGGGCGGTCCCCACACCCCCTCGCCGGTGAGCTGCATGGCGCCGTAGCCAAGACGGTGCACCGTGAGCTCGCCGACGCGAAGGGTCCCGGAGGACGCGACGGGGCGATCAGAAGGTTTCGTGGCCAAGGGTTCCTCCTCGTTCGGGATCGCGGGGGATCCGTCTGGTGGACTCACGCAACCGTTCTATCGGGCTGGGGCGCTGTCACGGCAGAGCTCCCCCCCGGCCTTGGCACCGGAGGCGGCTCAGCTACCACCCACTGCCGGCGCCATCTCGGTGAAGCCGCACTGGGGCGGACCGCTGGCGACGGGTCCCGTTGCCGTCGTCGTGGATGTGGTTTCTGGACGAAGCCTCCTTGGGAGAGCCGCCCAGCGGGCTGGCGGACGTGGGAATATTCCACCGGTTGACCTGCTGAATACAATGGCGAGCTCGCTTCTCGCCGCCCCGCCCGGAGTGCCGAACCATGCCGACCCTCACCCATCTCCAGCGGCTCGAGGCCGAGAGCATCCAGATCATGCGGGAGGCCGTCTCGGAGAGCGAGCGGCCCGTCATGCTCTACTCCGTCGGCAAGGACAGCTCGGTGATGCTGCGCCTGGCCGGCAAGGCCTTCTATCCGTCCAAGCCCCCTTTTCCGCTGCTGCACGTGGACACCACCTGGAAGTTCCGGGCCATGTACGACTTCCGGGACAAGGCCGCGGCCGACGCCGGCATGGAGCTGATCGTGCATCAGAACCCCGACTGCGTCCGACTCGGCATCAACCCCTTCACCCACGGTTCGGCGAAGCACACGGATCTGTGGAAGACCGAGGGCCTCAAGCAGGCCCTCGATCTCCATGGGTTCGACGTGGCCTTCGGGGGAGCTCGCCGGGATGAGGAGAAGTCACGGGCGAAGGAGCGGGTGTTCTCGATCCGTTCGCCACAGCATCGCTGGGATGCCAAGCAGCAGCGACCGGAGCTGTGGCATCTTTACAACGCCAGGAAGAACCCGGGGGAGAGCATCCGGGTCTTCCCCTTGTCGAATTGGACCGAGGTTGACGTCTGGCAGTACATCCAACGTGAACGGATACCGATCGTGCCGTTGTACTTCGCTGCCCCCCGTCCGACGGTGGAGCGCGACGGGATCCTCATCATGGTCGACGATGATCGCCTGCCCTTGAACCCGGGTGACGAGGTCGTCGAGCGGACCGTCCGCTTCCGCACGCTGGGCTGCTACCCCCTGACTGGGGCCGTGCAGAGCCAGGCGGCGACGCTCAGTGCGATCATCGGTGAGACGCTGCTGGCAACGACGTCGGAGCGAGACGGTCGAGCCATCGACCACGATGCCAGTGCGTCGATGGAGAAGAAGAAGCAGGAGGGGTACTTCTAGTGACCGACGTTGCGGGTGACCGGTCGACGAGCGACATCGACGCCTACCTGGGTTCGCACGAGCACAAGACCATGCTGCGGTTCCTCACCTGCGGCAGTGTCGACGACGGCAAGAGCACGCTCATCGGGCGGCTGCTCTACGACTCCAAGCTGGTGTTCGAGGATCAGCTCGCAGCCCTGGAGACCGATTCCAAGCGAGTGGGCACCCAGGGCGGAGAGCTCGACTTGGCGCTCCTCGTCGACGGTTTGATCGCCGAGCGCGAGCAGGGCATCACCATTGACGTCGCCTACCGGTTCTTCGCCACCGATCGGCGTAAGTTCGTGGTGGCCGACACGCCGGGCCATGAGCAGTACACCCGCAACATGGTCACCGGCGCGTCGACCGCTGATCTGGCCGTCATCCTCGTTGACGCGCGGAAGGGGGTTCTCACCCAGACCCGGCGCCACAGCTTCATCGTGTCGCTTCTGGGGATCCGCCATGTCGTGCTGGCCGTGAACAAGCTGGACCTGATGGGCTACTCGGAGGAGGTCTTCGATGCCATCGATGCCGAGTACCGGAAGTTCGCCGAGGAGATCGGCATCACCGATGTGGTCAGCATCCCGATGTCCGCCCTCTGCGGTGACAACATCGCCGCGCCCAGCCCCGAGATCCCCTGGTATGAGGGTCCCACGCTGATCGGGCACCTGGAGACGGTGGAGATCGATGATGTGTCCTGCGACAGCCCGCTCCGGATGCCGGTGCAGTGGGTCAACCGACCCGATCCCGACTTTCGAGGCTTCTCGGGCCAGGTCGTCGGTGGCACCGTCCGACCCGGTGACCGGGTGCGGGTGCTGCCGTCGGGTCTAAAGAGCACCGTCGCCCGGTTGGTGACCGCCGACGGTGACCTGGCCGAGGCCGTGGCCGGTCAGTCCCTCACGGTCGTGCTGGCTGACGAGATCGACGTAAGCCGCGGGGACGTGATCGCCGCCGCTGACGCCCCGCCGGCCGTGGCCGACCAGTTCGAGGCCAACATCATCTGGATGAGCGAGCAGGAGATGCTTCCCGGGCGCTCATACCTCCTCAAGATCGGCACCCGTGTCGTCGGTGCCACGCTGGGCTCGCCGAAGTACACGGTCAACGTCAACTCCTTGGAGCACACGGCCGCCAAGACGGTCCGGTTCAACGAGATCGGGGTCTGCAACCTCAGCCTCGATCGCCGGGTTCCGTTCGATCCCTACGATGAGAACCGGGACATGGGAGGGTTCATCCTCATCGATCGTTTGACCAACGAGACGGTGGGCGCAGGGTTGCTTCGTTTCGCGCTGCGCCGCTCCGACAACGTCCACTGGCAGGCCATCGAGGTCAACAAGCGGGCCCACGCAGCGCTCAAGGGCCAGCAGCCTTGCGTGGTGTGGTTCACTGGGCTGTCGGGGGCGGGGAAGTCCACGATCGCCAACGCCCTGGAGCGCAAGCTGCACGCCGAGGGCGGCCACACCTACTTGCTGGACGGAGACAATGTCCGCCATGGGTTGAACAAGGACCTCGGCTTCACCGATGCCGATCGGGTCGAGAACATCCGCAGGGTCTCCGAGGTCGCCGGACTGATGGTCGATGCCGGGCTCATCGTGCTGGTGTCGTTCATCTCCCCGTTCCAAGCGGAGCGGCAGATGGCCCGCCAACGCCTCGCCGAGGGTGAGTTCGTCGAGGTGCACGTGGACACGCCGCTGGCAGTGGCCGAGCAGCGCGACGAGAAGGGGCTCTACGCCCGGGCCCGGAGAGGGGAGTTGGTGAACTTCACCGGCATCGATTCGCCCTACGAGGCGCCGCAGCACCCGGAGATCCGCCTGGACACGACTCAGATGACCTTCGAGGAGGCGGCCGACCAGGTCCTCGGGTACCTCAAGGGACGGGGAAGGCTCGGCGCCTGAGATCGGGCAACCTCCCGAGCAGCGGGGGGCCGGTATCCTTGCCAGCGATCCCTCATGCTCGACGAACGCAAGTCAGCGATCCTTCACGCTGTCGTGGAGGAATACATCGAAACCGCCCAGCCGGTCGGCTCCGCGCATGTCGCCCAGCGATCGGCTCTGGCGGTGTCGTCGGCAACCGTCCGCAACGAGATGGGCGTGCTCGAGCGGGAGGGCTACCTCACCCAGCCCCACACCAGTGCCGGGCGCATCCCCACCGACAAGGGTTATCGCCTGTTCGTTGACTCCTTGGCCCCCGGCGCCCTGGGCCCGGTGCAGAGCCAGCAGGTGCGTGCCTTCTTCGCCAAGGCCCACGGTGAGCTCGAGCGGACCCTGGCCGACACCAGCCGGCTCC
This sequence comes from Actinomycetota bacterium, assembly GCA_030945745.1. Lineage (GTDB taxonomy): Bacteria > Actinomycetota > Acidimicrobiia > Acidimicrobiales > Palsa-688 > JALZAH01. The sequence continues at coordinate 126,505 of JALYZO010000113.1, forward strand.
TCTCGGCGCTGACCGACTACGCCGCCGTGGTGGTCGGACCGTCACACGAGGTGGCCAGGATCCGGTCGGTCCAGATCGTCGGGCTCGGGCCGCGCCTGGCCCTTGTGGTCATCGTGCTGTCGAACGGCGTGGTCGAGAAGCGACCGCTGGAGCTGGCCCGTGAGGTCAGCGACCTGAGCCTGGCTGCGGCGTCGACCATGCTGGCATCGCTGCTGACCGGCACCTCTTGGGGTGGAGCGGCCCCGGACGTCCTGCCCAGTGAGGACGCGTCGGTCGACGAGCTCACCAACGCCGCGCTCGGCGCCCTGGGCGGCGTGGCCGAAGGCGACGGGGGACAGGTCTTCGTCGGTGGGGCTTCGCGCATGGCCGTGGCCTTCGACGCCGTGGAGACCATCCGCGGGGTGCTCGGCATCCTCGAGGAGCAATACGTCATGGTGGGGTTGCTTTCCGACGTCCTCGGCCGAGGCCTGTCGGTGTCCATCGGGGCCGAGCACGGCGTGCCGTCGTTGGCAGACTGCTCGGTCATCGTCGCCCCCTATGAGGTAGAGGGCGAGCAGCTGGGTACGGTGGGCATCCTCGGTCCGACCAGGATGCACTACGAGCAAGCCCTGGCAGCGGTGGCCGTGGTGAGCCGGCGTCTGGGCCGGGCCCTGAGCGAAGGAAGCTAGTTGGCAGACGAGTACTACGACCTCCTCGGGGTAAGCCGTACGGCCACCGAGGACGAGATCAAGCAGGCCTACCGACGGTTGGCCCGCGAGCTGCATCCCGACGCCAACCAGGGGGATGCCTCTACCGAGGAGCGCTTCAAGGCCATCAACCAGGCCTACGAGACGCTTCGCGATCCTGAGCGCCGCCGCCAGTACGACATGTTCGGAGCCGACCCTCGAGGTGGTGGTTCCGGTGGCGGCGAACCCTTCGGGTTCGGTGGTGCCGGCGCGGGCGGCCTGGGGGACCTCTTCGACAGCCTGTTCGGCGGTGGGAGCAGTCCCTTCGGAGCCGCCGGAGGTCGAAGCGGGCGGGCCGGGCCCCGCGGCGGCGAGGACGCTGAGGCGGTGATCGACCTCGAGTTCGACGAAGCGGTCTTCGGTGCCGATCACACCTTGGAGGTGCGACTTCCCCAGAGTTGCCCGACCTGTGAGGGCCGAGGGGCGCGCCCCGGAACGTCGGCTTCGACGTGCAGCACCTGCAAGGGCGTGGGCGAGGTGCGTCGCGTGCGCCAGTCCATCCTCGGCCAGATGGTGACCGCCGGGCCATGCCCCAACTGCGGTGGCACCGGCCAGCAGATTCCCTCACCGTGCCAGGACTGCTCCGGGCAGGGCCGGCGGGTGCAGAACCGCTCGCTCACCGTCGAGGTGCCCGGCGGCGTCAACGAGGGCGCCACTCTGCGAGTCCCCGGCCGGGGAGCCGCCGGGCCACGGGGTGGGCCGCCCGGCGACCTCTACGTGCACCTCCGGGTCAAGCCTCATCCCACGCTGAGCAGGGAGGAAGACCGGTTGCTGGCGTCGGTCGGGGTGGCATTCACCCAGGCCGCTCTCGGCACGGAGATCGACTTGGAGAGCCTGGATGGCACAGAGCGCATCATCATCCCGGCCGGAACGCAGAGCGGGAAGGAGATCCGTCTGCGGGCCAAAGGCGTGCCCCACCTCCACGGTCGCGGTCGGGGTGACCTGGTGGTCACGGTCATGGTGGAGACGCCCACCGGGCTCACCAGAGAGGCCGACGAACTGCTGCGGGCCCTGGCCGCCGAGCGGGGAGAGGACGTCCTGCCTCCCGATCCTGGCCTCATGTCGAAGATCCGCAGCGCGTTCAAGTAGGTCCGGCCGTCGCCGCCGCCCCGAAACCCGCCGCCGCCCCGAGTCCCGGCGCCCCCCCGAGTCCCGATGTGGGACTCCGGCTGCGTCGTCGTTCCGCGGCTCAGGTGTTCGTTGCCGACGTGGATGCCCCTTCCCTCGAGGAGCGCGACGCGCATCACCTCGTTCGTGTCCTCCGTCTCCGCCCCGGTGAGTCCATCAGCGTGGCGGACGGCGTTGGCCGCTGGCGCTTGTGCGCTCTTGCATCCGGGGGCGGCCAGGCGGCGGCGACCTTGGAGCCCATCGCCGATGTGATCGATGAGCCTCCGCCCCGGCCCGCTCTCACCGTGGCCTTCGCTCCCACCAAGGGTGATCGTCCGGAGTGGGCGGTCGGCAAGCTGACCGAGCTGGGCATCGACCGAATCATCCCGCTGGTGACTGCCCGATGCGTGGTCCGCTGGGACGACAAGCGCGGCGAGCGCCGCCACGGGCGTTGGCTTGAGATCGCCCGCCAGTCGGCCATGCAGTGCCGTCGGGTGCGCCTCCCGGCGATCGATCCACCGACCGACGTGGCGGAGGTGGTTTCGGGGGTGGCTGAGGCCGCCGCCCTGGCCGTCCCCGGCGGCGATGCGCCCACCTTGGAACACCCCGTGGTGCTCATCGGCCCAGAAGGGGGGTGGAGCGCCAACGAGGAGGCTGCGGTGCGGGTCACCGTGAGCCTCGGCCCCCACGTGCTGAGAACGGAGACGGCGGCGCTGACCGCCGCATCGATCTACTCTGCGCTGCGGACCGGCCTCGTGGTCGAACAGCCGGTTCGGGCTGCGCCATCGTGACCCCCCCCTTCGGCATCTACGTCCACGTCCCGTTCTGTGTCGAACGCTGCGACTACTGCGCGTTCGCCACGTGGACGGACCGGTCGCACCTGATGGGTCGCTACGCCCGGGCCTGCGCCCGCCAAGCCGGCGCCGCCGACCTCCCGGCAGCCTCGTCGGTGTTCTTCGGGGGCGGCACGCCGTCGCTGCTCGACGCCGACCTGTTCGTCGAGATCCTCGATGCACTACCTCGCCGCCCGGGAGCCGAGGTGACCGTGGAGTGCAACCCCGAGAACGTAACCAGGCCGCTCCTGACTGCGTACCGCGACGCGGGCGTGACCAGGTTGTCGTTCGGCGTGCAGTCCATGGTGCCCGACGTGCTCTCGTCGCTCGGGCGCCGCCATGACCTGGCATCGGTGCGCGGAGCGGCTGCCGCTGCCGCGGCCAACGGATTCGGAGACGCGTACAGCGTTGACCTCATCTTCGGGGCGGCGGGGGAGTCCCCGGATCAGTGGCGCCGCTCGCTCGAAGAGGTCCTGGCCCTGGATCCAGGACCCTCCCATGTCAGCGCCTACGCCCTGACCGTGGAGGCCGGGACCCCACTGGCCGGTGACCGGCGGCGCCACCCTGACCCTGACGACCAGGCGGATAAGTACGCCATCACCGATGAGCTGCTGGGCGAGGCCGGCCTGACCTGGTACGAGATCTCCAACTGGGCTCGACCTGGCGCCGAGTGCGCTCACAACCGGTTGTACTGGCGCCAGGGTGTGTACCGGGGAATCGGCTGCGCCGCTCACTCCCACCGGATCCTCGACGATGGCCGCTCCAAGCGGTGGTGGAACGTCCGCACCCCGGAGCGCTACGCCACCGTGGTCGAGGGCGGGGCCGACCCCGAGGCTGCTTCGGAGCTGCTCGATGTCGGCACCCGTCGATGGGAGGGCCGGACGCTCGCACTGCGCACCCGCGAAGGCGTTCCTGGCGACGCCCTGGCGGACGATCCGCTGCTCGAGGGCCTGGTGCGCCGTTCCGGCGGGCGTGCGGTCCTCACCCTCCGCGGCAGGCTGCTGGCCAACGAGGTGGCGCTCCGCCTGGTCGGCTGACGCTCATCTCGGGCTGATCCGGGTCACAGGCTGCGACCTCTGCCGCCTCGGCGGGTCAGGATGGCCTGCGCGGAGATCAGCACCACCACGAGGAAGAAGCCCACGCCCGACAGCTCCGCGAAGACGGGGTTGACGTGCCCGTTCTGCTGCTTGGTGGTGAGCGGCAGCGTTGAGGGGGGCGCCGGGATGCCCCCACCTCCCAACGGAGCAAGCGTGGTCGTGGTCGTCGGCGCCACCGTGGTGGTTGTCGCAGCCGTGCTGGGCGACGTGTAGGTCGGGCCTCGTGTGGAGTAAGTGGTACGGGACTGGGAGCTGCCGCCGCCTGTCGTGGTGGCCGTCGTGGTGCCCGAAGCTGTCGCCGGCGTGGTGCTGTGGACCGCAGTGGTCGCCGTCGTCGTTGCCGGCGTGGTCGTAGGAACCACCGAGGACGCCGGAAGGTTGATCGCCCGTTGCGAGGACGCCGGGGCGGGCCGCATGACCGAGACGCAGACGGCGATCGCCCCCGCTCCCACAACGGCGAGGACGCCGCGACGCAGTCGCCCTGTACGTCCGCGCGGGCCGGGGCCTGGTAGGCGGCCAGGGTCACGAATCCCCCGTTGGTCCCCTGCGTGCTCGGGCATCATCGCTGAGCGTAACTCGCTGCTCAGCGTGGTGTCAGCGTTGGGTTGGGCCGGCGACAGTCTGCGATCGAGGAACCGTAGGTGACGAACAGCCGGCGCCGCGGCATGGCAGGCGCGGGGCGAAGCGTCGATCGTTGAGGCGCTCGACCAGGCGTCGGGCCGACATCGGGCGACCCCCGGAGCCGACCTCGTCCAGCAAGCGAGCCAACGGTCCTTCGGGGCCCTCAGTGCGGCGCCAGCCTCGCGGCTGGCTCAAACCCCGCCCGGAGCTGGGGTCGACGTCGCCGCCCGTCTCAGGGCCGGCACCCGGGAGCAGCGTGGCGAGCGTGCGGCCCAGAGCACCCACGTCGGCGGCCCGGCGGTGTGTTTCTGTCCCCGTCCTCGCCGCAGAGAACCCGCACAAGACCGGCCGACCGGCGCCGTCGACGAGGATGTGACCGTCGTGCAACGCCCCGTGGCTGATCCCGGTGGCATGGAGGTCGGCCACGGTGGTGGCAAGCGCCGCTCCCAGGCCGGCGATCTCGGGTGTGCTGAGCGCGTCCATGGCCGCCAGAGGCCGGCCACGGACCGCCCGGGTCCGCAGCACTGCGGCCGCGCCGTTTGGGAACGGGTCCGGTGTGGTGACGACACCGGTGTGGGCAGCGAGGCCGAGCATCAGGCGCTCGTGACGGATCCGGTCTTCGTCGTTCGCCGTCTCGGCCCGCTTCTCGAACCATAAAGAACCATGGACAACAATGAAACAGCTCAACATAGAAGAAAAGGTACTGACGCGTCTGCGGGAGCGCAACGGCAAGTTCCGGAAGGGTGCTGCCTGGGGCCGAGTGGGGGGCGTACATCGCGGTTGTTCGCGGTTGTTCGCGGGTGCTGGCAAGATGACCCTATGCGACCGATCGCCCACGATGGTCTCTTCGGTCCGGAGAGCATGACGTGGCGTCTCCACGCCGATCCGGTGTGCCTCATCGGGGGGATGCGAGCGCTGCTCATCCAGGCTCTCGAACCGCGGGCCATGGCGGGCGTCGACCAGCACTCTTCCTTCCGGGACGACCCTTGGTCACGCTTCCGCAACACGGCCTCGTTCATCACCACGGCGACCTTCGCTCCGCGCCAGGAGGCTGAGCGGCTCGGCTCCATCGTGCGGAAGGTGCATCGCAGCGTGAGGGGGACGGACCCGGTGACCGGCCAGAGCTACCGGGCCGACGATCCAGAGCTGCTGGCCTGGGTCCACAACGTCCTGGTTCATTCGCTGTTGGTCTCCAAGCGCCGCTACGGCGGTGGCATCAATGCTGCGGACGCCGACCGCTACGTTCTGGAGATGACCCGCTTGGCCGAACTGGTCGGCCTGTCGGCCGACGCTGTGCCCCACTCGGCCGCCGGTCTGCGGGTGTACCTCCGGGATCGTCCGCTGGTCGTATCCGACGTCGCGCATGAGGCCAAGCGGACCGTGCTCTCACCACCGTTGCCCGCCCGGGTGCGCCCGGCGTGGGCGCTGCTCGACGTGGCTGCGGTGGCCGTGTTGCCGAGACGCGTGCGGGACCTCTATGGCCTGTCGTGGTGGCCGACCTCCGCCGGTCCGGTGCGGGCCGCGGCAACCTCGGCGTTCAGCGTGCTGAGGATGATCAGCCCCGGCCCCCCGGAGTTGCGCGCCGCCCGGGAACGCCTGGCTGCCTGACCGGCCATCGGGAAACGTAGTTACCCGAACTAGAGAAAGAAATGATTAGCATGAGGAACAATCTCGATCCCGGCCGGGGTTGAAGATGCTGTGACGCCCGTCGCCGCCAGGAGCGTCCATCCGGACCGCTACAAGTGGATCGCCCTGTCCAACACCACGATCGGGATCCTCATGGTCACGATCAGCGGGTCAATCACCCTGATCTCCCTGCCGGACATCTTCAGGGGCATCCGACTCGATCCCCTCGGGCCGGGCAACACGTCCTACTTCCTGTGGATGCTGATGGGTTTCCTGCTGGTGACCGCGGTGTTGGTGGTGAGCTTCGGGCGCATCGGTGACATGTATGGCCGGGTGAAGATGTACAACCTCGGCTTCGCTGTCTTCACCCTGTTCTCGATCCTGCTGTCCGTCACCTGGCTGAACGGCCATGCCGGCGCCCTGTGGCTGATCATCATGCGCATCCTCCAAGGGGTCGGCGGTGCGTTCCTGTTTGCCAACTCGAGTGCCATCCTGACCGACGCCTTCCCCCAGGAGCAGCGGGGTCTGGCGCTGGGCATCAATGGCGTGGCCGCCATCGGTGGATCGTTCCTCGGTCTGCTCATCGGCGGGGTGCTGGCCCCCATCAACTGGCGGCTGGTGTTCCTGGTGTGTGTGCCCATCGGGCTGTTCGGGACGATCTGGGCGTACCTGAAGCTGGAGGACAATGGTGTTCGGAGGGCGGCAAAGATCGACTGGGCGGGCAACATCACCTTCGCCGTCGGCCTCATCTCGATCCTGACCGGGATGGTCTACAGCATCCAGCCCTACGGCGCTCACTCCATGGGGTGGACCAATCCCGGCGTCGTCGCCGCTCTCGTCGGCGGTGTGCTCACGCTTATCACCTTCGGTGTCATCGAGACCAAGGTCCCCGAACCGATGTTCCGCCTGCCGCTGTTCCACATACGGGCGTTCAGCGCCGGCAACGTGGCCAGCCTCCTCGGGGCTCTCGGTAGAGGCGGCATCATGTTCATCCTGATCCTGTGGCTGCAGGGCATCTGGCTGCCGCAGCACGGCTACAGCTTCTCGGGCACGCCGCTGTGGGCCGGGATCTCCATGGTGCCGCTGACCGTTGGGTTCCTGGTGTCGGGGCCGATCTCCGGCGTCCTGTCCGACCGCTACGGCGCTCGCCCATTCGCCACAGGAGGCATGCTGGCTGCGGCGGCTGCCTTCTTCCTGCTCAACGTGCTGCCCATCAACTTCGGCTACATCACCTTCGCCGCCATCCTCCTGCTCCTGGGCTTATCCATGGGGGTGTTCGCCTCACCCAACCGGGCGGCAGTGATGAACTCGCTCCCGCCTCACGAGCGCGGTGCCGGCGCCGGCATGATGACCACCTTTCAGAACGCCGCCCAGGTGCTGTCGATCGGGTTCTTCTTCGCCCTGATCACCATCGGGATGGCCTCTTCCCTCCCGCAGCGGCTCAGTGAGGCTCTCCAGGCGCAGGGCGTGTCGCCGAGCCTGGCGCAGACGGTGGGTGCCACCCCGCCCCTCGACAGCCTGTTCTCCGCCTTCCTGGGCGACAACCCCATCACCACGCTCAACACGCAGTTCCACGGCGCCATCCTCGCCGGTCGCTCCCCGGACCAGGTGGCCCATCTGACCGGGCGGAGCTTCTTCTCACACGTGCTGTCCCAGCCCTTCGGCACCGGCCTGCACTATGCCCTGCTGTTCGCGGTCATCTGCTCGCTCGTCGCTGCCGTGGCCTCCCTGCTTGGAGGCAAGAAGTACGTCCATGGTGATCACGAGGTCAGCGGGGTCGACGCTGCGACACCCCGCTTGGCCATGGCCACCGCCGGTGCCCAGTTCACCGACGTGGCGTCCGCTTCTTTGGGCAATGGCGCCGGCGGCGGAGCCGTCAGCGCCGGCGGGCGGGCATCGTCGGTGCGCTGAACGGTCGCGGCCTGCGAGCTCACCGCCGTCAGCGGTTGGCCGCCGTCGGACCCGGCCCTAGCATGAGCGGTCGTGGGGACACCGGCTGACAGCCATGGCGCCCCCGGCCGCCCGTCACGTCGAGTTCACGGCTGGGCGGCCATGGCTACGGTGGCAACCATGGCCGCCGCGGCCAGCTGGTTTGCCGGCACCCCGCCGGCGGCCGCCGCCCCGCCGGCAGCGCACTGGGTGGGCACCTGGAGCGCCGCCGAGGTGCAGCCCGACAGCAGCGGCCCGTCGGCGACCGGCTTCGCCAACCAGACGATCCGCGAGGTCGTCCACTCCAGCATCGGCGGAGGCGGGCTGCGAGTGCGCCTCACCAACGTGTTCGGGGGCACCCCGCTCGCCGTCGCCGCCGCCGAGATCGGGGTTCGCCAATCCGGCGCGAAGGTCGTTCCGGGGACCAACCACGCCATCACCACGAGTGGGTCGCCGTCGTTCGTGATCCCCCCGGGCGCAGCCACGTTCACCGACCCCGTCGCGTTGCCGACCGCAGCCGGCAGCGACTTGGTGGTGAGTGTCTACGTCACCGCCCCGACCGGGCCTGCCACCTGGCACCCGGCGGCCATCACCACCACCTACGTCGCCGCCGGCAACCACGCGGCCGACGACGTGATGCCCTACCAGGGCAGCGCCACCTCATGGTTCTTCCTCAGCGGTGTCGACACGGACGCAGCGCTGTACAGGAGCGCCATCGTGGCACTCGGGGCGTCGACGACCGATGGCGTGGGATCGACGTTTGACGCCGACCGGCGCTGGATCGACGACCTCAACGCCCGCATCGAGCTCTCTGCCCCGGCCTCGGCACCGTCGGTCCTCAACGAAGGCATCTCCGGCAACCGGCTCCTCACCGAGGGCGGCACCGCCGGTCAGAGCGGCGAGCACCGCTTCGCTCGCGATGCCCTCCGCCAGAGCGGAGCCCAGACCGTCATCGTGTCCTCGCTCGGCAACAACGACATCGGTGACAAGGTCGGGACCAACGGCCGGCCGATCAGCGCCAACGACCTGATCGCCGGCTATCAACAGCTCATCGCCAACGCTCACGGTGCAGGACTTCGGATCATCGGCGGGACCCTCACCCCCGACCGGGGAGCGTTCTACTTCAGCGCGGCCGGGGAGCTCATCCGCCAACAGGTAAACCGCTGGATCCTCACCGCCGGCGCCTTCGATGTCGCCATCGACTTCGCCACCTCCGTTGCCAGCTCGAGCGACCCAAGCGCCCTGCTCCCCGCCTTCGACAGCGGCGATCACCTCCATCTCAACGACGCCGGGTACCAGGCCATGGCGATTGCCGCGGCCGGGGCCGTGGCCAGCGGATTGGTGTTCAGCGGGGAGGCGCCTACCCGGGTGTGTGACACGAGACCGTCGTCGGTGTCGGGCATCACCGATGTTTGCACCGGTCATCGGTTGGCGGCCGGGGCGCCGTTGGTGGTGAACCTGCCCCTGTCGGTGGTGCCGCCGGGGGCAGGGGCCGTCGTGGCCAACGTGACGGTCACCCGTCCAACTGCCACCGGTTATCTGAGCGTGTACCCGACGGGAGCCAAGCCGCCGGCCTCGTCAAACCTCAACTTCGTAGGTGGTCAGACGGTTGCCAACCTGGTCACGGTGGCCACGGGCATGGTCGGGGGTCGAGCCTCCATCTCGGTGGTGGACGGTGCCGGGCCACCAGGGGAGGATGTGGTGATCGACGTGGAGGGCTACGACTCGGCGGCTACCGACTCGACCGCTGGTGGCTTCCATCCCCTGGCCCCCGCGCGGGTGGCGGACACTCGCTGCCTGGCCTTCCCGGCTCCGCCGTTCTGCGCCGGCGAAGCCCTACCTGCGGCCAACCGGTCGCTGGCCAAGATCGGCCCGGGCGGCCAGGACCAGGTGACCGTGACCGGGGTCGGCGGGGTGCCCGCCTCGGGCGTATCGGCGGTGGTCGTCAACGTGACCGTGGTGGCACCGTCGGTGGCGGGGTTTGTGACGGTGGCGCCCAGCGGGTCGATCCCTGAGGGCAGCACGCCGGGGTCATCGAGTCTGAACTTCACTGCCGGGAACGTGCTGGCCAACAAGGCGATCGTCCCGGTTGGCGCCGATGGAACCATCAGCGTGTACAACGACGTGGGGACAACCGACGCCATGGTCGATGAGGTCGGTTGGTACGCAGCGCCAGGGGGGCCGCCGGGAGCCACGTTCACGCCGGTCTCCCCGGTTCGTCTGGCCGACACCCGCTGCGCGGCCGCACCGAGCCCGTCGTTCTGCCCAGCCGAGGTTCTGCCTGGCAGGAACATCACCGATGGCCCGCCGTTCGGTGGCAGCTCGATCCACGTGGCGGTCGGCGGGACGGGGACCGTGCCTTCGGGGATCGCCGCTGCCACTCTTGGTGTGACCGACGTGAGCCCCAGGGCGGACAACTACCTCACCGTCTACCCGATGGGCGCACCGATCCCGGCAACGTCCGACGTGAACTGGACGACCAGCGACGCCGACAACATTGTCCCCGGCTCGTCCTACGCAGGCACCGGCACCAACGCCGCCGTGGACGTCCTCAACGGGATGACGCCGGCCGCCACCACCGACGTCATCGTCGACCTGTTCGGCTATTACACACCCCCCCTGTCCTGAGCCGATGCGCCTGGTAATCGCGACGTGCACGGTGGACTACCAAGGACGGCTGGAGGCTCATCTTCCCCCGGCGCCCCGGTTGATCATGGTGAAGGCCGACGGATCGGTCTCCGTGCATGCCGACGGCGGCGCCTACAAGCCGCTCAACTGGATGAGCCCACCGTGCCAGCTGGTGGAGCACCCGGGCCGCTGGGAGGTGGTCAACGCCGGCGGCGAGCGGTTGACGATCCTCCTCGAGAAGGTCCACACCGACACCGCCTACGAGTTGGGCGTGGATCCCGGTCTGCGAAAGGACGGCGTCGAAGCCCACCTGCAGGTCCTCCTGGCCGCCGCCCCTCATGCCCTGCAGCAAGGCCTGCAGCTGGTGACGAGGGAGTTCGCCACGGACATCGGACCCGTCGATCTGCTGTGCCGGGATCCCGACGGTGGCACCGTCGCGGTGGAGGTGGACGGCCCCCGCCGCCAGTACGTGGCCGTGGAGATCAAGCGCAGGGCCGGCATCGCTGCCGTGGAGCAGCTGTCCAGGTACCTGGACAGGATCAACCTGGATGGTCGCTACCGCCCTGTGCGGGGGATCCTGGCCGCGCAGAGCATTGCTCCTCAGGCCAGGGTGCTGGCCGAGGATCGAGGGATCAAGTGTGTCGAGGTCGACTACGACCAGCTGCGAGGCGCTCGGGCGGCCGATCTGACGCTCTTCTAGCCCGTCCTGGGCGTCACATGAAATCTATCGAGACGTCATGCGGGTGGCTGGGAGAAGGGTACCATGGCTCCATGTCCGAGCCGATTCGTTGGATGGGGACGAGAGAGGCTTGCGAACGGCTGGGCATCACCTTGCGGACGCTCTATCGCTTCATTGACGAGGGGCAGCTCCCGGCGTACAAGATGGGGCGGGTCATCCGTCTGCAGGAGACCGACATCGAGGCCTTCATCGATCGGATGCGGATCGCCCCCGGCACCTTGGACCACCTCTATCCCGAGCCGAAGTCGCAGGAGGCCCCGGAGGTGCGCGACGCCGAGCGGTCGTGACAGTAGCGTCGGCGGGATGGCCGACTGTCTGTTCTGCAAGATCGTGGCCGGCGAGGTCCCCTCCGACGAGGTTCTCTCCTCCGAGTTGACGTACGCGTTTCGCGACGTCAACCCGGCTGCGCCGGTCCACGTCCTCATCGTTCCCCGAACCCACATCACCAATGCGGCCGAGGTGGGCGTCGAGCACGGGGCCATCGTGGCCGAGATGCTGATCACCGCCAAGCGGGTGGCGGACGCCACCGAGATCGACGAGCGCGGGTATCGCTTGGTGTTCAACGTCGGCGACGACGCCCTCAACTCCGTTCCTCACCTCCACCTCCACGTCCTCGGGGGCAGACGCATGGGGTGGCCCCCGGGGTGAAGCCCCCACCCGAGCGAACCGACCCCGGGGCCCCGAACGGCTCGGTTACCGAGCCGGTAGCCTGGGATGCCAGAAGCATCGTGTCCCCACCTGTCACCGTTACCGTCCCCAATCACGTGATGTCGCGCCTGGTCGGGCCGCTCAACGAGAACCTCCGCCTCCTCGAGGAGGCCTTCGATGGCGCCCGGATCATCACCCGGGGCAACGAGTTCATGATCGAGGGGGAGGGGGCGGACGTGGCCGCCCGACTGGTGGACGAGCTGCGCCTGCTGATCGAGCACGGGGCAACGGTTGATCCCGAGGTGGTGCGGCGCACCATCGACATGATTCGAGCCGACGAGCGTCCCTCCGAGGTGCTCACCGCCGACATCCTGCGCTCCGCGCGGGGGCGGTCCGTCCGGCCCAAGACCAGCGGGCAGAAGCGATACGCGGAAGCCATTCGCGACCATGTGGTGACGTTCGGCATCGGCCCCGCAGGGACGGGCAAGAGCTACCTGGCCGTGGCCCTGGCCGTCCAGGCCCTGCAGGCCAAGACCGTGGAGCGGATCATCCTCACCCGCCCGGCGGTGGAAGCTGGCGAGCGTCTGGGATTCCTGCCCGGCGACCTGATGGCCAAGGTGGACCCTTACCTCCGGCCCCTCTACGACGCCCTCTACGACATGATGGGCACCGAGGCGGCCCGGCGGTTGCTCGACACCGGGACCGTCGAGGTGGCCCCCCTGGCCTACATGCGCGGCAGGACCCTCAACAACAGCTTCATCATCCTCGACGAAGCCCAGAACACGACACCTGAGCAGATGAAGATGTTCCTCACCAGGATCGGTTTCGGCTCGAAGATCGTCGTCACCGGTGACGACACCCAGGTCGACCTGCCCGGCGGGCGTTCTGCGCTCATCGGCCTCGAAGCGGTGCTCGGTGGCGTCGAGGGCCTGGCGTTCGTCCATCTGGGACGCCGTGATGTGGTCCGTCACCGCATCGTCGCCGACATCGTAACTGCGTACGACGCCGCCACCGTCGGGTCCGCCTGAGTCGAGGAGACCATGGAAGCGCAAGTCTTTGCCGCCGATGAGCAGACCGCTCAGCCGGTGGACACCCTGAGGTGGATCCACCTCGCCGAAGCCGTGTTGGCCGAGGAAGGCGTCGGTGGCGCCGAGGTCTCGATGTTGTTCGTGGACGAGGTCGCCATCGCGGATCTCAACAAGCGGTTCCTGGATCGTGACGGCCCGACCGACGTCCTGGCCTTCCCCATCGACGAGATGCCCGGGGAGGGAGGCCGCTCGCCCGACTCCGGCGGTTCCGGTCCCGGCTTCAACTCCGAGCCTTCCGAGGCGCCCTCCCTGCTCGGTGATCTGGTGATCTGCCCGGCGGTGGCGCATCGCAACGCGCCGGCGCATGCCGGGACCTACGAGGACGAGCTCGCCCTCCTGGTCGTGCACGGCCTGCTGCACCTGGTCGGCATGGACCACATCGACGACGACGAGGCGGTGGCCATGGAGGCCAGGGAACGCGAGCTGCTGGGCCGTCACCACCCGTCGGCGGCTGCGCCGACCGACCGCCCCGCGGATGGGTCGGTCCCGGAGATGGACGCCTGATGTGGATGGCAGCAGCTCTGGGCGCCGCCCCTCCCTCGACGCCCCATCACGTCGGCACCAGCGACATCGTCCTGGTGGTGGTCGTGGTGGTCCTGATCGCCGCCACCGGTTTCTTGGCGCTCTCCGAGACGGCACTGACCCGTATGTCGCACATCAAGGCCAAGAGCCTTGCCGAGGAGAACCGCAGGCATGCCCCGGTCCTGCTCCGCTTGGTGGAGCACACCGAGCGCGTCCTCCCGGTGGTGCTCTTCGCCCTGGAGATCTGCACCTTGGTGGCAGCCACCCTGGTCGGGGTCGTCTCCGAACACGCCTTCGGCGGGGTGGGCGTGTTGGTCTCGACAGTCTTCGAGGTCATCGTGATCTTCGTGGTGGCCGAGTTGGCGCCCAAGACGTGGGCGGTCCAGCACAGCGAGCGTGCCGCACTGGTGACGGCCCCGTTCATTCGGGTCCTGGTGGCCTTCGCCCCCCTGCGGTGGGCGACCCGGGCCCTGATCATCATCTCCAACGTCCTGCTGCCCGGCAAGGGGATGCGCGAGGGTCCCTACACCTCCGAGGAGATGCTCCTGGCCATGGCTGACACGGCCGCCGCAGAGGACGTCATCGAGCATCAGGAGCGCACCCTGATCCACTCGATCATCGATTTCGGCGACACCATCGTGCGCGACGTGATGGTGCCGCGTCCCGACATGGTGGCCGTCGAGTCGAGGGCCAGGATCGGCGACGTGGTCGACATCGCCATCGCTGCCGGCTACAGCCGAATCCCCGTGTTCGGCCAGGGCATCGACGACATCGTTGGCGTGGTGATGGCCAAGGACCTCATGCGAGCCGAGCGGGAGGGACAGGTGGAGGAGCCGGTGACACAGATCCTCCGGGAGGTGCACTTCGTTCCCGAATCCAAGCGCGTCTCGGAGCTCATGCGGGAGATGCAGACCAACAAGGCGCACATCGCCTTGGTGGTCGACGAGTACGGCGGGACCGCAGGGCTGGTGACCCTCGAGGACCTGATCGAGGAGCTGGTGGGGGAGATCACCGACGAGTACGACACCGAGGCCGCCGAGGTCGAACGCCTCGAGGACGGCACCTTGTCGGTCAACGCCCGCATGCCGGTGGACGAGGTCAACGAGCTCCTCGGCGCCCCCGGCCTTCCTGAGGGGGACTGGGACACGGTCGGCGGTCTGGTCTACAGCCTGTTGGGCCATGTGCCGACCGAGGGGGAGGCGATCGAGCACGAACAGCATCGCCTCATTGCCGAAGGGGTGCAGGGGCGTCGCATCGGGCGGGTCCGGGTGAAGACCCTTCCCGCCGGCGACGAGTCCGACGACGCGGATGCCTCGGCGTCCCAGCAGTCACCAGGAACATGAGCGCCGCGGGGGTCGGTGCCGACCACCGATCCGGTTTCGCCACCCTGGTCGGACGGCCCAACGTGGGAAAGTCCACGTTGCTCAACACGGTGGTCGGCCAGAAGGTCTCGATCACCTCGCCGGTCGTGCAGACCACCCGCAATCAGGTGCGGGGGGTGCTCAACAGGCCCGACGCCCAGGTGATCTTCGTGGACACCCCCGGGATACACAAGCCCCGCACGCTTCTCGGCAAGCGACTCAACGACACCGCCTCGAGTGCGCTGGGGCAGGTCGATGTGACCGTGCTCGTCATCGATGCCACCGCTGCGGTCGGCCGCGGCGACCGCTTCGTCGCGGCCATGGTGCCGAGCACCGCCATCTGCGTGATCAACAAGATCGACCGGGCGTCGCCCACCACGGTGCTCGCTCAGCTGGTGGCGGCGTCGGAGCTCAAGGTCGGCGAGTACTTCCCTGTCTCCGCTCGCACCGGGGAAGGCGTTGACGTCCTGGTCGACGCCATCGTGTCCCGGCTGCCGCCCGGTCCGCAGTTCTACCCGCCGGACACCGTCACCGACGTGGCCGAGGCGTTCTGGGTGGCGGAGCTGGTGCGTGAGCAGTTGCTGGCCGTGATGACCCAAGAGGTCCCCCACAGCATCGCCTGCCGGGTCACCGAGTGGGAGTGGCCCCGGATCCGTTGCGAGATCAACGTGGAACGAGACTCCCAGAAGGGCATCGTCATCGGCCGCGGCGGAGCCGTGCTCAAGGACGTGGGGATCCGGGTCCGCGAGCAGCTCCCGCCGGGCGCCTACCTGGAGCTGTTCGTCAAGGTCAACCGGGACTGGCAACGCCACGCGCAGGCCCTGGAGCGCCTCGGCTACTGACGTCCCGCCACAGCACAATCGACCCTTGCCCTGCTGCGCCTGTACCTGACGAAGGCGGCCGAGTGCTGGCTCCTCGGGCTCAACCCCAGCCTCTGAGGCCGACGTCCGCTCGATCTCATCCGCCGAGGCCAATCACGGACCTCAACGGCTGTCTGTACCTGGCCGAGGAGGCCAACGCCGCGGTAGCGGAGTCGTTGGCCCCGTTTCGCGGCACCGGGGACGTTCGGCCCGAGATGCTCGTTCGCTCCGGTCGGCAACTCGCGTTGGCCGAATTGGAGCTCGATGCCGCAGCGTCGATTGTCGATCTCGACGATCCTGGTGTCCTGGCAGTCTAGGAGCTGCGGCCCTCGGCCGTGGCGACCGGTCAACGCCAGGTTACCCATGCGTACGCGGAGCGCCAGTTCGAGCGCCATCTGGACGCGGCAGGCCTGCGCTGGTGGTCGACCCTGGAGGCCAGCTGGATCCACGTCACGCTCTTCGACCGGGCCATCGGCGCGCTGACGGTGCAGAGCGTGCAGGCCCTTGCCATCGGCGACCAAGTCGTGGATATCGCCGCCGCCCATCTTGGTCTGGCCCAGGGCGGCGGGCGCACCTGCACCTATCCTGTTCCGTGCTGCAGGGAAGCCAGGAACGCCTCGACGTCGTGGCGATGGCGGGTCCTGGCCATCGGGGGCAGCGCCCGGATCAAGTCCCAGCGGTACCGGGCCCGGCCCAGGCGGGAATCGAGGACGGCCACCACGCCCCGGTCGCTGTTGGTGCGGATGAGGCGCCCGGCGCCCTGCGCCAGCATCGTTGCCGCCCGGGGCACATCAATGGCCGAGAAGGCCTCACGGCCCAGGCGATCGCGGCGGGCCTGGAGGAGGGGGTCATCGGGGCGGGGGAACGGCAGGCGGTCGATGCTCACCAGCGAGCACGCCGGCCCTGGCACGTCCACGCCCTGCCAGAAGCCCATGGTGGCGAACAGGCAGGACTGCTCCTCGGCCGTGAACCGGGCGACCAGGGCCGGCTTGGGCAGATCGGACTGGGTCATGACCGGCCACGGGACCCGAGCGGCCACCGCCGCGGCAGCGGCGCTCATCGCTCGCCACGAGGTGAACAGGGCCAGCGTCCGGCCCCCAGCGGCGTGGATCAGTGCCACCAGCTCGTCGATCATCGCCGCCTCGTAGCCCGGTTGGCGAGGGTCGGGCAGGTGGAGCGGGCAGTACAGCAGGGCCTGGGTGGGGTAGTCGAAGGGGCTGCCCACATCGATCTCGTCGAACGCCCCGGGGGGCAGCCCGACGCGTTCGGCCAGCCGGGGAGGCACTGTCGCACTGGTCAGCACCGCCACGGGAGCGTCATTCTGCTCCCACAGGAGGACCCTGAGCATGGTGGCAACATCGACCGGTGCCACGCGCAGCACCGGCGCGTGCTCGGGGCCCTCGACCCACGCCACCTTGGTGTCGGTGAGCGTGAGGACCTGGTCGATCTCGCTGACCAGCGTGGTGCCCGCCTGCTGGACCCGAGTGCGTCGGGCGGAGCGCTCCTGAGGTGGGTCACCGTCCCCGCCCGCTCTGCGGACCTCGGCCAGCAGGCGGGCCAGGCGTTCGCGCAGCTGGGTCAGGCGTTCACTGACATCCTCTTCGAGCGGGCTGGCCAGGCGGCTCCCTCGACGCGACGCCAAGGTCTCGCCCAGCAACGACGCCATCTCCCCGGCGGCCTCCGCCGTGCTGGCATCGTCAAGGAGCGGACGGGCGGTTCGAGCCAGAGCATGAACCCGGCCGGCAGCCAGGTCGAAGCCCAGGCAGGCAGAGGCGATGTCCTCGAGCTCGTGCGCCTCGTCGAACACGACGATGTCGTGGGGAGGGAGGACCCCGCCACCCGACGCCAGGTGGGTGGCGTACAGGTGGGTGTTGACGACCACCACGTCCGCTTCGGCGGCCCGCTTCCTGGCCGTCTCGGCGAAGCAGTCATCGCCGGCCGGGCACCGGCCCGCTCCTGGGCAGTCCCTCGGTCCGACGCTCACCTGCGCCCAGGCTTCGAAGCTCGGTTCGAATGCCAGATCGGCCCGGTCACCGGTCTCCGCGGTCACCGACCAGGTGGCCAGGCGCTGCACCTCCCGAGCGAGCGGGCCCAGCGCCCCGGCCCCTGCCGCCAGTGGCCCCCTCCCGTCATCGAGGGTGAGCTGGTCCCCCCCCTGGTCGATCTCGCTGACCCGTTGCCGGCAGATGTAGTTGGAGCGGCCCTTGAGCACGGCGAAGTGCACGGGGTCGTCGAGCGCAGCGGCCACCACCGGGAGGTCGCGCTGAGCGAGCTGATCCTGCAGGGCCTTGGTGGCGGTGGCGACCACACAGCGGGTGCCGGCGGCCAGAGCCGGGACCAGGTAGGCCAGGCTCTTTCCCGTGCCGGTGCCGGCGGCCACGATCACATGGCGCTGGCGGGCGATGGCCGAGGCCACCGCCACGGCCATGCGCTGTTGGGCCGGGCGTTCCTCATGGTGGGCCAGGGCGGCGGTGACCCGCTCCAGCGCCGGCAGCGTTGCGGGACTCGCCGACGGTTCGCTCACCCTGGCGACGCTACCGCCGAGCATGTGGGCGGCACGTGCGACCATGGGCCGGTGCGACTGCGTATCTTCACCGAACCCCAACTCGGAGCGACCTACGACGATCAGCTGGCGGCGGCCGTCTGCGCCGAGGAAGCTGGTTTCGACGCCTATTTCCGCTCCGATCACTACCTTACGATGGGAGGCGGCGACGGCCTGCCCGGTCCCTCCGATGCGTGGGTCACCCTGGCCGGCCTGGCCCGGGAGACCAGCCGGATCCGGCTGGGGACGCTGCTCACGTCCGCCACCTTCCGCCTGCCCGGGCCGCTCGCCATCTCCGTCGCCGAGGTCGACGCCATGAGCCGGGGCCGGGTCGAGCTGGGCCTCGGCGCCGGTTGGTACAACGAAGAGCACACCGCCTACGGGATCCCGTTCCCCCCCACCGCGGAGCGCTTTGAGCGCCTGGAGGAGCAGTTGGCCATCATGACCGGGCTGTGGAAGACACCGGCCGGCCAGACCTTCGACTTCGCCGGCACCCACTACCAGCTGAGCGGCAGCCCGGCCCTGCCCAAGCCGACACAGCGGCCGCATCCGCCGGTGATCATCGGGGGCGTCGGTCTGAGGCGGACGCCGGCCCTGGCCGCCCGCTTCGCGAGCGAGGTGAACACCCCGTTCATCTCCACGGAGGACGCCTCGGTTCGCTACGCCGCGGCCGATGAGGCCTGCCGGGCGGTGGGCCGGGACCCTGACGATCTGGGCCGCTCTGCCGCCCTGGTGGTGTGCTGCGGGGCGGGGGAAGCCGCGGTGCAGCGCCGAGCGCAGGTCATCGGACGCGATGTCGACGAGCTCAAGGCCAACGGGTTGTGCGGCAGGCCCGACGAGGTGGTCGCCCAGCTCCAGGCATGGAAGGACGCCGGGGCCGGCACCGTGTACCTCCAGGTGCTCGATCTCTCCGACCTGGACCACATCCGCCTCTTGGGCGCCGAGGTCCTGCCCGCCGTGGCCTGAGCGCTGCATCGGAGAGCGCCCCCGGTAGGCGATACGGTGCTCGGGATGGATGTCCCCGGCCTCGATCCCAAGCGGATGCCGCGGCACGTGGCCTGTGTGATGGACGGCAACGGCCGTTGGGCCACCCAGCAGGGGCTCCCTCGCACCGAGGGACACCGCGCCGGCGAGGAGGCCCTCTTCGACACGGCCCAGGGAGCGTTGGCCCTCGGTCTGCCGTGGTTCACCGTCTACGCCTTCTCCACGGAGAACTGGCGCCGGCCGAGCGACGAGGTCCGCTTCCTGCTCAACGTGATCGCCGACCAGCTCCTGACCCGCCGGCGCGACGACCTGCACGCCATGGGGGTGCGCATCCGGTTCATCGGCCGGAGGGATTGGCGGGTGCCGCGGTGGGTGATGAGGCGCATGGACGACGCCGCCCGCCTGACCGAGGACAACACCAAGATGACCTTGACCGTGGCGTTCAACTACGGCGGGCGAGCCGAGATCGTCGACGCCGTCAAGGAGCTGGTGGCCGCCGGCACCCCGGTGTCGAAGATCAACGAGAAGGCGATCCGCCGCCATCTCTACGACCCGTCGGTGCCCGACCCCGACCTGCTGATCCGGACCTCGGGCGAGTACCGGCTCTCCAACTTCCTCCTCTGGGAGCTGGCCTACAGCGAGCTGGTGTTCACCGAGGTGCTCTGGCCGGACTTCCGCAGGGAGAACCTCTACGACGCCGTCCGGGAGTTCCAGGCCCGCGATCGCCGTTTCGGCAACACCGCAAGCCGCGACGCCCAGGGCATCCCCAACTGAAGAGCTGATGGGGCTCTACCGGGAAGACGCCGTGGTGCTGCGGACGCATCGACTGGGTGAGGCGGATCGCATCGTCGTGCTCATGACCGCCGGGCGGGGGAAGGTGCGGGCGGTGGCCAAGGGGGTGCGCAAGACCAAGAGCCGCTTCGGCGCCCGGCTGGAGCCGCCGACCAACCTGCGGGCCCTGCTCTATGAGGGTCGCCAGCTCGACACCATCACGCAGGTGGAGACCATCGACCCGTACCGCCACGTGCGCGAGGATCTGGACCGCACCACCGATGCCCTGGCGGTGGTGGAGGCGGTCGATCAGGTGGCCCAGGAGGGGGAGGCCAACATCGCCCTCTACCGCATGCTGACCCGGGCCCTGCACGCCCTCGACGAGCACCGCTCCCCGCTGCTGGTGGCGTCGTTCTACTGGAAGCTGCTGGCCGTCGAGGGGGTGGCGCCGGTGGTCGACGTGTGCGCCGGCTGTGGCACGCCTGGGGTCGGCACCGGCGTGGCCGCCATCCCCGGCGCCCAGGCGACGGCGGCCGCCACCGAGCTGGTCGCCTACGACACGATGGCGGGCGGGGCGCTGTGCCGGTCGTGCCGCCAGGGCGTGGCCCTGGTGCCCGGAGCCCTGGAGCTGATCCGCCGCATCTTCGGCGGCGACCTGGCCACCGTCCTCGCCGAGCCACCGGGCCCGGCGGCGGCGCAGGCCGCCGAGTTGGCCACCACCTCGCTCGAGCACCATCTGGAGCGCCGTCTCCGCGTCGTGCGCCTCCTCGGTCACTAGGGTTTGGTCCGGGGAGGGTCCATGGCCGAGCAACGTCATGTCCGGGATGTGCAGGCCCTCGGCCGGTTCGAGATCTTCTTCGTCGTGGCCGTGACCACGGTGATCGTCGTGCGCGCCTTCCTGGTGGTGACCGGCTACCCAAAGGTGGGCGGCGGGAGCCTCCATGTCGCCCATGTCCTCTACGGCGGGCTGGCCATGGCCGTGGCCATCGCCATGTTGGAGATCGCTCCTGGGACCAGGACCAAGCGGCGGGCCGCCGTGGTCGGCGGGATCGGGTTCGGCCTGTTCATCGACGAGGTCGGAAAGTTCGTGACCAAGGACGTCAACTACTTCTTCAAGCCGGCCATCGCCATCATCTACACCATCTTCGTGACCTTCTTCCTGATCGTGCGCGAGGTGATCCTGCGCCGCGCCCTCAGCGAGCAGAAGTGCCTGGCGGTGGCCTCGACCGCCCTGGCGGACCTGGCCCTCGGCCAGCTCCACGCCGACGACCGCCGCCACGCCATCGGGCTGCTCGACGGTGTGGCCGGCCACCGGGACTTCCGGGCCGCCGTGCGCCGCGGCCTGCACGCCGAGCGGCCGTGTGGGGAAGGGGTCACGGAGGTGCGCATCACCGCATGGCGGGACCGGTTGGGCGAGATGACCCGCCGTCTGGTCGACCATGAGCGCTTCAACATCCTCCTGGCCGGGCTGATGGTGGTCGGCATCGCCGGGATCCTCACCGAGCTGGGCCTGATCGTGTTCCTCCCCCAGACAGGGCGGTCGAGGGGCGGCCAGCTCCACGCCATCGACGTCGCCGCCATCGCCTCGGCAGCGCTCAGCGCCCCCTACACCGCGTTCGGCCTGTTCCGGCTCATCCGGGGCAACCAGGCGGGCGCCCTGCGGGTCTTGTTCCGGGCAACGCTCGTATCGGTGCTGTTCACCCAGGTGTTCGTCTTCTTCCGCTACCAGTTGACCGGCGTCATCGGCGTGGCCTACGCCCTGCTCATCCTGAGCGGCCTGCGGATCCTCGCCGAGTCGGCCAGCGAGGTCTATCGGTCGCCGGTGCCGGCGCCCGCCGACCACTGATCCCGGTATCCTGCGCCGCTATGGCCTTTGAGATGGACGACATCGTCAGGCTCTCCAAGCAGCGGGGCTTCGTGTTCGGGTCTGCGGAGATCTACGGCGGTTTCCGCTCCACCTACGACTACGGGCCGCTCGGCGTGGCCATGCTGCGCAACGTCAAGAACGAGTGGTGGCGGTCCATGGTGCAGCTTCGCCCCGACGTCGTCGGCCTCGACGCCGCCATCCTCTCCAGCCCGAAGGTGTGGGCCGCATCGGGCCACCTGGCCAACTTCACCGATCCCCTGGTGGACTGCCGAAGCTGCCAGGAGCGGTGGCGAGCCGATCACCTGGCCCCTGGCTCCGATGGTGTCGTCCATTGCCCAAATTGTGCCAGCACCGATCTGACCGAGGCGCGGGCGTTCAACCTGATGTTCAAGACGTTTGCCGGGCCGGTGGAGAGCGATGCCAACGTCGCCTACCTGCGGCCGGAGACGGCGCAGGGTCACTTCGTCAACTTCGCCAACGTCGTGACCACGGCGCGCAAGAAGCCTCCGTTCGGCATCGCCCAGATCGGCAAGTCGTTCCGCAACGAGATCACGCCCGGCAACTTCGTGTTCCGCACCCGCGAGTTCGAGCAGATGGAGCTCGAGTTCTTCGTGCCTCCCGCCGACGCCGTGGGGTGGTTCGACTACTGGTGCAAAGCCCGGCTCCAGTGGTACATCGACCTGGGCATCCCCGCCGAGATGTTGCGCCTGCGGCCCCACGAACCCGATGAGCTGTCCCACTACTCGGTGGCCACCTCCGACGTGGAGTTCGCCTTCCCGTGGGGCTGGGGTGAGTTGGAGGGGATCGCCAACCGCACCGACTTCGACCTCTTGGCCCACGCCAAGGCCAGCGGTGAGCGCCTCGAGTACTTCGATCAGGCCTCGGGCGAGCGCTACGTCCCCTACGTCATCGAGCCGGCGGCGGGGGCGACGCGGACGATGATGGCGTTCCTGATCGCCGCCTTCGGCTCCGACGAGGTGGGCGGCGACGCCCGCAGCCTGCTTCGCCTCCATCCCCGCCTGGCCCCCTACCAGGTCGCCGTCCTGCCCCTGTCGCGCAAGGATGAGCTGACCGGGCCGTCCCGGGAGGTCTTCGATCTGCTGGCCCCCTTCACCATGTGCGACTACGACGAGACCCAGTCCATCGGCCGGCGCTACCGGCGCCAGGACGAGATCGGCACGCCGCTGTGCGTGACGATCGACTTCGCGACTGTCGACGACCGGGCGGTGACGGTGCGGGACCGGGACACCACCGACCAGGTCCGGATCCCCATCACCGACCTGGCCGCCGAGGTCCGGGGTCGTCTCGAGCTTTGAGGTCGCCTGGCGGTCGGTAACCTCGACCCATGTCCTTCGTCTACGCCTTCGACAACAAGCACCGGAAGCCTCCGATGAGCCTCAAGGACCTCTTGGGAGGCAAGGGCGCCAACTTGGCGGAGATGACGTCGGTGCTGGGCCTACCGGTCCCGCCCGGGTTCACCATCACCACCGATGCCTGCCGTGCCTACATCGAGGCCGGGTGGCCCGAGGGCCTCACCGCCGAGGTCACCAAGGCGGTGAAGAGGTTGGAGAAGGCTCGGGGCAAGAAGTTGGGGGACCCGAGCGACCCGCTGCTGGTCAGTGTCCGGTCGGGGGCGAAGTTCTCCATGCCGGGGATGATGGACACGGTCCTCAACCTGGGTCTGAACGACGAGTCGGTCAAGGGCCTGGCCGCCACCATGGACGACGAGCGCTTCGCCTACGACTCCTACCGGCGGTTCGTGTCCATGTACGGGCGCATCGTCTTGGACATCGACGGCGAGCGCTTCGACCAGCCGTTCGAGGTGGCCAAGGAGCGCGCCGAGGTGGCCAGCGACGCCGAGATCCCCGCCGCCGTGCTCATGGGCCTGGTCGACGCCTACAAGGCGGTGGTGGCCGACGCCACCGGCCAGCCGTTCCCTCAGGATCCCGTCGATCAGCTCCAAGGGGCCATCGAGGCGGTCTTTCGCTCGTGGAATGGCGCCCGGGCGCTGTCCTACAGGGTCCGTGAGCGCATCCCCCACGCGCTGGGGACGGCGGTCAACGTGCAGTCCATGGTGTTCGGGAACCGCAACGACGACTCGGGGACGGGCGTGGGCTTCACCCGCGACCCGGCCACCGGCGCCCAGGGCTCGTATGGGGACTTCCTGGTCAACGCCCAGGGCGAGGACGTCGTGGCCGGCATCCGCAACACGCTGCACCTGGCCGAGATGGAACCGCTCTTCCCGACGATCTACAAGGAGCTGCTGGGCATCTTCGCCAAGCTGGAGACCCACTACCGGGACATGTGCGACACCGAGTTCACCATCGAGAACGGTGAGCTGTTCATGCTCCAGACCCGGGTGGGCAAGCGCACCGGCGCGGCCGCGTTGCGCATGGCGGTCAACATGACCAAGCAGCGATCGTGGAAGATCACCCGGGAGGAGGCCATAAGCCGGGTCACCGCCGACCACCTCGATCAGGTCCTCCACCCCCAGTTCGACGCCACGGCCACCTTCACCGTTCTGGCCAGGGGCCTGGCCGCTTCGCCGGGCGCCGCCGTCGGGAGGGCCTACTTCTCCGCAACCAAGGCGGCCGAGGCCGCGGCGCGGGGCGAGAAGGTCATCCTGGTGCGCTCCGAGACCTCCCCCGAGGACGTGCATGGCATGATCGCCTCGGAGGGCATCCTGACCAGTCGTGGGGGCCTGGTCAGCCACGCCGCCGTGGTCGCCCGAGGCTGGGGCAAGCCAGCGGTTGTCGGTGCCGAGAAGGTCCGCATCACCGCCGACAGCTTCACCATCGCTGACCCAACGGGTGGCGCGGCCGTGCGCATCGGCGAGGGCGACGTCATCTCCCTGGATGGCACCAAGGGCCTGGTGGTGGCCGGCGAGGTGGCCGTGACGGTCGGCGAGCCGCCCGAGGAGTTCAAGACCATCCTCGGGTGGGCCGACAAGGTGCGCAAGGGCAAGCTGGCCGTGCGGGCCAACGCCGACAACGGTCTTGACGCCGCCAATGCTCGCCAGTTCGGTGCTGAGGGCATCGGCCTGTGCCGCACGGAGCACATGTTCCTTGCCGAGGACCGCCTCCCCATCGTCCGGCGCATGATCCTTGCGTCCAACGAGGCGGAGGAGGCCTCGGCT
The DNA here is from genome assembly GCA_030945745.1 of Actinomycetota bacterium. GTDB lineage: Bacteria > Actinomycetota > Acidimicrobiia > Acidimicrobiales > Palsa-688 > JALZAH01. The sequence continues at coordinate 151,589 of JALYZO010000113.1, forward strand.
CTCGAGGAGCTGCGGGTGGCGCAGAAGGCCGACTTCGAGTCCATCCTCGAGGCCATGGACAACCTGCCGGTCACCGTGCGGCTCCTGGATCCGCCGCTGCACGAGTTTCTTCCCTCGATCTCCGAGTTGGAGATCAAGGAGGCGACCACCGGGTTGTCCGCACAGGAGAAGGCGCTGCTGGGCGCCGCTCGCTCCTGGCATGAGGTCAACCCCATGCTCGGCACCCGCGGGGTGCGCCTGGGCGTGGTCAAGCCCGGCCTGTATGCCATGCAGGTCCACGCCTTGATGCAGGCCGCCGCCCAGCGGGTGGCCGACGGCGGCAAGCCGAGGGTTGAGGTCATGATCCCCCTCACGGTGACGCGCCCCGAGCTCGGCCTGGCCCGGTCGTGGGCGGTCGACGCCATCGCCGAGGAGACCAGGGGCGTGCGCAGGAAGCTCGACGTCACCATCGGCACGATGGTCGAGACGCCGCGTGCCGCGGTATGCGCCGACGAGATCGCCGAGGAGGCCGACTTCTTCAGCTTCGGTACCAACGACCTGACCCAGATGACGTTCGGTTTCAGCCGTGACGATGTGGAGGGTCGAATGATGAGCCTGTACCTGGAGGAGGGCCTGCTGGCCCGCAACCCCTTCGAGACCATCGATCAAGCCGGCGTCGGCCGCTTGGTGTCCGACGCCGTGGCCCGGGGCCGGTCGACCAAGCCGGACCTCAAGCTCGGCGTGTGCGGTGAGCACGGCGGCGATCCCGAGTCGATCGACTTCTTCTACCGGGTGGGCCTGGACTACGTGTCCTGCTCGCCGTTCCGGGTGCCCATCGCCCGGCTGGCCGCCGCTCAGGCCGTCATCCACAACCGATGAATGGGCCGTGGGCGACGTAGGGTTCGGGCGTGGGGATCGTCGACGAGGACATCGCGAAGGTCCGCGCCGCCACCGACTTCGTGGGCCTGGCCTCCGAGCGGGTGGCACTGCGGCGAGTAGGGCGCCGGTGGGTGGGACTGTGCCCCTTTCACGCCGAGCGGTCGCCATCGTTCGGCCTCAACGCCGAGGAGGGCCTGTACTACTGCTTCGGCTGCCGGGCGTCGGGTGATGTCATCACCTTCGTGCGCGAGCTCGACCACTTCGACTTCGCCGAGGCGGTGGAGTACCTCGCCGGGCGGGCCGGGATCACCCTTCGCTACGACGACGGCACCGGGGGTCGTGATCATCAGCGGCGGACCAAGGTGCACGAGACCCTGGCCGAAGCGGTGGCCTGGTACCACGAGCGTCTGCTCTCGTCTCCCGACGCGGCCGCCGCGCGCGCCTACCTCCGCTCCGAGCGGGGCTACGACGGCGAGGTGGTCCGCCACTATCAGCTGGGGTGGGCTCCCGACGGCTGGGACCAGCTGATCAAGGCCCTCAAGCTCCCCGCCTCGGTCCTGGTCGACGCCGGCCTGGCCTACGTCAACGACCGGGGCCGTCACAACGACTTCTTTCGAGGCCGGCTGCTGTTCCCCATCTTCGAGCCCGGCGGTCGGCCCGTTGGTGCGGGCGGGCGGATCCTGCCCGGGGGCCGGGGACCCAAGTACAAGAACACCGCCAACACCGTCGTCTATGACAAGAGCCGCACGCTCTACGGGCTGAACTGGGCCAAGAACGCGGTCGTCGACACCAACCAGGTGGTGGTGTGCGAGGGCTACACCGATGTGATCGGCATGGGCCTGGCTGGCGTCACCGAAGCGGTTGCCACCTGCGGCACCTCGCTCGCCGACGGCCACATCCGCCACCTCACGCACTTCGCCCGGCGCATCGTGTTGGCCTACGACGCCGACGAAGCTGGGCAGGGGGCGGCCGAGCAGTACTACGACTGGGAGCAGCGCTTCGAGGTCGACATCCGGGTGGCCAGCCTGCCCCGGGGCTCCGACCCCGGCGGCCTGGCCCGCAGCCAGCCCGAGACGCTGCGCCGTGCCGTCGCCGAGGCCCGGCCCTACCTGGCGTTCCGCCTCGACCGCCTCCTGGGCCAAGCCGATCTGGACACCGCCGAGGGGCGGGCCCGAGCCGCGGTGGCTGCCGTTGCCCTGATCGGCGGCCATCCCAGCGAACTGGTCCGGGACCAGTACCTCATGGAGGTGGCCGACCGGTGTCGCATCTCGCCGGACCGTCTGCGTCACCTGCCCGCTGCGCCACCCTCCCCGGGGGGGCGCCGCACCCGCCCGAAGGCCCAACCCGACCCGTCCTCCACCGACGCCGGCGATCCCTTGCTGCTCGACGCTGTCGATCTGGGGGGCCCTGAGCTCGAGGCCCTGCTGCTGGCCGTGCACCGCCCCGAGGAGGTGGCGCCGCGCCTGGAGAGCTGCCTGTTCGATCACGCCCTGGCCCGGTCCGCCTTCGCTGCCCTGTGCTCAGCGGAAACCCTCCACGACGCCATCGCCGAGGCCGATCCGCAGGTGGCCGCGCTCCTGCGCCGCCTGGCCGTCGAGACCTGCGACGCCGACACCGACGACATCATGGTTCGCCTGGTGGAGCGGGCCGGAGCGCGCGCCGTGGCCGAGCTGTTGGCCGACATCCGCCAGGCCACCGACGCCACACCGTGGGCCCAGAGCTTGTCCTGGCTGAAGCTGACCTTGGAGAACCTGCGTTGCGGCGACCACCGTCGGGACGCTGAGGAGTGGCTGGTACGCTGGATCGTGGAACGGACCGAGGGGACGGCGTCCTCCGGGGTGGTGCAACTCCCGCCCCATGCGGATGGCAACGACACCCCGTTGGGCCAAGCTGACGGGCCGGGTCTGATCGCTCAATGACCGACGACGCCATCATCCCGTTGACCGCCATGGGCGGACCCGAGGTCAACTTTGTGGCGTTGCTCCTCCTGGGCCGGGAGCGGGGGTTCCTCACCCCTGAGGACGTGATGATCGTCCTCGAGGACGTGGAGATCACCCCCAAGCTGATCACCTCGATCGTGGCCCGGATCCGCTCCGCCGGCGTCGAGTGGCGAGACGACCACGATCCCGACGCCGACTGGCCCGTCGATACCAAGGCGTCCTCCGAGGGGGAAGCGGACGTCGGGCCCACGCCCGGAGACGACGGTGCCGTCCCCGAGGTGGTGCCCCCCCTGCCCGCGTCGACGACGTCGGAGGCCTTCGCCGAGTTGGCCGGCAACGGCTCGTTTCGCAGCAGGCCGCACATGTCGATCGCCGATCAGCGCCGGGATCTGGACTCGGGGATCGGGCTCAGCGCCGACCCAGTGCGGCTCTACTACAACGAGATCGGGCAGGTCCCTCTGCTCAGCGCCGCCGAGGAGGTCGTCCTGGCCCGTTGCGTCGAGGCAGGCCTGGCCGCCGGGGCTCGGATCGACGAGCGGGGCGACGATGTCGACGACGACCAGAACCGTCGCGACGAGCGACTCCGGGCCGAGGGCCTGGCCGCCAAACGGGTTCTGGTGGAGGCCAACCTCCGGCTGGTGGTGTCGATCGCCAAGCGGTACCGCAACCGGGGCATGGCTCTCCTGGACCTGATTCAGGAGGGCAACGTCGGGCTCATGCGGGCTGCCGACAAGTTCGACTACACCAAGGGCTTCAAGTTCTCCACCTACGCCACGTGGTGGATCCGCCAGGCCATCACACGGGCCATCGCCGATCAGGCCCGCACCATCCGCATCCCGGTGCACATGGTCGACACCATCAACATGGTCATCCAGGTCGAACGTCAACTCCTCCAGGACCTCGGCCGGGAGCCGACCGTCGAGGAGGTGGCCAAGCGGACCGAGCTGACCGCCGAGCGCGTCCGGGAGATCCTCCGGGTCTCCCAGGAGACGATCTCGTTGGAGGCGCCCATGGGCACCGACGACTTCAGCCTGTCGGACCTGATCGAGGACCAGGATGCCGTGGCCCCGGCGGAGGCGGCCGCCCGCACCATGCTCAACGAGGCCGTCAACGCTGCACTCTGCGAGCTCTCCGAGCGCGAGCAGCGGGTGGTGCGGTTGCGCTTCGGTCTCGACGACGGTCACATGAGGACCCTCGAGGAGGTGGGCCGGGAGTTCGGCGTGACCCGCGAACGGGTCCGCCAGATCGAGTCCAAGACGCTGGCCAAGCTTCGTCACCCCATGCGCAGCGGCCACCTGAGGGACTACCTGGAAGGGGAGTGATCACTGCTCGCGGAGGAGGCAACGGCGGGGTGGCGGATGGTACGGTGTGAGGCCGCTGGACTTCAGCACGCCCTTCGGGGGTAGCTCAATCGGCAGAGCAAATGGCTGTTAACCATTAGGTTGAGAGTTCGAGTCTCTCCCCCCGAGCTTGATGGGTCCCTTGACGCCAACGGCGGCCGGGGTTGCGCAGCGATGCGCCAGAGGAGGGCACATGGACTTCGACGAGACTCCTGACACCGAAATGCTGCGCGACGCGGTGGCCAAGGTGACGGCGGCATTCGGTCCCACCTACTACCAGGACAAGGCAAAGTCGGGGGGCAGGACAACGGAGCTGTGGGAAGCCCTGGGCGATGCCGGCTTCATCGCCGTGAACCTGCCAGAGCGCCACGGCGGGGGTGGGATGGGCATTGCCGAGCTCGCCGTCGTCTGCGAGGAGACGGCGGCTCAGGGGTGTCCGTTGTTGTTGCTCCTGGTGTCGTCTGCCATCTGCGGGGAGGTCATCAAGCGGTTCGGTACCGAAGCGCAGCAGGCCTGTTGGTTCCCGGCCATGGCCGCCGGACGGGAGAAGATGGTCTTTGCCATCACCGAGCCTGACGCCGGCTCGAACTCGCATCGCATCGCCACCACGGCCACCCGAGACGGCGACCAGTGGGTCCTGCAGGGAACCAAGTACTACATCTCCGGCGTCGACGAGGCGCCCCGGATGCTGGTCGTCACCCGCACCGGAACGGCAGGCGACGGGGGCGCCGAGCTGTCGCTGTTCGTGGTCGACTGCGACAGCCCCGGCCTCACCCGGACGAACATCCCTGTCGAGGTCGGCGCGCCCGAGCAGCAGTTCCAGTTGTTCTTCGACGACGTGCGCGTCGACGCCGACCGCCTGATCGGCGACGTCGGGGAGGGGTTGCGCATCGTGTTCAGCGGGCTCAACCCCGAACGGGTGACCGGTGCCGCCATCGAGAACGGCATCTCCCGCTATGCGTTGGCCAAGGCGTCCGTCTACGCCCGGGAGCGCAACGTCTGGGGCCAACCGATCGGGACCCACCAGGGCGTCAGCCACCCGCTGGCGGCGGCGGCCATCAACGTCGAGCTGGCCCGGTTGATGACCCAGAAGGCAGCATGGTTGCATGACCGGGGTGGCTCGGCCGGCGAGGCGTCCAACATGGCCAAGTACGCAGCCGCCGAGGCCGCTCTCGCCGCGCTCGACGTCGCCATCCAGACCCATGGTGGCAACGGCATGGCGTCGGAGTACGGCCTGGCCCACCTGTGGGGGATGGCCCGCCTGCTGCGCATCGCACCGGTGAGCCGCGAGATGGTGCTCAACTTCGTCGCCCAGCACACCCTCGGTCTTCCCCGCTCCTACGGGTGACCGCAGCCGGAGCAGAACTCGGCCGTACCTACCTGCCGACTGAGGGCAGCCCTGGCTGGCACCGTTCTCGGGGCACTCAGCGCGCCCGCCGCTTGCCGGGCTGCTGTCCGGCTCGGGCCGCCAGCTCCGCTCTGGTCCGCGCCGGGCCGTTGGATCCGCCCCGGCTGTTCTCCCGCCTGACCTCCGCCCGCCTGACCTCCGCCCGCCTGGCCCCGGCGGGCTTGGTGCTCCCGGCCGCCTTGGTGCTCCCGGCCGCCTTGGTGCTCCCGGCCGTGTCGCGTCGGGCGTGGCCCGGGCGGCTCTTGGCCCGTCGGGGTGGCGCCTGATCGGCGGCCGCCGCCGGTGGCTTGACGTAGGGAGCCGGCGGTCCGGCCAGCGTGGTGATCTCCGCCGCACCGGGCCTGATCGTCAACGTGGTCGGACGGATACCGGCCTGCTTGGCCAGGGCCCGGACGTCGCGGGCCTGCTCGGGCAGTACCAGGGTGATGACGGTGCCGCCGGCACCGGCGCGCGCCGTACGACCGGAACGGTGGAGGTAGGCCTTGTGCTCGGTGGGCGGGTCGACGTGGATCACCAGGGCGATGTCGTCCACGTGAATGCCGCGGGCGGCGATGTCGGTGGCCACCAGCACCTTGGTGGTGCCCTCGGTGAAGGCCGAAAGGTTGCGTTCCCGAGCGCCCTGGCTGAGGTTGCCGTGGAGCTCGACAGCGGGGATGCCGGCCGCGGTGAGCTGCTTGGCCAGGCGCTTGGCCGTGTGCTTGGTGCGCAGGAACAGCAGGCTGCGCTCCTGGCCGGCCGCCAGCTCCTGGACGACGGCGGGCTTGTCGGCGGCGGAGACCGAGAACACGTGGTGGGTCATGGTCGACACCGGGCAGGCGACCGGGTCGACCGAATGCGTCGCCGGATCGTTGAGGTAGCGCTTGACAACGACGTCGACGCCGTTGTCCAGGGTGGCGGAGAACAGCATGCGCTGACCGACTCTCGGTGTCCGGTCGAGCAGCCGCCTCACGGCCGGCAGAAAGCCGAGGTCGGCCATGTGGTCGGCCTCGTCGAGGACGGTGATCTCCACCGCGGAGAGGTCGCAGAGACGCTGTCCCAGAAGGTCCTCGAGGCGGCCGGGACAGGCGATCAGGATGTCGACGCCGACCGCCAGCGCCTTCACCTGAGGGTTCTGGCCAACGCCGCCGAAGACCACGGCGGCGGTCAGCCCGGCGCCCCGGGCCAAGGGCTCGACCACGGCCAGGACCTGGTTGGCCAACTCTCGGGTGGGTACGAGGACCAGGGAGCGGGCCTGACGGGGACGGCGGGTGCCCCCGCTCAGCCGGGCGATCAGGGGGATGGCGAACGCCAGCGTCTTGCCGCTCCCAGTCCGGCCTCGGCCGAGGACGTCGCGCCCGGCCATGGTGTCGGGAAGGGTGGCCACCTGGATCGGGAACGGGACGTCGATGCCCTGGGCGGCGAGGGTGCTGACCGTCGACGCCGGGACCCCGAGGTCGGCGAAGGAGCGGCGGCGCGAGGGATGGGCGGTACTCATGTACAGGGAAGATCCTTGGTAGCGCGGCGGCCGGTAGGGCTGATGAAGCGCCCGGTGGCGGGGCTCCCGCGCACCGATGCATCGCCGATGCTGCCAGCCTAGGGGCCACAGGCCAGCCGCCGGGTCGTCAGGGATCCCGCAGCGTCGTCAGAGTCCGTCTCAGGTGGGATGATGACGGTGCTCATGGCAGACCTGACACCGCCGGCGGATGGCGCCGCCTTCCTCCGCCACCTGGGAGCAGATCCCGCCAGCTGTGCCGAGCTGGAGGAGCGGCTGGCTTCGCAGCCGGAGAGGACGGCGGCAGGTCGCGTGACGCGAGCCGAGCGCAGCGGGGCCGAGGTGGCCACCGTCGCAGGCCTGGTGCGGGCCACGTGGGACGAACCGGTGTGTACCGGCGACTGGGTGCTCGTGGCCGTATCGCCCGGCGACGAAGGCGAAGGGGAGCGGACGGGACCACGGCAGCGGGCCGCTCGGGTCGTGCAGCTCCAGCCTCGTCGGACGGCCTTCGTGCGCCGGTCGGCCGACGCCGACCGCCCACAGGTGCTGGCCGCCAACATCGACGAGGTCTGGATCGTGGTCCCGGCCGATGGCCCCCTGTCGCCGGCCCGCATGGAACGGACCCTCGTCCTGGCCTGGGAGAGCGGGGCGGAGCCGGTCCTGGTCCTCACCAAGGCCGACCTGGTCACCACCGTCGCCGTTGAGGCGGCGCGCCGGGTCATGGCCGGGGTGGGGCCGAGCATCCCCGTGGTTGCCGTGTCGGCGGTCACCGGCCACGGCATGGCCGAGCTTGCCGCTCGGGTTGGACCGGGCCGAACCGCAGCCCTGCTTGGATCCTCCGGTGCGGGAAAGTCGTCGCTGGTCAACGCGCTGGTCAGCGCCGACGTAGCGGCCGTGGGCGAGGTCCGCCACCGCGACGGCAAGGGTCGCCACACCACGAGCTGGCGGGAGCTGGTAGTCCTGCCCGGCGGTGGCGCGCTGATCGACACGCCGGGCCTGCGCAGCATCGGGCTGTGGGTCGACGACGGTGGGCTGGCGGCGGCGTTCTCCGACATCACCGACCTCGCCGACTCCTGCCGTTTCTCCGACTGCGCTCACGACTGCGAACCTGGTTGCGCCGTGCAGACCGCCATCGCCAACGGCGCCATGGAGCGTCGCCGGCTCGACAGCTTCGTCAAGCTGCACGCCGAGGCGGCCGAGGCCGAGCAGCGCCACTCGGTCAAGGTGGACACCAAGCAGCGGCGGGCGGAGGCCACCCAGGCCCGGAAGATCCGCGACCGTGACCAACGGCGGAGCCCGAGGACAAGTCCCGACTCCTGACAGGTGCAGTGGCGGTGCCGCCGGGTGGATGGGGCGCCGCGGCCCCTCAGGAGGTCAGGCCGGCCTTCGTCGCCTCGGGGACCTCCACCAGCCGGCCGGTGGTCACGTCGAAGACGTAGCCGTAGATGGGTATCCTCGACGGCACCAAAGGGTGGGCGCGGATCCGGGCCACGTCGTCGACCACGCTCTGGGAGGTGTCGGAGATGGTCAGCCAGTCGATGTAGATGCCCTCGGGAGAACCGGGCCCGGCCCCCACGTCGCGAAAGCCCCCCTCGCCGATCTCGGCGGTCTCCAGGCTGCTGGCCAACAAGCCCCGCATCACGTCGTCGGTGAAGTACTCCATGCCGCAGCCCGTGTGATGGATCACGAACCACTCGCTGGTGCCCAGCAGCTTGTAGGAGATCACCAGCGAACGGATGGCGTCGTCGCTGGCCCGACCGCCGGCGTTGCGGATGACGTGGGCGTCCCCTTCGCTCAGGCCCGCGTACTTGGCTGGGTCAAGGCGGGCGTCCATGCAGGTGAGGATGGCGAAGTGGCGGGCGGGGGGCATCGCCAGCTCGGCCTTGGCGCCGAACGAAGCGGCATACGCCTCGTTTGCTTCGAGAACCTCGTCACGTACGGTCATTGGGAGCCTTCCTCTCGTGCGGCGGCAGCCTGTGCGCACTTAATCCGACCAATTTGGTCATCTTTATGGAGAATTGCCCCGCCGTCAAGGGAGGACGTGGCCCGTAGGGTGCGGCGGTGGCGTGCGAACGGGCCGAGAGACGGGAGCGCTGGCGGCGACGGACACCATGGATCGTTGCCGCCGCCTTCACCCTCAGCGGGGTGATCCATCTGGTTCATCCGGCGACGTTCACCCGCATCGTCCCGGACCCCCTCCCGGCCAAGACCGCACTGGTCTACCTCAGCGGGGTGGCCGAGCTAATCTGCGCCGCCGGGCTGTGGCGGCGGGATCGGTGGGCGGGCATCGCCGCCGCGGTGCTCCTGGTGGCCATCTGGCCGGCGAACCTGCAGATGGCCATCAGCGCCCAGGACGGCCATGTCCTGGCCACCAAGGTCGAGGACTGGATCCGCTTTCCCCTGCAGATCCCCCTCATCTGGTTCGCTCTGCAGGCCCGACGGCCGGCGACGCGCCCGCCCCACACCCGCAGTCCACGCGCCGTCAGCTGACACCCTGGTGGCGTCAGGGATGTCCAACCGGGAGGTGGCGGCCGATCTCCGAAGGTGACTTGCCTGCGCCGCGGTGCGACGATGTGACGTTCAGCGACGCGGTGACGCTGAGCGACCGATACCGTCGCTGCCCGACACTCTGTCGCCGGGTGGCACATCGCCGAACGTCTCCCGGGCCCTTGTTGCGTCCGCCGCCCGGTGATGCAACATGACCACGGGTGAGAAGACGGGGGTCATTCCGGGGAGGTGGCAGGCTCGACGCATTCGGGGCCGGGCGTGACCACGAGTGGGGCTACGGTTGCTGGTCAACACCCGCGACCTGCCTGGTCGGCGCCGAGCGGGCTTACGAGGATCTACACCCAGTTCCTCCCCTTCGTGACTTCCGAGGCGATGAAGATGTACGTCGACTTCGAGACGGCGATCCACGCCTCCCCGTAGGCGTCAGCAGGTGCCCGCTGCCGTCAGTCGGTCGGCTGGGTGGACGCGGGGGAGGACCGCACGAAGCGCTCATTGCCCCGGCCGAACGTGCGCGGTGCCACCGACGGGGCGCGACGCAGGCAGGCCATGATCTCGGGCTGGTTGGCCGGGCTCAACTTCAGGTCCTTCAGCGTCTTGCCGGCCGCAAAGAGCGACGACAGGAAGGCGTACCAGATGTCTTCGTCGGTGATCACCAAGGGGTCGAGGTCCGCCTCGGCAACAAAACCGAGAATGTCTGCCCGCTGGGCGGCTGTGAGCATTCGTGCGCCTCTCTGACGGGCAAGGGGCGGCATGATCGAAGCGTCGATGCCGCAGGGAGTCATCAGATTGTAACCCGATCCAGTGGTCTGTCGGTAACGCCCCGCTGGCCACTGGCGACCAGGGCTTGTCAGCCCGCCGGGGGGTTCACGTCCTCATAGGCCGCCGTGCAGTCCGGGCAGCGGGCCTGAGGGGCCGAATCCTCCCAGTCCAGATCTGGGAATGTGGTCGCCGCCGGCCATCGAACCGAGCGACAGAGGGTGTAGCCATCGATGTCGACCGCGTGCTGAGCGAAGTGGTCGTTCGGCGAGACGCGCTGGCCGGTACGTCGGGAGGCGAGAGTGCCGGCTCTCGAAACCCGAGTCTTCTCGGCGCCCACGCTGAAGTGCTGCCGTTCGACCATCCCGCCGACCGTACTCCACTGCGACGGCCCCGGACGGGGATGTCGCCTCAGGCACGCAACGCCGGCCATGGGAGCACAGTCGTGCAGCCAGTGACAGGATGAGCAGATGAGGAGCGACCGGTTTGAGGTCCAGCGGACGATACCGGCGGACCCGGAGACGATCTTCCGACCGGCCTCTCCACTGCGGCGCCTGGTGCGTACGCCGAGCGAGTGCTTGTCGAGGAGTCGCTGATGATGCCCATGCCCAACGGGCTGCCAGCCGACGTCGCCGCGCCGACCGAGCCAATGGCCATCGGCTTCAACGCCGTGTGGCGGGGCGAGGTGGGACGGGGCACGGTAGCGGTCGTGATCGGCTGCGGCCCGATCGGGCTGGCGGTCATCAGTGGGGCGAACCTGGTGATCGACCCGACAGAGAAGTCGCCCTACGCTGCGTTCGAGCGAGGTGGGTTGCTGCGGACCCTCCCTGAGGGCGTCGAGCTCTTGGTCGGGACGCTGGAGCGGCTGCAGCAGCTGCGACTTCCTTGGTGTCACGTCCAGCGGGCGGTCGACAAGCTCTGCCTCGGGCCTCAGGACCCGGTCAGCGCAGTCACCGTTGCGTCGACGCTGCGATGAGCGACCCTCGCTTCTCAAGATCCTTGATCAAACAGAGCCCGGTCGTGGTGGTCGACGACGCGACATCGCTGAAGTTCTCGTTCGATGAGATGCTGCGATACAGCGGTCCCGGGAGCCCGGCGGGTGTGGCTCTGGCCTACCAGGCGATGCGTCTTGCGTTTCCACTGCTCGGTCCCGTTGGAGGGATCGAGCGACGAGAGATCACGATCAGGACTGCCTTTCGTGGTCCTGGGGCGCGTGACGGTTTCGAATTGGTGACTCGTGGTGTGACCGAGGGACGCTACGTCGTCGATGGGGGCCTCGAGCGTCCTGACCGGGGGGCCACCCTCGAAGCGTTCATATTCCATCTGGCGTATCGAGACCGGGCCGTGACGCTGCTGGTAAGGGAAGGCATCGTGACTGACGAGTTCGTCGCTCTGGCGCGCCAGGAGCACCGGAGCTCGACAGACGAGCGTCGTCTTTCCGAGCTGAAGCGGGTGCTCAAGGATCGGCTCTTGGGAAACCGGCCCGAAGACGTCTTCGACACCGAATCGGCGAGCTCCTGACGGCGGATATACGCCATCGTCCGAAGGCATCAGAGGCGGATCGGTCGCAACCGAGTCGAGGGCAGCCTCCACAGTGAGGCGGTGGGACATGGGTGCTCAGGTGCCGACACCGGAATCGACCCGGATAGAACCGAATGCTTCGGGTCTGTCAGGTGCTGAGCCCTTCGCCAGGACAGCGAGAGCCCCTGCTACCTGGGCGCTGCGCTCGGCCCACCACGCCAGGGCCCCATCGAGCTTGAGTGACGAGCCCGGATCAATTCGAAGGTCGTGCCAGCGTCTGGTCTCGGTCGCCAGCCATCTCAGGGTGGCCGTGGTGTCCTGTTCAAGCATGGCCCGTAGGGTGAAGCGCCGCTCGCCGATCCGGTGGCCGACACCCACGTCCCCGGTGGCTTTGGCCAGGGTTTGGCGGGTGATGACGATCCCGCAGCGGATGGGGGCGATCAGCCCGTCGAGGAGGTCGCTGAGGTTGTCGCTGGTGCTCAGGGGCGAGGGGGCGTCGCGCAGAGCGGCGGGCAGCACGGTCTCGAGGCCGCCGATGCCATCATCGAGCTCGGCGGCCAGCACCTCCCTCAGCACCACCGCCCAGGGGGAGAGAATCGGGACGTCAAGGTCGGTGATGGCCTGGGCATAGCCCGGGATCCAGGACCACAGGTGCTCCCAGATGAGGGCGTGGCGCATCCGGGTCAGCGCAGAGCGCGTGTCGGGTTTGGTTGCATCGTCGCCGGCTTCGCCGAGGTGGGCGTAGAGGGCCAGGAGGGCGCTCAGGTGGTCCGGTTGGACGGGCGGGACCAGGCCCAGGGCCCGCCAGAACCCGCCGACCCGGTCCGCGGCGTCGCCGCCGAGCTGTCCTTCGCCGCCGAGGTGGATCGCTGCGTAAGGCGGGGCGTTCATCACGAACACCTGCGTGTGCGCTGAGCTTTTGAGCTCTCCCAGGTCGAGGTACCGGGCAGCCACGACCGCCACCTCAGGAGTGTCACAGATCGCGCCGAGCATCCGGATCAGCTCCCAACGGCCCGCCGAGTGCAGCAGTGGTCGGTGATTGGTCATCCCGCTCGCTCACCCGACGCTGGTCCGAGCACGAAGGTGTCCGCAGACGGTTTGAGGGGTCGCATGAGCCATGACGGCCGGCGGGTACCGTCGGGCGAGTACTGCCCGGCGGGTCTGGTCTCGGTCATCCAGGCCCGGTAGACGTGGCGGGCTTTGTCGGTGTCGACGGTGATGTCGCCGTGCGTGTCGCCAGGTCGGGCCAGGGTGACCCGGACGGCTTGGTGCCAGCAGTGCATCCCGGAGATCGGATCGGGGTGCACAGGGAAGGTGAGGTTTTGGTGCACCCCGGTGTCGTTCCACCAGACGCGGGCGGTGTCGGGATCGGAGGACGGGTACGGACCGGCTGACTCTTTGCGGTGCATGGCCCAGCCTTCACGGTCGCGGATGAGGTCGACGGTGGCCATCATCGCTCCGACTCCTTCGGTCTGGTTGGTCAGCTTCCAGCGGCCCATGTGATGCGAGCAGGCAACCACACCGGGGCGGATGCCTTCGGTGATCCATGCTTTGGCCACGAAGTAGCCGATGTCGGTGCTCACCCGGACCAGATCGCCGGTGCGGGCGATCCCCAGTCGGGCGGCGTCGGTGGGGTGGATCCACACCGGGTTGGTGTGGGCGAGCTCGTCGAGCCACTTGCTGTTCGCGGACCGGGTGTGGATCTGGGTGGGCAGCCGGAAGGTCGAAAGCAGCACCATCTGGTCGGCGGCCATGTTGGCTGGGTGAACATGGCTGCGGATGTAGCCGGGCAGCGCATGCTCGGGCCATCCCCACGTTGCCAGGGTGGACGACCAGAACTCGAGCCGCCCCGACGGGGTCGGGAAGCCCCGCCGGACCACACCGTCGACCTCGACTCCGACGGGCCGGCGACCCTGGTCGTCGGGCTCGGGCGCAGCCATGGGGACGATGTTGGGGTTCGCCGGCTCGGCGGTGGAGGTGAACACTCGCCCGATCGAGTTGACATGGACATCGGCGAGTTGCTCGGCCGGGATCTCCTCCTCGTGGATGGCGCCCTGAGCGCGGGTGATCTCGAAGGCCCCGTACCGGCGCATCCACTCCAGCGGAGTCAGTCCGTCCTTCTTGGCCCGCTCGGGCAGGCCGGGGACGGAGTTCTCGAACATCCAGCCGTAGTACTCGTCGACGGTGAGCTTCTCGCCGGGCCGGGCTTTCGATTCGTGGTACTGGCGGATCCCCATGCGCCCGTCCGGGTCGATTCGCCAGGACAGCTCGATCCACCACTCGTTCTCCTCCCACACCTCACCGGGGTTGACCTGTCGGGTGTCGGTAACCTTCTCGCCCATCCGCTCGCGTGCCGCTCGGAGCACGGGCTGGCGAAACCCCACCCATTGGCCGTCGTACTGTTCATAGGAGTGGGTGTCGTGTCGCTCCGAGCTGTGACCCATCGGGAGCACATAGTCTGCGTAGTAGGCCGACTCGTTCCACGTCGGGGTCAACGCCACGAAACAGCCGATCTTGTCCTCGTCGGTCAGCACCTCCATCCACGACAGGCCGTCGGGGTTGGTCCACACCGGGTTGTAGACCCGGATGAAATAGGTGTCGAGGCGGCCCCGCCCGTCTTTGAGGAAATGGGGGAGGAGGAAGGACATCTCGTTTTGGGCGACGGGGAACTCGAGTGGCCACGAAAGCTCCTGCCACACTCCGGGATGGGGGGGCGTGTGGATGGGCTCGGGCACGAATTTGTTGTAGGCGTTGGGGAATGTCCCCCCTTCATGAGCTACCGCTCCCAGGAGGGCAGCCACAAAGAAGAGCGTGCGCGACACCTGCCAGCCGCCCAGGTTGGACGCTGCCGCGGAACGCCACGAGTGGCACGAGAAGCGGTTGCCGCCGGCGGCGACGACGGCGGCGACCTCCTTGATGACCGACGCGTCGACACCGGACTCGGCGGCGGCGAAGTCGAACGTGTACTCGGCGTAGAGCTCACCGAGGATCGCCTCAAATTCCTCGAAGGTGTCCGGAAGCTCCGGTCGGCACTCGGCCAGGTACTCCTGCCAGTTCCACCACCTGCGGATGGATTCCCGGTCGTAATGGCCGGTCGCGATGAGATGGTTCGCGATGGCCAGGTTGATCGCCGCCTCACTACCCGGCCGGGGAGACAGCCAGTAGTCGGCGTGGGTGGCCGTGTTGGAAAGCCGGGTGTCAACGACGATCACCTTGGCGCCCCGGGCTCGGGCCTCGGTTATCCGCTGGGCGTGAGGGTTGAAGTAGTGGCCGGTCTCCAGATGCGAGCTGATCAAGAAGATGACACTGGCTTTGGCGTGGTCGGGACTCGGGCGGTCGATCCCGGTCCAGAACTGGAAGCCGGTCCGCCCCCCGCTCGAGCACACGTTGGTGTGCGAGTTGTGGCCGTCGACGCCCCAGCTGGCCAGGACCCGCTCGGTGAAGCCGTCTTCGCCGGGCCGGCCGATGTGAACCATGATCTCGTTTCGGCGGTCCTCCAGGAGCGCCAGGCGGAGGCGGCCGGCGATGGCGTCGAGGGCCTCGTCCCAGCTCACCCGCTCCCACTCCCCCCCGCCTCGGGCCCCTGCTCGCTTCAGCGGGTAGAGGATCCGGTCGGGGTCGGTCACCTGGTTGATCGTCGCGGGGCCCTTGGCGCAGTTGCGTCCTCGGGACCCGGGATGCTCGGGGTTGCCCTCGAACTTTCGGACCTGCATGGTGTCGCGGTCGACGTAGGCCAGCAGGCCGCACGCCGATTCACAGTTGAAGCAAGTGGTTGGGACGAGCATGTAGTGGTGCTCTTCGCGCTTCGGCCAGGCCTTGGAGCT
This sequence comes from Actinomycetota bacterium, assembly GCA_030945745.1. GTDB lineage: Bacteria > Actinomycetota > Acidimicrobiia > Acidimicrobiales > Palsa-688 > JALZAH01. The sequence goes on from JALYZO010000113.1 coordinate 167,215, forward strand.
CAGCTCCACCCAGTCGTCCCAGCGCTCTTTCGGGGGGAACGCTGCCAGGTGGATCCGGCTGGCCCCCGGGTAGAACGTCTCTCCCCGCGCTTCGACGTCCTGGCGGGCGGCGGAGACGCGGGCTCGGAGAGCCGAGAGTATGCGCCCGTCATGATCGGTCATGAGCTTCTCCTAGGCGAGCGGGACGGCCTGGCCGGCCTGGACGTACGCGTGCTCGTGGGCCAGCAGCCCGACGAGCGCGAAGGGGGTGGCGACCACGCCGATCCACGGGGCGGCCACGGCGACGGCCACCAGGATGACCCCGGGCCAGAAGAGCCGGGCGAAGCGGCCCCGGGTCATCTCCTCGGCCGCCAGGTGGGCGTGCGCCGTTGGATGGGCCAGGGTGATCTCGCTGTAGACGCACAGCAGGTGGCCGGCGGCCGCGGCGCAGAGGAGGGCCTCGACACCGATCACGCCGTCGTGGGGGCTGAGCCGTTCGGCTAGGGGAAGCATCATTGCCGAGCCCGCCATGACGGCTTGGATGACCAGGTGGGGGAGGAGGAGGGGACTCTGCCACAGATCCCGGGCCTTGGACTGAGCGAACAGGTAGGCGGTGTAGCCGGCCGTGGCCACTGCCAACGCGATGACCAAACCCGTCATCACCTGGTGAAGGAGTGTGGATCCGATCACCGACCCCAGCAGGTAGACGACGACGACCCCGCCGTAACCGCCGATGAGAAACGAGCCCTTGACCAGCCAACTCCGCCACTGGTGGCGCGTGAAGATCAGGTAGAAGCGAAAGGGGTGCTTGAGATCCCAGATCAGGAGCGCTCCGGTGACGCCCAGAAGACCGAGGGCCAGGAGGGGGGCGGCCCACTGGGCGAGGGAGTCATGCCAACTGAGGCGTCCGGTCAGCACCAGGATCAACGGGACCAGCATCGCCCCGGCGGCGAGTCCTTTGGTCCAGGTATAGAGACTGACCCGCCAACCCCACGGGGCATGGTGGGGTATGTCGTAGGACAGCAGCGCCTCGGCGCTCGAGTTGCGCCGACCTGGATGTCCAGATGCCACATGTTGCGGGTCGCGAGATTCGCCCTGGCTCGCCCACGCGTACAGACCCCCGTCGGGTCGTCGGGCGGCGAGGGGGTCGAGGGTGGACTGGTGCGCCCCCTTGTAGAACAAGCCCGGCATCGTTTCCTTCTCGGGGCGGCGAACGCTGACCGTGTCCCGCTGGACGATCTTGGCCACCTTGGAGGTGGGATCGTTGAGATCGCCGACGAGGATCGCCTCGGTCGGACAGACCGACACACAGGCGGGTTCGAGACCGATGTCGAGGCGGTGGGCGCAGAAGTTGCATTTCTCCGCAGAGTGATCGTCGGGGTTGATGAAGATGGCGTCGTAGGGACAGGCGGCGATGCACGCCTTGCAGCCGATGCAGATCGACTTGTCGAAGTCGACGATCCCGTCGGACCGCTTGTACATGGCGGTCGTCGGACACGCGGTGACACAGGGGGCGTCGCTGCACTGATTGCATCGGGTCACCTGGAACGCCCGACGGACCTGGGGAAAGACGCCGACGTCCACCGACTTGACGTAGGTGCGGGTCACACCAAGGGGTACCTCGTTCTCGCTCTTGCACGCCGTGGTGCACGCGTGGCAGCCGATGCACTTCGTCTGGTCGAGGACCTTGATCAGACGCTGCCGTGGCAGGGCGTCCGCGATCGAGGGACCGTGGGATGCGTCGATGGTCATGTCGTCCGTAACAAACCGCTCAGGAGGTGACGGGGAGGCCGACGTCGGCGGCGTCGTCCCAGTCCGCATCGATGAGAACCGTCCGCCGTCCCACCCGGGCCAGCAGCGACGCAGCGATCGAGGCACGGAAGCCGCTGGCGCAGTGCACCCAGACCTCGCCGTCGGGAACCTCGGCCATCCGGCCTTCGAGCTCCCAGAACGGGATGTGCGTGGCGTCGCGCAGGTGACCCGTGTCCCACTCGTCGGTCCGGCGCACGTCGAGGACCGCTACGCCGTCGCGGTCGAACACACGGGCCAGGTCCTTGAATCCGGCAACTCTGTAGGAGCTCACGTCGCCTTGGCCGAGAGCGTCCGGTTCGCCGGTAGCCGCGCCGGACAGTTGATCGATGCCGATGCGTACAAGTTGACGTTGCGCATCCACCACTTGGTCAGCGTTCTCGCCGATCAAGGTGAGCGAGGCGCCCCAGGGCATGGTCCAACCAAGATAGGTGGCGAAGGGGTCGCCGAGCTCGACCGAGATCGTTCCGGTGACGTGATGGCAGGCGAACGCCACCCGTTGGCGGAGGTCGACCACCCACTCCCCGGCGTCGATGCGCCGTCGCAACTCCGCGGCGTCGGCCTTCGCGGGCAGCGACAAGTCAGGTTCGTGCGGGCCTGCGGCGTTCAGGGAACTCATGTGGGCGTAGTAGCTGGGGTGGGCGCTGAGTCCCTCGAGGAGCTCAGTGACGAACACGTCCTCGTCTTCGGTGGTGAGCGCCACGTTCTGGCGGCGTTCATTGCCGATCGTCGAGGAGTCGCCCGTCGTCTTCGTGGCCGAGCAGAAGCTTCCGAAACCGTGCGTGGGGTTGACGGTCACGTCGTCGCCGAGCTCGTCGGCCAGGCGCCAGACCGAGCGATACTGCGCCCTGGTCAACTCGCCGGTACGGTCTTCGCTGACCAGGTCCGTGCGGCCCACCGCCCCGAAGAGCATGGAGCCCCCAGTGAACACTGCGACCGGCTGACCGCCGTCTTCTCGTAGCACGTACGAAAGATGGTTGACGGTGTGACCCGGGGTGCGAACGGCGGTCATCGACAGGTGCCCGGCATCGAAGCGGTCACCGTCATGAGCCGCCACCCGTTCGAAGGCGACGTCGTCATCGGCCGCCACGACATACG